>JASBTQ010000004.1 GCA_030148335.1 Allomuricauda sp. | reverse complement strand
CAGCCGAAAGAAAATATGGTCCGCCACCAAGTCGCAAACCATCTGCCAAACCCGAATACCTGCCGGTACAACCACCCAAAGTGGTAACACATGTACCGTCTGCCGATTTTGTGGCGAGCGATACTTCACAACTACAGGCCGGACAAAAAGTAGAACACCAGAAATTTGGTTTCGGAACCGTGTCCAGCGTAGAAGGTTCTGCCCACAACCCGGTGGCCACCATTTTGTTTGAAAAGAATGGAGAGAAAAAAATCATGCTCAACTATGCCAAGCTGCGGATTGTATAAACAGAAGAACAGAGAAACAGACGAATGTCCAACTTCGAAATTAGATGTTTCTCTGTTTCTCTGTTTCTCTGTTCTTCTTCCTGTTATCCTTGTCCATCAGCAGTAGAAGTTTAATGGACCTTTGTAATTTGGCTTTAATCAGCCGCTGGAGGAGCAGGCAGTGAGGATCATGTGTGGCCCAACCTTTGCAAAACCTTGCGTGTTGTGTATATACACCTACTAGATCTCATAAATTTTGATGTTTTCTGAAAAATACTTACTTTTGACGTTAGTAACGTAAATCAGGAGTATGATTGTGTCTTTTGGCTCAAAAGAAACCGAGAGAATTTGGAACGGTATCCGAGTCAAAAAAATACCCCTTGACATACAAAATACGGGGCGACGAAAGCTGAGAATGCTCAACAACTCACAAGATATTGCGGATTTACGAATCCCGCCCTCCAATCGGCTTGAAAAACTCACTGGAAAGTTGAGCGAATTTTACAGCATTAGAATCAACAAACAATGGAGAATCATTTTTCGATGGGAATATGGAAATGCAAGCGAGGTTGAAATAATAGATTATCATTAAAAAAATTGAAATGGAAAAGTTGGCAAATGTACATCCTGGTGAGGTTTTGAATCTTGAATTTCTTGAGCCTCTTGAAATTTCGGCTTATCGGCTTTCAAAAGATTTGAAAATACCACAGACAAGAATTTCTGAGATATTAAAAGGTAGGCGTAGGATTACTGCCGACACAGCGCTTCGGCTCAGTAAATATTTTGGCAATTCGGCGAAATTCTGGCTCGGCCTTCAAGATGACTTTGATATCGAAGAGGAACAGGCCCAGAAAAAAAACGAATTGGACGAAATAGAAAAGTTTGACACCAAAAATGTTGCATAACAATTCCTAGTATTCCAATGAAATTCGGAAAGGTAGAACATCCAGAGCTTATCGACTTCACCATCCCGAAGGACCATCCCGACACGGCGGCCCTTCTTTCAAAATATAGGGAAGATGGCGATACGCAAGTCTATGTGGGCTGCGCGAAATGGAACCGTCAGGACCTCAAGAATTTTTACCCCAGGGGCACCAAGGACGAGTTGGCCTACTATTCCTCCCAGTTCAATTGTATAGAACTCAACGCCACTTTCTACCGTATTTTTCCAGCTGAGCAGTATGAGAAATGGTATGAAAAGACCCCGGAGGGATTTAAGTTCTTCCCAAAAATGAGCAATGAGGTGAGCCATTTACGCCGTCTTAACGAGCAAGTATATCCCGTGGTAGATCGCTATTTGGAAGTGACCGCATTGCTAAGGGAAAAGCTGGGCACCATTTTTTTGCAGATGCACAACAATTTTGGGTCCAAAAACTGGGACAGGGTAGTGCGGTTTGTGGAATATTGGCCCAAAGAATTTCCCTTGGCCTTGGAGTTCCGGCATACGGATTGGTTCAATGATGAAAAAGTGGCCGGGGAACTCTACCATTTGTTGCAGGAGAACGGCATAGCCAATGTGCTGGTGGATACGGCGGGCAGGAGGGACCTGATGCACATGCGCCTTACCAACAATGAGGCCTTTATCCGCTACGTGGGGGCAAACCATCAATCCGATTACCCCCGATTGGATGACTGGATTGAACGCTTGTCCACATGGAAATCACACGGATTGAAAAACATTCACTTCTTCGTGCACCAGAACATGGAACTCGAATCCCCTTTGCTCTCGGCCTATCTCATCAAACGACTCAACCCGGCACTGGGATGTGACTTACACATCCCCAAAAATACCTTGAACACCTTGGGGGATCTGTTCGGTTGACCTCTGAATCATCAATTTTGAGATCTGGAGCTTTCAATTTTATCGACTCCGTACTCTCTGATATTGAAATATTCCAAATCGGCAATTAGGGAAAATTCACTCCCTCGCCAAAGAAAACCTTTGCGATATTGCGCTACCTTTGTTCCAAATTTTAAAAGTTTCAACCATGCGATTTCATACAAGGAAATGGGTAAAACCAGAAGATTTGAACGCCAATGGAACTCTTTTTGGCGGTAGGGTACTGGCCTGGGTGGATGAGGAAGCTGCCCTGTACAGCATCATTCAGTTGGAGAACAAGAAAGTGGTCACCAAATATATGTCCGAAATCAACTTTATGAGTACAGCCGTGGAGGGCGATATCATAGAAATCGGCATTGATGTGATCAAATTCGGGACGACTTCCATCTCCCTGAACTGCGAGGTCAGGAACAAAATGACGCACGAAAGCATTGTCACCGTGGACAACATCATCATGGTGAACCTCGATGAAAAGGGAAACCCCAAGCCCCACGGCAAGACCAAGATCGAGTACGTAAAGGACCGGTTGGCCAAAAAGGAAAAGGAGGAAAACTCTTGATCCTTAATTGATGGTCTTGGCGATGGCCTGAACTTCGTCCAGCACACGCAATAGGTTTTCGCCCCACAATTTGGCAATGTCCTCTTCGGAATAGCCACGTTTCACCAATTCCAAGGTCACATTGAAGGTCTCCGAAGCATCCGACCAACCTTCAATACCGCCACCTCCGTCAAAATCGGAGCTGATACCGACATGGTCTATCCCGATCAACTTCACAATGTAATCAATATGGTCCACAAAGTCGGAAACATTTACGGCGGGTGGAACATTCGGATCCTTTTCCGCCAATTCTTCTCCAATATCCCTTACTTTGCCATAATTGGCAAAAAATGTATCACGTTGTTCCGGTGTCAATGAAGAGAATTGGGAACGCTCATACCATGCAATCCCAAGGGAATCGGCCACTTTTTGATATACACCCTTCATGTATTCGGCACGCGCCTCATGCTTTTCTGTATTCAAATAAGAACTAAAAGCGACTGTCTGTACCACACCTCCATTTTCCTTCAGCATCAAAAGCTGCTCATCATCCAGGTTTCGGCTATGTCCGCACAATGCCCGTGCAGAGGAGTGGGAAGCGATAATGGGAGCCTTTGACAGTTCCACCATCTGTACCATGGCCTCTTTGGAAGGGTGGGAGATATCGATCATGATCCCCAATCGGTTCATTTCGACAACTGCTTGCTTGCCCAGTTCGCTAAGTCCGTTATGCAGCCAAATACTATCCTGTTCTCCGGTATTGGAGTCGCTAAATTGGCTATGCCCATTGTGTGCCAATGAAATATAGCGTGCTCCCCGCTTATGATATTCTTCAAATTTGGACATATCCTCTCCGATCGGATAGGCGTTTTCGACCCCGATCATGGCCACTTTCTTCCCAGCGGCAACAATTCGTCTCACATCGGCAGAATTCAGGGCCAGTTCTATTTGGTCTGGGGCGATTTCCTCGCACAGTCTATGGATGGCCTCAAATTTGGAGATTGCATTCTCGGATGCCTTGGCATAACCCTCGGTGTTCAGGGAGTCCTGTCCGGTGTAAACTATCAGCCAGGCCACATCCAATCCGCCTTCCTCCATTTTGGGAAGGTTCACCTGGGTGTCCAGTCGTTGGGTATAGTTGATGCTGTCCGTAAAATTGTTGATGTTGATATCATCATGTGTATCAATTGTGATGACGGAATCATGGATCCGTTGTGCTTTTTCTTCCAAGGTTTCAGCTTTTTTGGGTTGCTTTTCCCCGCAGGAAATGAACAGGACGAGGCTACAGAAAAGATAAAAGTGTTTCATGGTCGGTTTTTTACACCTACAAATAACGCAATTTGACAACAAAATCCGAATCCTACGGAACAATAAATTGTGATCCCTTGGTTTTATACAGATTTTTAGTATGGAATATTAACTTTTTACCCGTACAATTTTGGGAACACGAGAACTGCTTTCATACTTGGAAAAACTGGAAATAGGATTGAGCTCTTTTTCATATGAGGAACTGGGCACGGTAGAGGCTGGTGAACTGAAAAAATCCTTTGAAGTATTCAAACATGGGCTGGAAGACAAAGTCTTTGGCGTGAGCGAAATCAAACAGCTCGAAGAAATTTGCCAAAGGGCGGGCATTCAAGGTTTGGGGGGGAACCCTGCGGACCGACAAAAAACGCCCCAAAAGCAGCCCACAATTATGAAATTGATCAATGCCCTGGAAAACACCCAGCTAAACAACGAACAACGGGAACTGCTACAAGCACTGAGGACATTGGTCCAAAGCCAAGAAAACAATAAAACGAATATAGGAAACTCTATGCCTGCATATTTTCATACCATCGAAAGAAACCTCGAACCGGATGCGGACCACAGCATAAGCCTGAAATCCGTTTTGGAGGAATGCATGGGCCAAATGGACCTTATGGAAGAATTGGTGCGGATGTTCAGGCAAAATGTTCTGGAGTTCATTGGCAGCGCACATGTCCACATCAAAAATGAGGACCATGAATCCTTGGACCTTGCTTGCCAGAAAGTGGTCCCCAACCTACGGATGATGAAAACCTTTGGTCTTTTGGAAACCGTACAGCAAATGGCCATCCTTTGCAGAACGGACAAAGACATGAAACACCTTTCGTTCCTGTACAACCAATTCTTGGCGGAATTTCCCAAAGTTGATGAGCAAGTGAACTTCGAAATGCAAGTGCTCAGAACCATTTAAAAACCAAATATCATGACAGAAAACGGACTCCCAACCTACCTGCAAAGTGTTTTTTACCCATTGTTCCAGCATACCAAGGACCTGGAGTGCCGATTGATGCTCATCAATGAAATGCTGGAAGTGGGGGACAAAAAGGAAATCCCGTTCCTGACCGAACTGGAGACCCATGAAGACCCCAAAATCAGCAACAAGGCCTTTGAGGTCAAATGTGCCCTTTTGTCCAAGTTGGGAATGATCACGGAGAGCGAGCGAAGAAGATTGCCCATGAATCTTTGTTTTATCTATGACGAGTTCAACATTAGGCCGAGCAAGATAGATCCCGATCTTGAGTTTGAAGTGGCGCTGGATATTTTGGAAACAAAATGAAAATGAAATTTCACAACCATTGTCCCGCATTTCGCCACAATTTGTTGTCTCACCATAATCTTTGAGCTAGATTCACGTTATAACCAAAGACCCAAACATAAACCAACGACAGCGATGTTATACGACACCTACGGAGAAGAATACTTGGCATTCCTTCAAGAACTCAACGAGATCTTGAGCATCAATGAACTTGCCGAACTTGATTATTTATAGTTGACTAACCCCAAATGTTGCCCCATGAAAAATCATAACCAAGAAAACACAGCCTACCTGAATTTTATCCGGGATTTGAACGAAATGCTCGTTGATTCTGATATCAATCAATTGAGCCACCCCTAAGTGTTTATGGATATCATGGAAAAGGGGATGCGAAACTGCATCCCCTTTTCTATTTTGGGTCACCCCAAATACGATTTTAAGATCTTGCTCTTGGAGGTATGCCGCAGTTTCCGGATGGCCTTTTCACGTATCTGCCTCACACGCTCCCGGGTCAGGTCAAAAGTGGTCCCGATCTCCTCAAGGGTCATGGAGGGCTGATTCCCGATGCCATAATACAACCGCACCACATCAGCTTCACGGGGCGATAGGGTATCCAATGCACGGTTGATCTCCGTGTTCAGGGACTGGTGCATCAGTCCCTTGTCCGGTTTTGGGGAATCCCCGGCCCTGATCACGTCATACAGGTTGGACGTTTCCCCTTCCTTGAGCGGGGCATCCATGGACACATGTCTGCCTGTGTTTTTCAAGGATTGTTTCACCTCTGTAACGGTCATATCGAGTTCCTTGGCGATTTCCTCTGCGGATGGTGGCCGCTCATGGGCCTGCTCCAGATAGGAAAATGTTTTTTTGATCTTATTGATGGAGCCGATTTTGTTCAGGGGAAGCCGGACCACCCTTGATTGCTCCGCGAGGGCCTGAAGAATGGATTGCCTGATCCACCAAACCGCATACGAAATGAACTTAAAGCCCCTGGTCTCATCAAACCGTTTGGCCGCTTTCACCAAACCCACATTACCCTCATTGATCAGATCGGGCAGCTTGAGCCCTTGGTTCTGGTACTGCTTTGCCACGGACACCACAAAACGGAGGTTGGCATTGGTCAGCTTTTCCAGGGCCAATTGGTCTCCGGCCCTGATCTTTTGCGCAAGTTCCACCTCTTCCTGTGCAGTTATCAAATCGATCTTACTGATATCCTGCAAGTATTTGTCCAGTGATTTGGATTCCCGGTTGGTGACCTGTTTGATGATTTTTAGCTGCCTCATTCCTGTATATGGTTTCTTAGTGTTATAAGCTTACATAATACATTTTTATGCCCTATTTTCCAAACCGTAAATGTTATTGTTATCAAAATGTTATAACCAAAATCAGGATTGGCTAAAATCACCTTTCAAAAACCAATTGTTGATAGTATCTTGATAGAAAAGCAAGGTCACTTCTTCCCAGAAGCGCAAAAAACCCCTAATTTTGTAGGGTTTTTTAATTTGGAGCCCATCTAACCCATTTTCCTTTGGAGGTAAAGAAAGAAGTCAACAAGAAAACCCTATACGATTACCAGCAAGAAGACCTGCGCAAGATCTTCAAGCACCTGGATGAACTCCCGGAAGGGACCAACATCCTGTATCAATTGCCCACAGGTGGGGGCAAAACGGTGGTGTTTTCCGAAATTACCCGAAGGTTTATCCAGAATACTGGAAAAAAGGTAATGGTGCTGACCCACCGCATAGAGCTGAGCAAACAGACCTCCCAAATGCTCCACGGCTTTGGTGTGGCGAACAAGATCATCAACAGTGAGGTAAAAGAACTCCAGGACCAGGCGGACTATATGTGCTTTGTGGCCATGGTGGAGACCCTGAACAACCGGTTACAGGAAGAAAAAGTGAAAATTGACAACATAGGCCTTGTCATCATCGATGAGGCACACTACAATTCCTTCCGAAAGCTGTTCAAATATTTTGAAAAATCCACGATTCTTGGGGTGACCGCAACACCTTTGAGCTCCAACATCAAGCTCCCCATGAAGGACCATTACAAGCACTTGATCATTGGAGAGTCCATAAAATCATTGATCGAAAAGAATTTTTTGGCGAAGGCCAAACTGTACAACTACGATGTGAGCCTCAAGACCCTCAAACTGGGCATTCACGGGGACTATACCGTAAAATCTTCCGATGAGTTCTATGGCAACCACAGCATGTTGGGCAAATTGCTTTCCGCCTATGAGGAAATCGCAAAGGGGACCAAGACATTGATCTTCAACAATGGGATCAATACCTCTTTGTATGTTTACGAAACCTTCAAAAAGGCAGGGTACAACATCCGTCATCTGGACAACAAGAACACGGCAAACGAGCGACGGGAGATTTTGGACTGGTTCGCGGAGACCCCGGATGCCATCCTCACCTCGGTGAGCATCCTCACCACAGGTTTTGATGAACCCACGGTGCAGTCCATCATCCTCAACCGAGCCACACGATCGCTCACGCTGTATTTTCAAATGATAGGACGGGGATCTAGGATTTTGCCCGACAAGGACGAGTTCAACGTGGTGGACATGGGGAACAACATTGCCCGCTTCGGACCGTGGGATTCTCCTGTTGACTGGCAGGAAATTTTCCATTTCCCCGATTTTTATCTGGAGAACATCAAGAACGATGAGGACATTGAGCGTGATTTTGTGTATGAAATGCCCGATGAGCTTCGGGCCAAGTTCAGCAAGTCCGACAACATCACCTTTGACATCAAGGAAGAATATAAAAAAGTATTTGCCGAAGGGAAAAAATCGAAATTGGTTTTGGAGCGTAGCATAGAGCAACATGCCCAGATCTGTGTGGAGAACAGCGAGGATGTGTTCGATGCCCGCATTTTGGCCAAAGAGCTCAAGGATGAAATCGCCTATCGGGTGAAGCAGTATTCCTATTGCATCATGAACAACACCAAAAACTACAAAGAATGGCTGGAGGAAGACTATGAGCGCAAACTGCGTTCCAGCATCTCCCAAAAATTTGCCGCACGCATGTAGTTGGTTATTGTGTTACTGAGTTATTGTGCTTTTTGGTCGATGTGCGTGGGAAGTCAGGAGGTGTTTGTTCCTTGAAATTTGGAGCTTGGTATTCCAGAAAATTTGTGCCATTTGTGTCGATGCGTAGATTTGGCGCTTGTAGTGAAAGTCCTTTTGTATGACAAAAAAACTTCTCGTCATCGGCCATGTGTGGCCGGAACCGAAGACCACGGCAGCCGGTTGCCACATGCTGCAATTGCTGGAGACCTTTATCACCTTTGGACATAAGATCACATTTGCCTCCACGGCTGCAAAAACCGAATTCAGTTTGGATTTGGACCATTTGGGTATTACAGAGGTGTCCATTCAATTGAACCATTCCAGTTTTGATGATTTTTTGGTCAAACTGAAGCCGGATATAGTGATTTTTGATCGTTTTATGGTGGAAGAGCAGTTCGGTTGGCGGGTCGCTGAATTTGCCCCAAAAGCTTTGCGCATATTGAACACTGAAGACCTCCACTCCTTGAGAAAGGCTAGGGAAGAGGCAGTCAAAAAAGAACGGGGGTTCTCGTTGGACCAATGGAAAAACCATCCAATGACCCTTCGTGAAGCCAGCAGCATCTATCGGAGCGACATCACCCTGATGATCTCCCCCTATGAAATGAACCTTTTGCAGCAGGAATTGGGCATTCCCAGGGCTTTATTGTTTCATTTGCCTTTCATGGTAGCTGCCATTTCTTCGGAAACTGTCCAGCAATGGCCGAGTTTTGAAAAGCGAGCCGATTTTGTCTGTATCGGCAACGGAAAACATGCGCCGAATGTGGATTCCATCAAACTGTTGAAAAACACCATTTGGCCACTTATCCGAAAGGAACTGCCCAAGGCCAATCTTTATATTTATGGGGCTTACCTGCCACAACTGGTCAAGGACATGCACAATCCCAAAGCTGGGTTTCATGTGGAAGGCTGGGCCGAAAATGTTGGGGATGTGCTCCAAAAGCACCGATTGCTATTGGCTCCCTTACGGTTTGGTGCCGGCATGAAGGGCAAGTTATTGGACGCGATGATCCATGGTATTCCAAGTATCACAACCTCCATCGGTTCGGAAGGCATGCACAATGGACTGCCATGGAGCGGGACCGTTGCGGACGATTGGCCTGGTTTTGCAAGAGCAGCGGTGGAGCTGTATCAGCACCAAGAGCAATGGACTGCCGCCCAGGCCAAGGGAACTACTCTGATCAATTCCCTATATCAAAAGGAAACTCTCCAAAACAGACTAATCATACATTTAAGAGAGGTGACGGAATACCTAACCCATCACCGAGACCGTAATTTCACAGGCCGATTGTTGCACCATGAAACCTTGACCAGTACAAAGTACTTGGCCAAATGGATAGAGGAGAAGAATAGGAAATGATTTCAAAAAAAACGTATTGAAAATCAACTATTCACTTATATCCCCATTAGTTTTCAATCGTCTGATTTCCTTTTTCAATGTTCGCTTTTCCGTTTCCGATTTTGTCAGCCTTATGGCTTTTTTGAAGTGCTCAATTGCCTTTTGAATATCTGAATCTGCAAGTAGATACCCCATCAATCCGTGATATTGGCCATTGTTCGTGAGATTTAATTTTTCAGCTTCGAAAATGGCTTTGGTGTTTCCATTTACTTTGGAAAAGGCAAAAGTTCTGTTCAAGGCGGTTATGGGCGAATATTCGATTAAAATGAGTTGGTTGTACAAATTCAGGATGTTTTTCCACTTGTCTTTGTTATCTGTGGTGTGCCAATAGGCAATTCCCGCTTCCAAATGATATTTTGATATTTCGTTTCCGCTTGTGGCATTTACCAAATAATAATTTCCCTTTTCGATTAACGATCTATCCCAACGGTTTTTGTCCTGTTCGTCAAAAAGGACGGCTTCACCCTTTTCGTTGGTTCTCGCCTCGATTCGTGAGCTTTGAAAACACATCAATGCCAGCAAAGCATTTGTTTGTGGCGTATTCGTCAATGGATTTTCGGCCAATGCCAAATTCAATCTGATGGCTTCGGAGCACAGCTCTTTTCTGATGAATTGATTGTTCGATTTTGAAAAATAACCTTCATTGAACAATAAATACAAGGTTTGTAAGACGGTTTCCTGTCTTGACTGGATTTCAGATCCGGTCAATGTTGTGATTTCGAAATCATCGTTGCGAAGATGGGTCCTTGCACGTTGCAGCCGTTTCTTTATGGTTTCTGTTTTGGTGAGGAACGCATTTGCAATCTCCTCCAAACTAAAACCACAAAGGATCTGAAGAGCCAGGGCAATCTGGCTTTCGGAATTGTTCACCGGATTGCATACGGCAAAAATCATGGCCAATTGGCTGTCCAGAATAAGCTGTTCGTTAAATTCAAAGTTGTTTTCCTGAATTAGACTTGTAGACTTTAAATCGTTCTTGATTTTGGTCTCAAAAATGGAAATATGTTTGAAATGGTCCTTGGTTTTATTTTTTGCGACCCTATAAAGCCAAGCTGAAGGATTTTCTGGAACTCCGTTGATTGCCCAATTTTCCGAAGCTTTCAGAAATGTATCGCTGGCAATATCTTCGGCAATCTCTATGTGTTTTAAACCAAAATGACGGCACAGAACAGCCGTCATTTTCGCATACTCTTGTCGAAACAAGTGGGGCAAGAGCTCGTCGTTATGTGTTTTTTTATCATTCAACAATCAATCACGCTTTAAAACTTCACGTACTTCAATACTTCCGCCGACTTGATCAAAAATCGGGTTGGCTTTTGCAATTTCCACCGCTTCATCGATGTTCTCGACTTTCACGACAATATAACCACTAATGAACTCCTTGATCTCGGTGTAAGGTCCATCGGTCACCATATTGTTTGGCTTCACAGTTTTGGCACTTCCGGGGCTTGGCAAAAGGGTATTTCCTTTATCCGCCAATTTGTTTTGTGCGGCAATGCCGCCCAGCCAATTCATTCGCTCCTGCATTTGTTCGGGCGAAGGTTTGAAATCCGAAATGTCCTTGAGTCTGAAAATCAATGCAAATTCTTTCATTTTATTTTCTTTTAAAGTTCATACCTATGACGATCGATATTTCAAAAAGGGGACGTATAATTTATATTTTTTTGATGGGGCCTTCTATAAATGGAATAAAATTGGCCATACACTATTCAATGTAGGTCTATTTCCACTTTCAAACCATTCAAAAGGCAGGCTTCTTCGTACTACAGCGGTATCTGCTGGCTCAAACAATGTAAGGTCCCGAATCCCCAGATCAAATCTATGGCACTGATACCGATGATCTCTCGATCAGGAAAAATACTAGCCAAGGTGTTCAGGGCCTCGCGATCACGGGAATCATTGAAGGTGGGCATCAGCACGGCCTTGTTCAGGATCAAAAAGTTGGCATAACTGGCCGGAAGCGTTATCCCTTCAAAATCGATTCGTTTGGGCATGGGAAGTGTCACCAATCTGGGTCTTTTTCCATTTTCCAAAACAGCATTCTCCAATCGTTTCAGGTTGTCCTGAAGTGGTGCATAGTTGGCATCGAACGTGTTGGATTCCGCAACGGTGACAATTGTATCTTCATTGACAAACCGCGCCAGATCGTCGATATGTCCATGGGTGTCGTCCCCTTTGATGCCATCGCCCAACCAAATGGTATTGGTAACGCCCAGATATTCTTTGAATATCGTTTCGTAATCCTCCTTCGTGAATCCTGGGTTTCGGACTTGGATCTTGGGATCCAACAAACATTCTTCGGATGTGATCAAGGTTCCTTTTCCGTTCACATCAATGGCCCCGCCTTCAAGCACCACAGGTTTCCCATTATAGGTCACCTGTTCCAAAGGAACGTTCAAAAAGTCGGAGACCTTCTGTGGAACGTGTTTGTCGAGTTTGTAATTGGAATATTTGGCCCAACCGTTAAAGTTGAAGTTCAAGGCCTTTCGCTGCGCTCCATTCTTTACAATGATGGGGCCGGAATCCCTCATCCAACTGCGGTTGGTCTTGTGGACAATGAAGGATACCCTATCGGTGTCCACGTGTGCCAACTTGAGCACTTCATGGACCTTGTCCTTAAGCTGTTCGGAAGCGACGACAAGAAAAACTTCTTCAAAAGTGGCCACTTTTTTGATGAATTCCACAAAGGCCCATTGAATGGCCCCGTACTTACCGGGCCAGTCGTTGCCATTGTGCGGAAAGCACAGCAAAATGCCCTGCTGTTTCTCCCATTCAGCGGGAAATCGCCAAGATGTTGCCTCCATCAGTCAATAGCTCTTTTGGTGATGGCCCCATACATATCGATGCGTCTATCGCGAAGGAAGGGCCAGTTTTGGCGAACGTTTTCTTGTAGGTCCAAATCGATTTCTGCCAACAATATTTCTTCCTGATCGGAGGACGCCTGTGCCAAGATTTCGCCCTGAGGTCCACAAATGAAGGAAGAACCCCAAAACTCTATCCCATCCGTGTTGGGCAAGTATTTTTCAAGTCCTATACGGTTGGCCGCCGCCACATAGACCCCGTTGGCCACGGCATGCCCTTTCATCACGTTCATCCAGGCACCGTGTTGTTTTTCCCCAAATTCTTCTTTTTCCTTCGGATGCCAACCTATGGCCGTAGGGTAGAAGAGGACTTCGGCACCTTGTAGAGCGGTCAAACGGGCCGCTTCTGGGTACCATTGATCCCAACAAATAAGCGTGCCCACCTTCCCTTTTTGGGTAGGTATGGTCTTAAAGCCCAAATCGCCTGGGGTAAAATAGAATTTCTCATAAAAATGAGGGTCGTCCGGAATGTGCATTTTTCGGTACAATCCTGCTTCGGAACCATCGGAATCAATGATATAGGCACTGTTATGATACACGCCGGACATCCGCTTTTCAAAAAAGGGTACAATGATGACCACCCCAAGTTCCTTGGCCAGGGCACTGAACGCCTTGAAAGAGGTGCCGTACAAAGGTTCAGCCAGTGAAAAGTTGTCGGTGTCCTCACTTTGACAGAAATAATGACTGCTATAGAGTTCGGGCAGTGAAATGACCTCGGCACCCTTGGCCGCGGCTTTTTTTACCCACTCCATACATTTTTTTAGATTGTTTTCAGGGGTGTCGTTCAGATTCAGTTGTATGACCGAAATGGTATAGGTGTTCTTTGCCATGCTCAATTTTTCAAATGTTCTTAAAAAACCAATGTAAAGATAGTTTTATTGTTTTCAAAAAATGCCCCTTATTTATTGTACGGAATATAGTTTTCCCATTCCCATGGGGTATAAATGTCCTGTAGGGTAACCTCGAGCAACTCCTTGAAGATGCTGTTCCCACGTTCAAAATTGGTCATGATCATAATTCCTTTGCCCGATTCCGGAAAAAGTACGGAATGGTGCACAAACCCACTTCCATGGCCCTCCTTGAACATTGCTTTTCCATAGGGTGTTTCAAAATAGCCCCAACCCAGTCCATAACTCAGATTAATGTTGTCATATTTGTCGGTAATAGTGCCGTCCCCTTCATCAAACTGCTTTTTGGACCTTATCCTGATGTGTGGACTAAAAATCTCATCATAAGATGCCTTGCTGATCAACCTTTGGTTGAGCACCGCTGTTAAAAACTTAGTGTAGTCTTCCGCTGTGGTTTCCAATGTCCCAGCCCCCCTTGGCTCATTGTCCTTGTCCTTTTCAAGGGATTCCCCTTTTTCATTATGCCCAAGGGCAACGTCTTTATCAAAGCGATCTTTCCATTCATAGGCTGAGTTTTCCATCCCCAGAGGCCGGAAAATATGCTCTTGGGCCAACTGTTCCAATCCTTTCCCTGTCAGTTTTTCCAAGACCACCTGCAGATAGATCAAACCTTCTCCGCTATACCCGAATTTGGTTCCTGGTTCCCAGTTCACCTTTAATTTTTGATCGTCCTCAAACCATCTGTAATTTTTAAAACCCGTGGTATGGTCCAAGCACATTCTTGCAGTGATCTTAGGATAGAGCGAATCTTTCTTCAGGTCGGAAAAATCATCGTGCCAACGGGTCTGCGGTTCATATTCATAAATTTTTTGTGGCAAATAGGATTCCAAAGGAGTGTCCAAATCAATGACCCCATCCTCAACCAACTTCATCACCAAGACCCCAAAAACCGCCTTGCTGAAAGAGGCCCCATACATATTGGTGGAATCTGTCAACCTTTGTTTATGAGGATAATCTTTGTATCCGAAAACCCTTTGGTACACGGGTTGGTTGTCATTGAATATGGATATGGCCATTCCGTATATTTCTGCATCGGCCATCAACTGGTCAATTTTATGGGTGATGGAATCCTTGGTTATCAATGAGCCATCCAAGCGTTCAATGGTTTCTGGACGTGGCTGTGAACAACTGGATATGACCGACAGTCCAATGAAGACCACCAATCCAAAGGCCTTATTTTTTTTCAACCTTAAAAAAGGGATGGAAAAGGGGTAGAAGCACTTTTCCTTTTGCAGCACATAAATGATGTTAAAGATCATGATGCCGATACAAATGGGAACCACGGAAATAAAAATGAAGAAGCCCCATTTTTCTATCGTCAGCAAGCTAATGAATGACAAAACGGCAAAAAGTAGGGTAGTGATCTGGAAGTTGACCACTTTGATGCCATGCTCGTTATAGATGGGGTTGTCCTCCCGTTTATGGATCCAAAGGAAAAGGGGTATCAATACATTGAACAACGGAAGGAAGATGCCCAACAATGGTGTGGCATGCATAAGCAGAAGCCATTTCTTCTTCAGGGTCTCTTCTTTGGGGTCTTGCAAGGGGAGAAGGTCGCTTACATCCACCTCCAAGGCCGTCGCCAAAAGTTTTACCGTGTTCAAGTGGGGAGATACTTCCTCTCCCTCGATGCGTTGAATGGTGCGCACAGTGACATTGGTCCTTTGGGAAAGCTCTTCTTGGGAATATCCTTTGCTCTTTCTCAGGTATTTTAACCGCTCTCCGATTGATGATGTATTGTTCATAACATTTGTATTTGGTTATTGGACAAAGGTAATTGGCCAAGGCTGTCAGCACCACGACATTTGGATGTCACCTTTATGTCATCCCCAATAGAATCAATGTTTCGAATCATCCTCAATAAAGAATAGAATGCCGGACATGAACTTAAAGCTATTATTCAACAACACCTAGTAAAGTCATCATTAATGGTGTTTCATCCCTTTTTCAACAAAAAAACTCCACCTACTCAGTAGATGGAGCTCCCTCATTTTCTTTTTCTGATTCTTTTATTCCTAGAACATGAATCCAAGACCTGCGGACCAAACGGAATTATGCACATCCACATCTTCGATGATCTCAGAGAAACCATAGGAATATCGTCCTTGGATGAAAAATCCGGAAGGAAATTTGTATTCCACACCAGCTGTTCCTTGGAAATCAAAACTGTTGATGGAGTCAGAATCAAAATCGCCGGAATCTTCTCCCGGATCAAAATCCAACTCTTCATTTACTTTAAAACCAAACTGTGGTCCACCATGAATGTTGAGTCCGTCGGCAATATAAAATTTCAAAAGAACGGGTACTTGGATGTAGTCCACTTGAAATTGGGCATCCGGAGTATCCGGTTCGTCAGTGATATCAAAACCTTGGCCCGAATAGAAGACTTCCGGCTGCAAGGAAACGTGATCGGACAAAGGAGCCTCTGCCACGAGACCTACATAAAATGAAGTTCTGGAGTCTGGACTCTCAAAATCGTCGCCGGCCACGGTGGCAAAATTGACACCGCCACGTGCGCCCAACTGTACATTGTTCGTGTTCTGTGCAAAGCAGGCCACTCCCGTGAGAAAAGCCACTATAATCAATACATTCTTTTTCATTTTGTAAAATTTAAGGGTTTCTAAACGGTCACTAAATTAGCGTGTGGTATCTGGATGGTTTAATTCGAATCATCTAGATATTGACTCAAAAGAATTGGGTTGCAAGTCGAAAACTCTCGAAATAGGACCGTTTGGTTCCTTTTATTCTTTACAAAAGCACGGAAGGTTTTCCTGGGATTAGCTTTTCCCTCCACCTTTGGAGCTTTTCTTTTGTGACGGAATCTGGAATTTACTTTCCTCTTTATCCATCACTTGTTCCATAAAACCTGAGGGATCTTTGATAAATCTTGCTGCACAAGATTTTTCCATGTTTTCCATGACCCATTCGGTCTTAGGTTCGAACAGCCAGCCATCGGAATCCATCAACATGAAATTATGATGGGAACACAGTTGCAACATTTTGTTCATGAAACGCTTGGCACCACCTCGGTTCCTTAAATCAATCCGAAATTGGAATTCCTGTACTTCCCCTGTTTCCTTATGGATAGAAATATGACAATCATGGTCATCCCCACTATGTGGCTCACCCTTCCATGCCATAAAATCAGGGGATTTGCCCCAATCCGCCCTCGTCAGCAATCTGTCGATGTAGTTTGCCGTTCCTTCAGTATCAAACCTGATGTTTTTCCACCATCGTATCGTTTTGGCATCTTCAAAGTCGTAGATAGTATTGTCAAAATCGCGGTTGAAATTTTCCCAAAAGCGTTTCCATCCCTCTTCATCTATGAATAGTTTCTCTGGGATTTTTCCATATCTATCCCTTATACTTTTTTGAGGTATGATATACAATGGATATTGCCAAACTGCCATTTCGTAGGTCGGTTTTGGATTAGGTTCAATTTGGGTGTTGAGCCGATTCCAAATCAATGAAACTGGTTCAATGGCAAGCTACTAAATTAAACAATACACTTAAACACCGAACACAAACCCGTTCGTGTTCCGTTTCTCCACCCACAAAAAAAGCAAACTGTGATAGTTAGAGACCCGATGACTTCAACAGTAATTTTTCAACCCATGGAAGAACACAAAAAGGGCCGCCATTGGCGACCCTCTTGTTTCAATATGGTTATTCCAATACAATTACACTTCCCATCCTTCGCGGTAGGTTCGGGTAACAAATTGGTTGGCATCCTCAAAATTGGTGACCTTCATGTTCTCTCCGTCCCATAGCAGCTTTTTGCGGCCATAGAATTCAAAATTGCCCTCGGCATTCGGTCTGCGCAACATATAGCTGCGGATGGCCAAGTTGCCCATGAGAACGGTCTCCGTCATAGGTCCTGCATAGTCAAATGAGGAAGTCAGATCCAAGTGCTCCTGACTGCCAAAACCGGCTTTACAGGCATCCACCCATTTGCGTTGATGGCCATATTCAGGCTCTGGCATGTCCTCTACCTCAGGACCGAACTCTGTGGTGCCATTGTTCAAATAGAGTTTCGGTGTCAATGGTGAACTGTCATTGATGTTCGTGGAGATCACTCCATTTTCCCCATGGATGAGCACACCGTTATAGCTTCCGGGACCGCCAATGTCGCTGTCCGCCGGAATGATCTCGGGGTGGGAGGGACGTATGCCCCCATCGCTCCAAGTCATGATCAATGGTGCACCTGTTTTTTCGGTCGCTTCGTAATTCAGGGTGATGAACGATGTGGCCGGACAACCTTCAGGATGGTAATCGGGGTTCCACATTTGGGAGAAAACCGTTCCAACGCTACATTCTGCAGCGGTAGGGTAGCCCAGTTTTAGGGTTCGATACGGAATGTCCACCAAATGGCATCCCACATCGCCCAAGGCCCCGGTTCCATAGTCCCACCAGCCTCGCCAGTTGAACGGATGCAGGTTGGGGATATAGGGTTTCTCAGGGGCAGGGCCCAACCAAAGGTCCCAGAACAGGTCTTCAGGTTTGCCTTCGGGATTGGGTTCGGGCATGGCGTAGCCTTGCGGCCACACAGGGCGGTTCGTCCAAATTTCCACTTTGGTGATCCGGCCCAATGCCCCGGAATCCACCCATTTTTGTACCAAGCCCAAGAGCGGGTTAGAACCTCCTTGGTTGCCCATTTGGGTCACTACTTTTTTGTCCCTCGCCATCTGGGTCAACACCCGTGCTTCACGGATGTTGTGGGTGAGGGGTTTTTGGACATACACGTGCTTACCGCGCTGCATGGCATAGGCTGCTGCAGGTCCGTGCACGTGGTCCGGGGTACTGATGGTCACCGCATCGATGTCCTTTTCCTTATCGAGCATTTCGCGATAGTCGTTGTAGAGCTTCGCCTTGGGGAAAAGCTCCACCGATCGTTTGGCCGACCCGGAAAAATCCACATCGCAAAGGGCCACTACGCGTTCGCGCCCGTTCACGGACGCATTGGCGATATCACTGGCCCCTTTTCCGCCCGCACCGATTGCAGCTAGGTTCAGACGGTCACTGGGGGCCAAAAAGCCCGGCCCACCCAACACGTGGCGGGGTACGATAAAGATACTGGAAGCCATTGCAGTGTTCTTCACAAAGTTTCTTCTACTTGAGGATGATTTTTTCTTCATTTTTTGTTTACGTTGTTTTGGTCGTGAATTGCCAAACAAGATAGGAAAAAAATGGAAGGAGTTGGTTCAAGATTGGGTCGGGATAACAAAATGATAAAGAAAAGTGGGGTTTCGATATCGGTAAAGGCTATGAGTAGTTGCGTGGTTTTACACTATACTTTGCAAGTATACACCAAACTGAAAATCCGCGAGGATTTTCGTAAGCAAGCTAGAACCAAGCCATTAATTATACACTGTGTTGGCAACCGTTTTTTAAAGTTCAATTGAAACACCATAAATAATTAAAGAAACAAATGAAATTAATAAGCAAATCACACAAATTTTTTCAGAAATTTTATGATACTTTGGCGTATCGACTCTCGAAAGTTTGTCAATCTTTTTGTCGTTCAGAAGTTGTGATATATTAATCTGAACCTTTGTCAGACTGCGATTGTGAAGAACTACGTATCCAAATAGATGAATTAATCCAAAAAGGATTCCAATTCCAGATAAGGAAATTGTAGTTAGATAAGAAATCAATTCAAGATTAGATTCGGATTTACCATCTTTAAAAGATATTATAATGGCAGTTATAGAAGTAGAAATAGTTAATACCGTTTTTATCCAATCAATATGTATATTGTTCCTTTCATCTTGTACTTTAACCAAAGTATCTAGTTCGTCATATACTTCTTTTCTGTCTGCCATAATTATTTTTTTAAATGGTTGCCAATGTTAGAGATATGATTCATTTTGATGAGTTCTATCGACCAATAACGAAGTTCACCGAAAAATCGGTAAAAAAACAATGTGGTAAGTTGTTGATTTATCAGTAGTTATCAACATTGTAAAGAAAAGAGATTCCGCATCACATGCAGAATAAAAGTGCCTACTTCTTCGCTTCCACCAACTCCAATTGGTCCACGCCCACATTGGTAGTGAACATCCCGTAGTTCACCACGGCCTTGCCCTTTTCCAGACTATCGATGCTGCCCACGGCCTTGCCGTCCATCAAACGGACCCGGTCGCCTACTTTAAAGACGGGTCGGGGCTTGTTCTTTTCGGCTTGGACCTCTTTTTTCTTTTTCTCCTTTTTCTCCACCCGCACTTTTTGGATCTTTTGCTCCAGCTCTTGGGCCACCTGTTGCTGCTGTTCCTGCTTTTCCTTGGCTTTTTTGGCCGTGGTCTTTTTCCGTTTGCTGTTCTCGGTCTCCACGATCCGCAGCAGTTCTGAGATCAAGGGTCGCTTTTTGTTGTCGATGAAATAGCGTTCCGAAATGGCGTTCACCTTGTTGCCCAATTGGATCATCCGCTGGTTGTGGTCATATAGTTCCTGATAGCTCTCCAGCTTGGACTTGATCTTGTTGTTGAGTTGTTCCAGACGTTCGGATTCTTCACGGGCCTTGGTTTCCTCTTCTTTGAGCTTGGAGCCGGTCTCCACCATTTTGCTCCGTTCCTTTTGCAACTTGGCTATGGTGGCATCGAACCGGACCTTGCCCCGCTCGATTTTCTTCTTGGCCTTGTTGATCAAAGAGTAGGGGATGCCGTTCTTCTGCGCCACCTCAAACGTAAAGGAGCTTCCCGCTTCGCCCAGCACCAGTTGGAATGTGGGTTCCAGGGTCTTGGCGTTGAAGAGCATGTTCGCATTGGTGGCATGGGGCAGTTCATTGGCCAGCGCCTTCAGGTTGGCATAATGGGTGGTGATCACGCCATAGGCCCCACGCTCATAGAACACTTCCAAAAAGGCTTCCGCCAAGGCCCCGCCGAGTTCGGGATCACTTCCGGTGCCAAATTCATCGATCAGGAACAGGGTCTCATCATTGCACTTTTTCAGGAACTGGTTCATGTTCTTTAACCGATAACTATAGGTACTCAGATGATTTTCAATGGATTGATTGTCCCCAATATCAGTCAAGATCTTTTCGAACAGGCAGACAGAGCTGCGTTCGTGCACGGGAATGAGCATACCGCTCTGCAACATCACCTGCAATAGGCCAATGGTCTTCAGGGTGATGCTTTTTCCCCCGGCATTGGGTCCAGAGATCACGATAATGCGGTTCTCCTTGTGCAATTTGATGGTCTGCGGCCACGTTTTTTGTTGTTTTCGTTTGTTGGACAAATAGAGCAGGGGGTGGTAGGCATCCCTTAGGAACAGTTCCCGCTCCTGATTGATCTCGGGCAAAACGGCATTCATGTCCGATGCGTATTTGGCCTTGGCCGCCGTGATATCCGTATCCACCAAATAGGCCTGATAGGCTTTCAACAGTTCCAAGTAAGGTCTGATCTGGCCTGTCAACTGGTTCAATATCCGTTGGATTTCCTCTTTCTCCTCAAATTCCAGGTTGTTCAATTCACGGGCATAGGTCAGTGTCGCTTCGGGAACGATATAGACAATGCTGCCTGTTTTTGAGGCACCCATCACACTACCTTTCACTTTTTTGCGGTGCATGGCCTTCACGGCCAACACCCTACGGTTTTCCATGACGGATTCCCGGATTTCATCCAGATAGTCCAAGGATTGGCAACGTGCCAATGCAGTGCCAAAGCTTTGGTTGATCTTGCCCCGTACCTCATTGATCTGACTACGGATATGTCTTAGTTCCGAGGATGCTGAATCCTTGATTTCCCCAAACTTGTCGATAACGGCATCAATGGCTTCGGAAATCTCCGAATTGGGTTCCAGTCCTTCCGATTTTTGGAAGAGCAATGGATAGTATTCCTTGAATTTTTTTAGGAATTTTTGATGTATGGTCACTGTTTTGCAGATGTTCCCGATTTTTCGGAAACCTGTGATCTCCAAGGTGCTATTATCTATCTTCAACAGCCCAAGCTCCGGATTGATTTGATCAAAACCGTGGTTGGGAATTCGGTTATCGTTGGAAAAAGAGGCCAAATACTCAGAAGTTTGCCCCAAAACGACCATCAATTCTTCCTTATCATCGATGGGAACAATGTTTAGGGCATGTTCCTTGCCGAGTTCTGTGTTGCAGCGGGCTGAAATTTGGTTCAGGACCGTTGGGAATTCCAGGTCTTGAAGTGTTTTGGGGTGAATGTTGCGCATCTTTTTCCGTTAGCAGGACAAATATAGGATTTTGCAGTTTTTGTTCGGGCCGTAAAAAGTAAAACCATGGCAATGCGTACATTTGGCAATATGTCCAATCCTCATCTAAAAACATAGATCATGCGAAATGACCATACCCTCATTTATGTAATCGCAGGTATTGTTCTGATACATTTTGTTATTGGGATTGGGTATCTGATCTATAAATTGACCAAAAAGAAATAGCACATGGATGTTGCCATTGAGCCCAGTTGGAAGGCCCATTTACATCAAGAGTTTGAAAAGCCCTATTTTCAACAATTGACCCAATTTGTGAAGCAAGAATACCAGCAACACACCTGTTACCCAAAGGGTAAGGATATTTTTGCCGCTTTTGACCATTGTCCGTTCCAAGAGACGAAGGTGGTCATCATCGGGCAAGATCCCTACCACGGTCCCGGCCAGGCGAACGGCCTCTGTTTTTCCGTAAAGGATGGTATTCCCCATCCACCTTCTTTGGTCAACATTTTTAAGGAAATCAAGACGGATGTGGAAAAACCCTATCCGAAGAGCGGCAACCTGGAGCGTTGGGCCGACCAAGGGGTGCTCTTGCTGAACGCTACCTTGACCGTGAGGGCGCATCAGGCGGGAAGCCATCAAAATAAGGGATGGGAAATCTTCACGGATGCGGTCATCCGAACGGTATCGGAACAATTGGAAGGGGTCGTTTTTCTGCTTTGGGGCGGGTTTGCCAAAAAGAAATCAGCTTTGGTCGATCAACGGAAACACCATATCCTCACTTCTGGACATCCCTCGCCCTTGAGTGCCAACCGCGGACTCTGGTTTGGGAACCAACACTTTAGCAAAACGAACCAATTGTTGGCCCAAATGGGCAAGACGGGTATTGAGTGGTAAGCTTATTTCCAAAGAAACCGTGAGGGTTCTTTGATCTCTTCAATCAAATTGAGCTGAAAGAGACGTGATTGGATGCCGTCCAACGTTTTTGGGGCCATCTGTTCCTGCCCCCAGGTGGTTTTTCCGAGCCACTCCTGAATATCTTGCAATTGTTGCCCATATCGATTGGAAAGGGTCCTGTCGATACTTGGAATCTCCTTGAATTCCAACGTATAGGTATTGATGATGTCCAGAATGTGACCCACAACCCCTCTATTGTCTTTCAGGAACGAATCGGTGGCCGCGATCACAAAACAGGGCCAAGGAGTAGGGCAGTCGCCCAATCTTTTGAAGGTCCCATTGTCCACCAAAGGTTTTGTGGTGAAATGCTCCCACATGAAATAGGCGTTGGAGCCTTCGGTCAGATTTTTTACAGCACCATCCAAATTGTCCACGATTTCAAATTGGAGCTTGTCCGGGTCCCAACCCTGGTTTTGGGCATTCACGTAGGCCATCAAATGGCTCCCGCTTCCCATGCGGCTTATGGCCACCTTGTCGTGCTGCAATGAAGCTATGGACGTTCTTTCACTGTCCGCCGCCACATGGATGCCCCAGAGCAGGGGGGAAGAGACAAATTCTTGGACAATCTTGCTGGGATTCCCTTGGGATATGCTCTTGATGATGCCCTCTGTTAGAATGATGGCCATATCGGCCTCTCCGGTTTCCAGCAACTGGCACATTTTTCCTGTGCCTTCGGGGACATCTGTCCAATCGAGCGATATGCCCCTGTCCTCAAATGCCCCATCTTCCATGGCCAAATGCCAAGGCAGGTTAAAATGTTCCGGTACCCCGATGATGTTCACGTTTTTCATCTCTTCGTTTTGATTAGGCAAAAATAAGGGTTCCGCACGGTATTTTATACCGATGGGTCATTCACAAGCCGTTCGAGGGCGTATTTGATCAAGGAATCAATGGTCTTGCCGCCATCCGTTGAGAATTCCCCAGTGGCTCGATTGGCCAAAATGGCGTTCAACGACACGGCTTTGTGTCCCATCAATTTGGCAAGTCCATAAATGCCTGCTGTTTCCATTTCCAGATTGGTGATGTGCTGCCCTTCAAAGGAAAAAGAAGCCAATTTGTCCTGAAAATCCAGCACTTTTGGAACTAGTCGGAGTATTCTTCCCTGAGGACCATAAAATCCTGGATTGGTGACTGTTATGCCAGAATGTACACCTGGGGAAACGAACAGTTTTTTCAAATGCGCGTCTGAATCCACAACATAAGGAACAATGTGGTGTGCACCCCAATCCAAATGCTTGATGAGCGCCCTTTCCATAGCCTTATTTCTGGGGTCGGAATTTCCATAGAAATGCAGGAGTCCATCAAGGCCAATGGCCGAAGTGCTCATCAGGAACGAATCAATGGGAATTTCAGGGCGGATGGTGCCGGATGTACCGATTCGTATGATACCAAGCTGTTTTTTTTCACTCTTGACCTGCCGTGAAGGGAAATCGATATTGGTGAGCGCATCCAATTCGTTCAGCACAATGTCGATATTGTCCGTGCCAATACCCGTGGAGATCACGGTCAGGCGTTTTCCCGACAAATGTCCGGTATGGGTCAAAAACTCGCGTTTGCCTTTTCGTATTTCGATGCTGTCGAAATATTTGGATACTTCGTGAACACGCTCCGGGTCACCGACCGTGATGATGGTGTCAGCAATATCCTCGGGTAAAAGATTGAGATGGTAGATGCTGCCATCAGGGTTCAGAATAAGCTCTGAGCTTCCTAATGAAGACATCCACTTAAAGTTTTAAGATGCGGTTGGTGTCGGTATTATATAGGAAGTTATACTTTAAAGAACCACCCAAATACAGTTGATTATCACGTATTTGTGAATAATAATTTGATTTATTTTCCAATACTTCCTTCCCTTTTTTGGTCAATTTGACAGGATTGAAGGAATTGAAGAGCGGTTTCAAGGAGGTGATGATCCGTTCGTATTGCGTGTCGCCAAAACCATAATACCCTTGGTCGGACAACAACTGCCCCATAAGGGCGTTCCTCGATTCTGGCTTTTTGGCCACCGCGGTTTTCAACACATGGTTTTCCAGTTCGTTGAGGCCATTTTTTATAGTCGGGAATCGCTTGAGGTGGGTCTTTAGGGCTTCATTCAGATACTCAAATTGGAAATCGTTGTTGGCCAACTGATTTTCCATGCGTATGGGGTTGTCACTGCAATAGAGTTGCCAGATGTAATCCGCATATTCAATATCATCTTGGGAAAGCATGGTACGGCTTTCGTACAATTGCAGCAATCTTTCATCACTCAGCTCATTGAGTCCATACAGCTTGCCACTTTCATCTTCCTTGCCACTGCACACCAGTGAAATTTCGGCATGTCGCCTGTGCTCCTTCAGCCAACTCAGGACGGCCAGCATGTTGATTTGGCAAAAAAGATCGTATTCAAACCACAAAACGATATGGTCCTGTTGCTTGTGGTTACAAAGAGAACGGTATTCCTTGAGTGTCTTTTCAACAAACCAAGACTTGGTGACCTTGTAGTTTTTGTTGAGGAATTCAAAGCGGGTCTTCCAGAAAGATTCGCTTCCCACGGCGCAAAGGGTCTTGCCTTCACATAGCATTTCCCGCCATGTGATGATATCGCCCTTTAGCTGTAAGGACTGCAATCTGGACGTAAAACTGTCCCCGTTGGTAATGTGCAACAGTGATTTCATTTTCAGCTTTAGTTTTTGTTGGTTAGGAAGAATAAAATTAAAACTTATACCAAGAACACAAAAATTTTTTCACAAAACATTGGTTTTCAGCATCTAATTTTAACACGTAAATGCCAAGTGCTTTCATTTTAGGGAAATTTCCATCATCCCCCGACCCGTTTCACTGAAAAACCATTCTCTTTCAGAAAGGCCATGATCTTATCCCTGTAATCGCCTTGGATAATGATGGTGTCGTTCTTGAAACTGCCCCCAACGCCCAAAAATGTTTTCAGGTCCTTGGCCAGTTTTTTGAAGTCGCTTTCGGCCCCATTGTAGCCTTCCAGAATGGTGATGGGCTTGCCCTTGCGCTTTTCATATTTGCAGATAATGGGGTCGTCCTGCAACCAATAGGCAGGTTTTTCCTTCTCATTTTCAGGCCCTTCTTCGGGCTCGTGGTCGGGAAACAGGTTTTTGAGTTGGTCTTGTAGATCCAATTTTTTAGTGTATATAATAAAAAAAATTCTAAATGTCAATCAATTTCTAAACAGGATAAGTCCCTGAAGTCTTCATTGCTCAAGAAATTATGGATTGTTAATTTGTGATGGATGAGGCGGTCAACAATTTCACTTGTAGTCAAATTGCCTGATCGAATCCAAATTATTTTTGGCGGATGCCCATTTATAATGCTGATGTCATAAAAATCAGAATCAAAAGTTACGACTGCATATCCATTTTTCTTGGCGTAATCCCAGATTTTAGAATCTCCAACATTAGTTAAATTGCACTCTGAAACATGAGCGCATCCTTCAAAATCCTTTCCAAGTTTAGAAACTATCCTAAATGAAATATTCTGATCAAAGAGCAATTTCATTAGTTGACATACTGTAATTTTCGTTCTTTGTCGGCAGCATAGGCCAAGCATGCCTTAATGTCGTCTGCAGTCAGCTCCGGAAAGTCATTGATAATTTCCTTAAACGTCATTCCAGAAGAAAGCCAACCCAGTACATCATAGACCGAAATACGGGTTTCCCTTATGCATGGTTTCCCAAAACGCTTGTGGGGATCTCTTCTTATGATAGTCTTGTAATCCATAGCCATGATTTCACACAAAGATAACCAAATGTGTCAGTGATACAATGTGCCAAAAAGTAAATCAACGAAAGGCTTCACAAGATTACCCTCCCCTGATTCCCTATTCTCTATTTTTTGACCAGCCCCAATTCAATGAGCCTTTCGTGCAGAAATTCTCCTGCAGTAATGTCCTCGTAGGCTTTGGGGTGTTCTTCATCGATACAGTTCTCCAAGCAGTCCAACGGCATTTCGCTGATGGGGTGCATAAAGAACGGAATGGAATATCTGGACGTGCCCCATAACTCCCTTGGTGGGTTCACCACTTGATGGATGGTGGATTTCAATTTGTTGTTGGAAAGACGGGAGAGCATATCCCCCACATTGATCATCAATTGGTCGGGTCTGGCAATTGCATCCACCCATTCCCCTTGATGGTTCTGCACCTGCAGTCCCTTTCCGTGCGCACCCATGAGCAGTGTGATTAGGTTGATGTCACCATGCGCCGCCGCCCTGACCGCATTTTTGGGCTCCGTAGTGATGGGAGGGTAGTGGATGGGCCTCAGAATAGAGTTCCCGTTCTTGATGAAGTCATCAAAATAGGTTTCCTCCAGATCAAGGTGCAGGGCCAGTGCCCGCAACACATATTTGGCCGTTTTTTCCAGCATTTGATAGGTCTCTTTGCCAACAGCGTTGAATTTGGGGAGTTCCTTCACCATCACATTGGCCGGATACTCGGCTTCCAGTTTCGGGTTGTCCTCCACATATTGGCCAAAATGCCAAAACTCCTTCAGGTCACCCTCCTTTTTGCCTTTGGCATGTTCCTTTCCAAAGGAAGTATAGCCCCTTTGTCCGCCAATGCCCTCAATTTCATATTGGTCCTTGACCTCTTGGGGCAGTTGGAAGAATTTTTTGATCTCGGAATAGAGGTCGTCCACCAGTTCATCGGACAAAAAATGTCCGCTAAGGGCCACGAAGCCGATGCCCTCAAAAGCAGCACCTATTTCCTTGACAAACTTTTCCTTTCGGGCCGGGTCCCCAGAGATGAAATCCTCTAGGTTTACACTTGGAATCGCACTCATATCTAAATGGTTTGTAATAAGGTCAAAAGTAAGGAATATTGCCGAAGCTTTTTGAAATTTACGGAAAGATGGGGGCGTTTTACTACTTTTAGGCCGTTGAATTTTATCTTATGAGGTATCATATTGGCGACCTGGACCAACAGAAATTGCTAGACCTTTACACGGGAATGCTCAAGCCCCGAATGATCGAGGAAAAAATGCTGATCTTGCTGCGACAGGGCAAGGTTTCCAAGTGGTTCAGCGGCATTGGCCAAGAAGCCATTTCTGTGGGTGTGACCCAAGCCCTGAAGGAGGACGAATACATTTTGCCCATGCACCGCAACCTAGGTGTCTTCACTTCCAGGAACATCCCCTTGAACCGATTGTTTGCGCAATGGCAAGGAAAGCAGAGCGGTTTCACCAACGGCAGGGACCGTAGTTTCCATTTCGGCACCCAGGAATACAAGATTGTGGGCATGATCTCCCATTTGGGCCCACAGTTAGGAGTGGCGGATGGCATCGCTCTGGCCGATATGCTCCGTAGAAAGAAAAGGGTCACTGCCGTTTTTACGGGCGAAGGGGCAACCAGCGAAGGCGATTTCCATGAAGCCCTCAATGTGGCATCGGTATGGAATCTGCCCGTGCTCTTTTGTATTGAAAACAACGGCTACGGACTTTCCACGCCCACCAACGAACAATACAACTGTGAGCATTTAGCGGACAGGGCCAAAGGATATGGCATGGAATCCCGCATCATAGACGGCAACAACATTTTGGAGGTCTATGCCAAGGTGGATGAACTCTGTAAGGCCATCCGAAAAAGACCAAGACCCGTGCTTTTGGAGTTCAAGACCTTTCGCATGCGTGGGCACGAGGAAGCCAGTGGCACCAAGTATGTTCCGGAGAAGTTGATGAAAGAGTGGGAAAAGAAAGACCCCATTGCCAATTATGAAGCCTTTTTATTGGAAAATGGACTGCTGTCCGAAGAAAAAATAGAACAGTTA
Organism: Allomuricauda sp.; assembly: GCA_030148335.1. Classification (GTDB taxonomy): domain Bacteria; phylum Bacteroidota; class Bacteroidia; order Flavobacteriales; family Flavobacteriaceae; genus Flagellimonas. The sequence continues at coordinate 8,080 of JASBTQ010000004.1, read as the reverse complement.
AAAGCTGGAATCTCAGAAGAAATCGATGAAAATTTGAAACTTGCTTTTGACGAACCAACGATTTCCTTTGATGAAACCAAGGAATTAGGTGATGTTTATCAACCATTTGACTATCAAGAAACAAAACCAAAAGAAGAGGTAAAGAACATTCGCTTTGTTGATGCCATTTCGGAAGGATTGGAGCAATCCATGTACCGCCACAACGAATTGATTTTGATGGGTCAGGACATTGCGGATTACGGTGGTGTCTTCAAGATTACCGAAGGTTTTGTGCCCAAGTTTGGAAGGAGCAGGGTACGGAACACGCCCATCTGCGAATCCGTGATTGTTTCCGCGGCCATGGGGCTTTCGATCAACGGTATGAAGGCCGTGGTGGAGATGCAGTTTGCCGATTTTGTGAGCACGGGATTCAACCCCATTGTGAACTATTTGGCCAAATCACATTACCGCTGGAACGAAAAAGCGGACGTGGTGATCCGCATGCCCTGCGGTGCCGGAGTGGGGGCAGGACCCTTCCATTCGCAGACCAATGAGGCTTGGTTCACGAAGACGCCGGGGCTCAAGGTGGTCTATCCTGCTTTTCCTGCAGATGCCAAGGGATTGCTGAACACGGCCATCAACGACCCCAATCCAGTGCTCTTCTTTGAGCATAAAGGATTGTACCGAAGCGTGTACGGCGAGGTGCCATCCGATTATTATACCCTGCCCTTTGGCAAGGCCAATTGGGTACGGAAAGGCGAGGCCATTTCCGTGGTCACCTATGGTGCCGGGGTGCATTGGGCCATCGAAGTATTGGAAAAACATCCTGAAATCGATGCTGATCTCTTAGATTTGCGGACACTTCAACCTTTGGATTTCGATGCCGTCAAAACTTCCTTGAAAAAGACAGGCAAATTGATCATTTTGCAGGAGGACACCCTGTTCGGGGGCATTGCGAGTGACATTTCTGCGATGGTCATGGAAGAATGTTTTGAGTATTTAGATGCCCCGGTAAAGCGGATTGGCAGTCTGGAGACCCCGGTTCCCTTTGCGAAGGAACTGGAGGCAAACTACTTGCCCAAGAAGCGGTTCGAGGCGGCATTATTGGAATTGTACGCGTATTGATTTGCAAAGATTTAACCATTTTTTGATGGATAAAACAACTTTATATTGACCCATTTCGTATCTTTTATTGAACATTAACTTTTAAATCTTATGGTAAAACGATCATTATTATTCGTCGCAATAGCAAGCATTTTGCTTGTTTCGTGCTCCGTATCCAAAAGTGCCCGATCCCAAAGGGATATTTTCAGCGGTACTTGGAATTTGGACAATGTGTACTACGAAAACAATTCCGGCAATTTCAAGTCGGTCATCTTCAACGATGCAGAGGACATCTGCTTCGAGGACAGTGAGTGGTTCTTCAGAGACAACAACAGTACGGGAAGGTACACCATCAAGCAGAGTTCCCTCTGCCAAGGTGGCGACCGTTTTTTCCGTTGGTCCGTAGTGGAGCCCACCTCCAATTACTCCAGCCAATTACAATTCAAGTTCATCGATGAAAACCGGAAGGACATTTCCGGAGGTTATGGGTATCGATTGAACATCGTGAGCCTGACAGAACAGGCCATGACCCTCAAATCCAACGTGTCGGTGGACGGACAGCCCGTGACCGTAGTTTATGAATTCTCAAGAAAATAAAACAATATGAAACCGACATGACCAAAATAATCTTTAGAGACATAGTGCAATGATTATTTTGGTCATCAAAGGTTCCATGTGACCATTGAAAAAACAATAAAAATAAACACATGAAAAATATCCTATTAAAAAGTACAACAGCATTTTTGGCCCTGAGCCTTATCCTGAGCTGTGATGCCGTGAAAAACGCTAACAACACCCAAAAAGGTGCCGCTATTGGTGCTGGGGGTGGTGCCGTTATTGGCGGTATCATCGGGAACAATGTAGGTAAAGGAAATACGGCCCTAGGCGCCATCATCGGTGCCGTGGTCGGTGGTGCGGCCGGTGGCTACATCGGTAACCGGATGGACCGTCAGGCCGAGCGAATCGAGGAAGAGATCCCTGGTGCAGAAGTGCAACGCGTGGGAGAAGGTATCAACGTGACCTTCAGTGGAGAGAATGGTGTGTATTTTGACACCAATAAAGCTGAGATCAAGGGAGCTTCTGCCACTACCTTGGACAAATTGGCCGGAATTTTCAAGGAATATCCAAAGACCAACGTCTTGGTGGAAGGCCACACGGATTCCGATGGTGCCGCTGAATATAACTTGGGGCTTTCCCAACGCAGGGCACAGGCCGTGACCAACTACTTGGTGAGCAAGGGCATCTCCAGCGGACGCTTTACCACCAAATGGTACGGTGAGGAACAGCCCATCGAAAGCAATGAAACAGCGGCCGGAAAAGCCAAGAACAGAAGGGTGGAGTTGGCCATCATCGCCAGTGAAGAGCTGAAACAAGAGGCCTACGAGGAAACCAACAACTAATTCACCACGTCGTTGACGTTTGATCTAAAGGCCCGGTGCAAATGCATCGGGCCTTTTTGTTCATGGAAGTTGACGAAACCATTAAATCAACGTTAATGCCGATCCAACTATCACCGTTATTTCGTAACTTAATGGACGCAAGCAACTTCCTATCCCAAAACACTAGGCCATGAACACCATCAACGAAAAGAACACCTACCACAAACAAGAGTTGCTGATCCGCATGGAACGCAACCACGAGGTCATCCAACGGCTGTCCAAAAAGCTATGTTCGTACACCTACGAACCCAAATGCCCCTCCAGTTTTGAGAAATACAACGACCTCAAGCGAAACTTCAAGCTGTTTGAAAAATATCAAAAGAACATCATGGATCTGATACACAGAAAAAAGATAGGTGCCGTTCAGGGTCTTGAGCGAGAGGTCCAACTTCACTTGAAACGTTTCAAGCAATTGGAAACGGATATAGCTTCCTATCTACTGGAAACGATGGAACATTCTTGATTTTTCCCCATATCAAAAGAACATAGGTCATTTTGCTATAAAAGATGACCACCAGTATTTTTTACTCCTACAAACATCCGTAATATTGCAAGGACATAAACCTGTCTTGGAATGGGAAAATCCTCAAACTCCGCCTTGGTCATCCTTGCTTTTTTTGCCATCTACGTCATTTGGGGATCCACCTATCTCCTCAACAAGGTGGCCGTGCTGGAACTGGAGCCTTTCATGCTGGCCTCTTGCCGTTTCACGACGGCCGGGATCATGATCTTCGTGCTGGCCAAGATCATGGGAATTCCGCTAAAAATCACCACAAAACAGTTTTGGAACACTGTGATCGCGGGCATTTTTTTCCTCAGTTTTGGGAACGGGGTAGTGGTATGGGCCCTCAAATATGTGGACAGTGGGTTCGCAGCACTGGAAATTTCCGCCCAACCACTCATCATCCTATTGCTGATGCGCATCCTCCAGGGCAAAAAGATACAACCCATGTCCGTTGTAGGGGTAGTGCTGGGCATTGTGGGCATCTATTTGTTGGTGAGCCAAAAACAGATCATCGCCAAAGAGGAATCCATCGTGGGTATGGTCATGATCTTCTTTTGTATGGTCAGTTGGGCCTACGGAAGCCTTTTTGTGGCCAGAGCGGACCTGCCCCACAACTATTTTGTGAACACGGGCTACCAGATGTTCACTGCAGGAATCACCTTGGCCCTGATGAGCCTGGCGTTTGGGGAAAAATGGTCGGCACCTCTCGACTGGAGCGGTGAGGTCCAGCTTTCCATGGTATTGTTGATCATTTTCGGGAGTATTTTGGCCTTTACGTCGTTCAATTACTTGCTGAAGGCAGTCTCTCCGGAAAAAGTGGCCACCTCCACCTATGTCAACCCCATTGTGGCTCTCTTGTTGGGCTGGTATTTTTTAGACGAACAGATCACGGCCCAATCCATTATCGCGGCGACCATCCTTTTGACGGGCGTCTATTTCATCAACACCAAAAAGACACTGGCCATTTTTGAGCGGTTCAAACGTTAATGTTTTTGTAGGGTTCTGGGAAATCTGACCAAGAATCCGTATTTTCAAGAAGGTTAATGACTTGATCATGAAAACACTGCCCATTTACGGATTCTCCCTTCTGATGCTCTTCGCCCTGGCCTGTGCCTCAGGGTCCAAAACCCAAGCTTCGCCTGCGGAATTAGCAGCTTTTGAAAAAATGATTTCCGACAAGAGCTTCCAGATTGATGCAAACTGGGCACAACCCATGGCCAGTCAAGGGCTCAACAGTATCGCCAACGCGGGATTGCTCCCCCCGGGAAGCACAGCCAGCAGAATAGATGTCACAGGATCGGGAGGATACCTTCGTGTCGTGGGCGACAGTGTCATGGCCGATCTTCCCTATTTCGGGGAACGCCAGATGGGCGGTGCCTACAATCCACAAAAAGGCGGTATCCAATTCAATGGCATTCCAAAGGAATTCACCATCGAACCCAATAAAAAGGGAGATGGAAAAACCTTGCGCTTCAACATCACGCATGATCTGGAAGCCTATCGCGTGATTGCCCAGATCTATCCGTCCAATTTTAGCTCCATCACCATAGCCAGCACCCATCGCACCACAATTTGGTACCAAGGAAACGTTTCTGCATATGATGCGAAAAAATGAGCAGGTCAAATTACCAAGCACCAAATTCCAAATTGCCAAACTCCCGACTTCCGACTCCAAACACAAGCTCAAGCTCAAGCTCAAGGATCAAGTTCAAATCTGACTCCCGACTTCCAACATACAACTCCAAATCACCTGAAACCACAGACTTGGAACGGCACTGGGCAAAAAAACACCAGTCTATCCTCTATTTTCTATGTTCTTTCGTCTTTCGGACACGAATGGCACAAATGTTCACGAATAAATGTTCCGACTTCCGACTTCCAACATACAACTCCAAATCATCTGAAACCATAGACCTTGAACTGCACTGGGCAAAAAAACACCAGTCTATCCTCTATTTTCTATGTTCTTTCGTCTTTCGGACACGAATGGCACAAATGTTCACGAATAAATGTTCACGAATAAATGTTCCGACTTCCGACTTCCGACTCCCAACTTCTGACTTCCATCTTCCATCATTTTGTATTAGCTTTATGGGTTTAGAAACCAAAAACACCCATTCATTCCGATGAAGATGAACTATTTGCCCAAAAGCTCCCTTTTTGTACTGATGCTATCCCTTGCCGTGCTCTCCTGCAATGGTAAAAAGAAAGGGGACAACGAAGAAAATACAGATGAAACAACCCAAGAGGAAACTCCCGTTGCACATGAAACCGATTTGCCCTTGGCACGGTTGAACCTGCCTGAAGGCTTCCAAATCCAAGTCTTTGCCGAAGGCATTGACGGTGCCCGATCCATGGCCATGGGGGACGATGGGACCCTATTTGTGGGGACCCGCAACGAGAACAAAGTCTATGCGCTTCGTGACGAGGACGGCGATTTTTGGGCCGAGAAGGTCTTTGAAGTGGATACCGACTTGGAACAGCCGAACGGGGTCGCCTTTCGGGATGGCTCCCTATATGTGGCCGCCGTCAGCCGTTTGTACAGATATGACAACATTGAGGAACAACTGGCCAATCCGCCAGAGCCCGTGCTGATCTATGAGGATTACCCCACGGAGTTCCACCACGGATGGAAATACATCGCCTTTGGCCCGGACAACAAGCTCTACGTGCCCGTGGGCGCACCCTGCAACATCTGCGACCGCACCGACGAGGACGAGCGCTTTGCCACCATCACCCGAATGGATGCTGACGGCAGCAACCGCGAGATTGTGGCCCATGGCGTGCGCAACACCGTAGGCTTTACCTGGCATCCGGACACCAACGAACTATGGTTCACCGATAACGGCAGGGACATGATGGGCGACGATGTGCCCCCTTGCGAGCTGAACCGCCTCACCGAGGTGGGCCAACACTTTGGCTACCCCTTTTGCCATGGGGGCGACATCAAGGATCCTGAATTTGGCGACCAACGCCCCTGTTCGGACTTTGTGCCACCCGTGCAGCCCTTGGGCGCGCATGTGGCCCCGCTTGCGGTAAAGTTTGATACGGGCAGCATGTTCCCCAAGAGCTACAAGGGGCACGCCTTTATCGCGGAACACGGTTCCTGGAACCGTTCGTCCAAGGTGGGCTACCGGATCTCTTTGGTGAAACTGGACAACAATAAGGCGGTGAGCTATGAACCGTTCATAGACGGATGGCTGGACGAAGAGACCCAAGAGGCCTTTGGCCGCCCTGTGGACCTGTTGTTCCTCGAAGATGGGTCGCTGCTCATCTCCGACGATGTGGCCGATGCCATTTACCGCGTTACCTATAAGGGCTAGACCGCCTCACAAAAGACCCTCTAAGTACTTGGGAAGTGGTTTTTCCTCCATTTTCCAGGTACTTTTTTGGTTATAGCGGTCCGTGACCTCCAAAAAGATGTGCGTAGCGGCATATTTACCCTTCGAAACGATGCGTTCCAACGAATAGATGAGCTCGCCGTTCTGGAACACATATTCTGCCTTGTCCTTGCCCGGACTTTCGGTGCACTTGCCATTGCGGATCACCAGACTGGGTTTTTCCAAGATCCCTTTGGGCTTTTGCCAACAGAGGTAGCGGATTTCCCCGTTCCAGTGCTCGTCCACCCTAATGGTGTAGTACGGGTTGTGGCACAGGACCAAAAAACGCTTTATGCTGGGGTCTATGGGAAAAATGGTCGTAGGTTTAAGTTTGGTTTGGGCACTAATGGAAACGGCAGCGTACCGCTCCGTATTGTGCTACACCTTGTTTCTTTTCCACCACCGTGCGCCATGCAGGAACCCGAACAGATAAACGATAAAGGCGATCAGCACCAAACTGATTTTTTGTAAGAGGTTTATGGTCTCTAAAGTCGTCATTTTCTTGTGTTTTTGGCTAAGCTACACGATGCGTAGGATTTTTACGCATCCAATTGACGGATGACGGGTTTGAATTGACGGATGGGGGATTTGGGTTGATGGATGGGGTAAGGATAAAGTTTATATGAAATATATTTGATAAAAATACTACCTCTCATAGTCATAATCTTTATTACTTATCTTTGAATGATTGATAGATTTTACTATGGCAAAACAGACAACCAAGGGAGTACCTATATTAGCTCATTTAGATAAGTTATTTCTCGACCCTAACAACTACCGATTTATAGATAATTCCAATTATGTAAAGATTGGTGGAGATCAAATACAAACCGAACGTATCCAGAATAGAACAAGAAGTTTCATTCAGGGAAAAGGAATTGATGGAATTCGAGACTTGGTTAAAAGTTTTAAACGAAATGGATATCTACATGTTGACCAAGTACAAGTAGAGAAAATATCTGATACCTCTTATAGAGTTCTTGAGGGAAATAGAAGAATAGCAGCTTTGAAATATCTAAAGGAGCAGTACGATGCCTCGCAGGATATTGGCAATTTAAATCCAGAAATTTTTCAAAAAGTTCCAGTAATAGTTTATCCAAGTGGTGACACTGTTAGCCATAGTGTTATTATGGGTTTAAAGCATATTAATGGAAACAAAAAATGGCCTCCTCTTAATCAAGCCCAATTATTAAGAGATTTGAAGTTAAACGAAAATCTATCTGAAGATGAAATAGTTGATTCACTTGGAATTGGAAAACTGAAATTTAGAAAATCATTAAGAGCTTTAAACCTAATCGATTTATACAAGGAGAGTGATTTTGGGGATCAGTTTACAACCCCAATGTATGCAATATTTGAGGAAACAGTCAACAAACCTAACATACGAGAATGGTTGGAATGGGATTCTTCACAGGATAAGCCAACACACACTTTTAATCTTGATCGTTTTTTTTCTTGGATTTCCACAACTATTGAAGAATTTAATTATGATGATCAAGATTATGATAATAGCAATGATTATGAAACCTTAGTGCAAAAAACGGGCATAGTTTGCCACCTACGGCGGATTAAACTGAGCCACCCGCGGCGGACCAAAGTGAGCATAGTGGGGCGGATTAAACTGAGCCACCCGCGGCGGACCAGAGTGAGCATAGTGGGGCGGATGAAAGTGA
>JASBTQ010000044.1 GCA_030148335.1 Allomuricauda sp. | reverse complement strand
GCCCAAAGCTGGCCATTGATTTCCACTTGGGCATTGAAAAAGTCGGGACCGGCATAGGGATTCTGGGTTCCTGCGGACTTGATGGCCACATTCCCGTTTTCCCCGGCGCATAGTCCATTCTTTGGAAGCTTGTTGTGCCTCCAAATAAAATGTAGTAGGTCTTCTCGCATCGATTTGGGATGAATGGAGGTCTACTCTGCCACTTCGCCTTCCCAGTTCATAAAGCCACCTTCCAGGTTATATGCATTTTCTATTCCTATACTGTTCATGATGGCACAGGCCTGCCCACTTCGGTTGCCCGATCTGCAATACACATAATAGTTTTTGGACTTGTCCAGTTTTTCCAGTTCGTCCAGAAACTCCTGCCCCAAATAGATATCGATATTGGTGGCTCCGGGGATATACCCTTCTTCCACTTCCTCTGGGGTACGCACATCCAATATGAAGGCGTTATCATCATTTTCGAGCTGCTCTGCCCATTCCTCTTGTGATAGATCTGACATAGTATTCTGTTTTTATCTCCTGCAAAAATAAAAATCCGGAGCGTTACTCCGGATTTCCATGTGCTTTATTTTGAACCATCCCTTTACTTGATACCACACCCAATGGCCTTGGTGGTATTGGGATTGATTTCTTTTCCCGCCAATAGGGCTTCCACTGCGTTTTCCACAAACTTCTCATCCACTTGCGATGCATCTTGGTAATTGTCATCAATCGCCCCGATGTAGCGTACCACATTTCCTTTCTGTGTTTTTTCCAACAAGAATACGTGAGGGGTTTTGGTGGCCCCGTACTGCGGATATACTTTTTGTCCCTCATCATGAAGATAGGGGTAGGTAAATCCCTTTTCCTTGGCCCTTTCCTGCATTTCGGCAAAACCATCCCCTGATTTCGTATTTGGGTTGATGGCGATCACCGGCACACCTTGGGACTTGTATTTCTTGTCCAAAGCGATAATACGATCTTCATAGGCTTTCGCATACGGACAGGTATTGCAAGTGAAAATGACCAAAAAACCTTTTGCATTGGCATAGTCGGACAAAGAGACCATCTTGCCATCCACATTTTTCAGTGAAAAATCCGCAGCAACATCACCGATTTCATAACCATCGTCCACAATGTGGTCTTTGGCTGCACTTATTCCCATGGCAAACGATGCCCCAAAAATGAGCAGCAATGCGAAAAATCCGAATATCCGTTTTGTTTTCATAGTCGTCTTTTATTTGGTGAATTTGTTCAATGCTTCGTTGAGCTCCTCATACGTAAAGCCCTTTTCAAAAAATTGTCGTTTCTCCTTATTATATATTAAGGTAGCGGGGATGCCTCCGCCCCAATCTTCGTCCACTTTGGGAATCCACTCATTTTGTTTGGGATCGTCCAAGATGACCACTTCCGATCGTATCCTTTTATTTTTCACATAGGCTTCCAATCGTGATTTCCACATATGGGGCATATCCAGACTTACCAAGATCACCTTCACATTATTGTCCTTTTGCTCCTCCCTGACGCGTTCAAAATGGGGAAGTTCCTCCAAACAGGGCTTGCACCATGTCGCCCAAAAATTGATGATATAGGTTTGATCATCTTCTTTATGGAGCAGTGGTTCCAGTCCCTCAAAATCGTAGATGGGAAAGGCGACCTTTTCTTCATTTTGGGATTCCACGGCAACTTCTTGGTTGTCAGCCACATCTTTTGGCTTTTTACCATCCCCACATCCCACCATCAGGGCCACCATCAAAAATAAAATCAATAACCTATTCATTTACTGTCATTTACAACCATAAAATTAACCAATGGGTCATCCCTTCAATTCCTTTTAACAAAAATTTATCTGTTAAAAGTAAGGTGTAAACCAAAAGATCGATATACATTTGTATATACAAATATTGTTTGTACATGAATGTGGAGGAAATCATAAAGACAAACCAAAAGTTGCCCTTGGAAACCAGGACCATCATCCATATGGCATTGGTCCAGAACAAGAACAACGAAGCCTTTGCCAATGCGTTGAAACCCTTTGAAATTTCCATGCAGCAGTTCAATGTGCTCCGGATCTTGAGGGGCCAGCAAAGGAAGCCTGCAAACTTGTGCACCTTGAACGAACGGATGGTGGCCAAAATGAGCAACACGACCCGCTTGGTGGACAAACTTTTGGCCAAAGGTTTTGTGGACCGTTCGGTCTGCCCATCGAACCGACGAAAAGTGGAGATTGTGATCACCGCATCGGGTCTGGAGTCACTTTCAAAAATGGACAAAGCCGTTGCTGAAGCGGAGAACTATCTTGTGAAAAATTTCAGCAGAGCGGAATTGGAGCAATTAAATCACCTATTGGATAAATTTTAATTATATATAATGAATAGCGTAATAGAACATAGAACCTGGCGTTATGCCACCAAAAAATTCGATGCCACCAAAAAGGTGTCGGAACAAGACCTGGAAACCCTTTTGGAAGCGACCCGCTTGAGTGCTTCTTCCTACGGATTGCAGCCCTACCATGTGTTTGTGATCTCCGATCGGGAAGTAAGGGAACAACTGAAACCTGCTTCGTGGGGGCAGTCACAGATTACCGACGCATCACATTTGATCGTGTTCGCCAATACCAAAGATTTTGGCGAGGAACTGGTAGATGATTATTTGGCCAATGTGAGCGAAACAAGGAACATTCCCTCCGAAGGCCTAAAAGGGTATTCCGATTTTATGAAGTCCAAATTAATGGGCCTGCCCGAGGAACTAAAAAACCAATGGACTGCCAAACAGGCCTACATTGCCTTTGGCAACTTGATGCAGGCCGCTGCCGAACTGAAAATCGACACTTGCCCCATGGAAGGATTTGAGTCCGAAAAGTACAATGAGATCTTGGGACTGGAGGAAAAGAACCTCAATGCCGCGGTGGTGCTGGCCATTGGGTACCGTTCCGAGGAAGATGCCACCCAACATCTTCCCAAGGTGAGAAAATCGAAAGAAGAATTATTTACCCTTATATAAATCCATAACTATTAAAAACAGAAATTTTAAAACAATCATGAAAAAGACAATCTTAAGTTTGGCCCTGATCACCGTTTTTGGCGCATCTGCCGTTGCTAATCCAATCGAAAAAGAAACCAAAGAAGTGAAGACTTCCGAAAGCACCGTAACCTGGAAGGGCTACAAAGTAGGTGGTTCGCATACCGGAACCATTTCCCTGAAATCAGGTGCCTTGGAATTTGACGGTGAAAAATTGGTAGGTGGTGAATTTGTAGTGGATATGACCAGCATCAACACCACCGATCTGGAAGGTGACTACAAAAACAAATTGGACGGTCACTTGGGCTCTGATGATTTCTTCGGAATTGAAGCCCACCCAACTGCCAAATTGGTGTTCACCAAAGTGAAGTCAAACGGCAAAAACTCATATGCAGTCACTGGTGACCTTACCATCAAAGGCATTACCAAGCCTGTGACCTTCGATGTATCCGTATATGGAGACAAGGCCACTGCCTCTTTGAAAGTGGACCGGACCAACTACAATGTGAAGTACGGTTCTGGGATCATTGGTACCGCAAAGGACAAACTGATCTATGACGAATTTGATTTGGTAGTTGATCTACAGATGTAATCAGCTCCGGTTTAGTGTGTGAAAATGCCGTCCAGGAAATTCTTGGACGGGATTTTTGATTTTAAACAAAACAATGTTTGCCCGTTAAAAATTCATCCCTATATTTGAGGCAATGAAAAACAACATAGCAAATAACTGGTGGTGGAACAACTTACTTCGAAAGTCGTGAGCTAAGTCCCCATTATAACCATACAAGAGGCTTGTCATCACGACAGGCCTTTTTTAATTTATAGCATTTATACAATGAGTTACACTCTCAAGACACATTACAAAAAAATCTTGGCCGATACCATCACCCCGGTGAGTGTCTATCTCAAGATCAGGGACAAGTTCCCGAGCAGCATTTTGCTGGAAAGTAGCGATTATCACGCCAACGACAATAGCTTCTCGTACATCTGCTGCAATCCCATTGCCTACATCAAAGTGGAAAACGAGACCATCACCCAGCAATTTCCGGATGGCATGAAATTGGAAACAGCCATTGATTCCAATACAGATGTGACCGAGGTCATCCACAACTTTGCCAAGCGATTTTCGGTAAGTCAAAATGGCTTTAAGTTTATCTACAATGGCCTTTTTGGTTATATGGCCTACGATGCGGTCAGGTATTTTGAGGATGTGGACATTTCTAAAAAAGAGGATTCCGTAAGCATTCCGGACATCTATTATGCGGTGTACCAGAACATTATTGCCATCAACCATTTTAAGAACGAGGCTTATCTGTTTGCACACTGCTATGGTTCGGAGAGTAATGTGGATGAGATAGAGCAACTTTTCAATGTGCGTACCTTTTCTTCCTATAATTTCAATAAGGAAGGAGCGCCCAAATCCAATCTGAAGGACGAAGAATATATGGAGCATGTGGAACTCGCCAAAAAGCATTGTCAGCGAGGCGATGTGTTCCAATTGGTTTTATCCCGAAGGTTCACCCAAAAATTCAAGGGGGATGAATTCAATGTGTACCGTGCGCTGCGCTCCATTAACCCCTCCCCTTACCTGTTCTATTTTGATTATGGCAACTTCAAGATCTTTGGGAGTTCGCCCGAGGCACAATTGGTCGTAAAGGAAGGCAAGGCGGAGATCCATCCCATTGCCGGCACCTATAAACGTACCGGGAATGATGAAAAAGATGCCGAACTCGCCAAAAAATTGGCCCAGGACGACAAGGAAAACAGTGAGCACGTGATGTTGGTGGATCTGGCCCGAAACGACCTCAGCCGAAATGGCAATACGGTGAACGTGGAAACCTACCGGGAGGTGCAATACTTCTCCCATGTGATCCATTTGGTGTCCAAAGTGACCGGGCAAAAAAAGAAAGACATCAGCACCATGAAAGTGGTCGCCGATACCTTCCCAGCAGGAACTTTGAGCGGCGCACCCAAACATATGGCCATGCAACTCATTGAAAAATATGAAAAAACCAGCCGTTCCTATTACGGTGGTGCCATCGGGTTCATGGATTTTGAAGGCAATTTTAACCACGCCATCATGATCCGGACTTTTTTGAGCAAAAACCACGAACTGCACTACCAGGCAGGGGCTGGGTTGGTGGCCGCATCCAAGGCCGAGGACGAACTACAGGAAACCTATAACAAACTGGGCGCTCTGAACAAGGCCCTTGAAATTGCCGAAACGATCTGACCATGGGAAGAAAGATTTTAATGATTGACAATTACGATAGCTTCACCTATAATTTGGTGCACTATCTGGAAGATTTGGATAGTGAGGTCACTGTAAAACGGAACGACCAGCTCACTTTGGACGAAGTGGAGCCGTTTGATTACATCGTTTTGTCCCCTGGGCCGGGCATTCCTGATGAAGCAGGACTTTTGAAGGACATCATCAAAAAATATGCTCCCACCAAATGCATTTTTGGCGTCTGCTTGGGATTACAGGCCATCGGCGAAGTTTTTGGCGGAACTTTGGTGAATCTCGACAAGGTGTACCATGGAGTGGCAACCACCATCACCGTGACCAAGGACGACCCCATTTTCAAGGGATTGCCCAAAAATCTTCAGGTGGGAAGATATCACTCCTGGGTAGTGGACCCCAATGTACCGGAAGTACTGGAAATTACTTCCGTAGATGAAAATAGACAGATCATGTCGCTTCGTCATAAAGAATATGATGTTACCGCCGTACAGTTTCACCCCGAATCTGTCTTGACCCCGGAAGGAAAACAAATGCTTAAAAATTGGTTGGAAAAGTCAGAAGCATGAAGTCAGGAGTCCGAAGTGAAATATTCCCAAGAATATTTGGATGGAATCCATATTTAGGTTTAAAAAGACATTGCATTGGTCAAAAGGAAAAAGCAGCCCTGAAATGAATATGATCGAAAATCAAGTACTTTAATTCCCCCGACTTCGGACTTCCGACTTCGGACAAAAATATAGACATGAAAGAGACTTTAAATAAACTGATCAATCACGAAATACTGCCCAAGGAAGAGGCCAAACAGGTGCTGGTGAACATTGCCAAAGGTGATTACAATCCCTCGCAAATAGCGGCATTCCTTACCGTATATATGATGCGTAGTGTTACCATTGAAGAACTCGAAGGTTTCCGGGACGCTCTTTTGGACCTTTGCCTAGCGGTCGATCTTTCGGAATATGACCCTATCGACCTTTGCGGGACCGGCGGCGATGGGAAGGACACCTTCAACATTTCTACTTTGGCCTCCTTTGTAACGGCCGGGGCAGGAATTCCAGTGACCAAACACGGCAACTATGGGGTTTCATCCAAATGTGGTAGTAGCAATGTGATGGAATTTTTGGGCATCAAGTTCAGTAACGATCACGATTTTTTAAAACGTTCCATTGAAGAAGCAGGGATTTGTGTGTTGCACGCGCCCCTCTTCCACCCTGCCATGAAGAATGTGGGGCCTATCCGAAGGGAACTGGCCGTAAAGACCTTTTTCAATATGTTGGGGCCGATGGTAAATCCTGCTTTCCCAAAAAATCAGATGGTGGGTGTGTTCAATTTGGAATTGGCCCGAATGTATGGCTACTTATACCAGAACACCGATAAAAAATTCACAGTTTTGCACGCCTTGGATGGTTACGATGAAATTTCGTTGACGGGTGACACTAAGACCATTTCCAACAATTCAGAGGCCATGTTGACCCCTTCGGATTTTGGCGTTTCCAAGATTTCACAGGCTGAAATAACAGGTGGTGAGGACATTGCAGAATCGGCCCAAATATTCTTGGATGTATTGCATGGAAAAGGTACCGAGGCCCAAAACAATGTCGTCTGTGCCAATGCCGGGGTGGCCATTGCCACTGTGAAGGGCATCACCCCAAAAGAAGGTTTTGAAAAGGCCAAGGAATCCCTTTTGAGTGGAAAAGGATTGGAAGCGTTGAGGAAATTACAGAAGTTGAGCACAAACTAGTGTCATCTCGAGCTGTCATCCTGAGCGCAGTCGAAGGAATGGTCGAGAGATTGTTAGAGATGCTTCACTTTGTTCAGCATGACAAAAATATAATATGAACATACTAGATAAAATAATAGCCGACAAACGCAAAGAAGTCGATTTGAAAAAATCCTTGATCACCATTTCCCAACTGGAAGCTTCGGTGATGATGGAACATACTTCGGCTTCCTTGGCGGCACTTTTGCGAAAAAGCAATACGGGGATCATTGCCGAACACAAGAGACGATCTCCTTCCAAATCGGTCATCAACCAAAATCTGAACGTGCAGGATGTGGCCAAGGGCTATGCAGATGCTGGCGTTTGTGGCATGTCCGTTCTGACGGATGGGAAATATTTCGGTGGCTCGTTGGACGATTTGGTTTTGGCCAGGGCGGCCGTGAACATCCCGCTGTTGCGAAAAGAATTCATCATAGATGAATACCAGATTGTGGAGGCCAAGGCCTATGGGGCCGATGTCATTTTGTTGATTGCCGCCATTTTGTCTCGCGAGGAAATCAAGACACTTTCCGAATTGGCCAAAAGCTTGGGGTTGGATGTGCTGCTGGAAGTCCACAACGAAGAGGAACTCCAAAAATCCATCATGCCCAGTCTGGATATGTTGGGGGTGAACAACAGAAACCTAAAAACCTTCGAGGTAAGTTTGGATACCAGCAAGACCCTATCGGAACAGATTCCGGATGACTTTGTGAAAGTGTCCGAAAGCGGTATCAGTACCATTGGGGCCATTCAGGAATTAAAGGAATTCGGGTACCAAGGTTTTCTGATCGGTGAGAATTTTATGAAGACGGATGATCCTGGCGCCAGTGCCAAAATATTTATTGATGGATTAAAAAAATGATGTCACTTCGCCTGCCTGCGCAGGCAGGTATCGAGAAGAAATCGGGTCTCGATACATTTTGAAACAAGTTTCAAAACACTCGACCTGACAAAATAGAACCTATGAAACTAAAAGTTTGCGGCATGAACCATAACCCTATCGAGGTGGCACAACTGCACCCCGATTATCTGGGTTTTATTTTCTGGGAACTTTCCTCACGCTATTTTGGGGAATCAATGCCGCAATTGCCGCAATCCATTAAAAAAGTGGGCGTATTTGTGGATGCCCCTTTGGAAGAAGTCTTGGAAAAAGTGGATCACTATGGACTGGACGCCGTGCAACTGCATGGTAAGGAAAGTCCTGAATATTGTGAAGAATTAAAAACCGATTTTCTGTCATTTCGAGCGCAGTCGAGAAATAAGAAAATTGATACCAAGCTTGAGGTCTCGACTCCGCTCGGCCTGACAAATTTGGAAATCATCAAGGTTTTTTCCATCAAGGACGATTTTGATTTTTCCATTTTGAAGGAGTATGAAGAGGCATGCGATTATTTCCTTTTCGACACCAAGGGAAAATTGCCCGGCGGAAATGGGTACACTTTTGATTGGTCCGTTTTGGAACACTATCCATCCACCAAACCTTTTTTTTTAAGCGGCGGAATTGGGTTGGATTCCGTGGAGAAACTAAAGGAATTTTTGAACAGTCCCGCTTCACGATATTGCTTCGCCATAGATGTGAACAGCAAATTCGAGATCGAACCTGGATTGAAAGACATACCATCGTTAAAAGCGTTCACTAAATCGCTTTCCGAATTTCTAACAGAATAAACAGTCACTTAAAATTGACAACTGTACATTGATAACTGATAATTGTATATTGAAATGAGCTATCACGCTAATGAACGAGGCTATTACGGCGAATTTGGAGGAGCTTTCATCCCCGAAATGCTGTATCCCAATTGTGAGGAGCTACGGCAGAATTACCTAAAGATCATGGCGGAACCTTCCTTTCAGGAAGAATTCCATCAATTGCTGAAGGATTATGTAGGCCGACCCACACCTTTGTATTTTGCGGAACGTCTATCCAAAAAGTACAACACCAAGATCTACCTCAAACGGGAAGACCTGTGCCATACCGGTGCGCACAAGGTGAACAACACCATCGGGCAGATTTTGATGGCCAAACGATTGGGCAAACACCGCATTATTGCAGAGACTGGTGCCGGTCAGCACGGCGTGGCCACAGCGACCGTTTGTGCCTTGATGGGGATTGAGTGTGTGGTGTATATGGGTGAAATAGACATTGCCCGTCAAGCGCCCAACGTGGCCCGCATGAAAATGTTGGGTGCTGAGGTACGTCCTGCCACATCGGGCAGTAAAACGCTTAAGGATGCCACTAACGAGGCCATCCGTGATTGGATCAACAATCCTGTGGACACGCATTACATTATCGGTTCGGTCGTAGGGCCTCACCCCTATCCGGATATGGTGGCCCGATTTCAATCGGTCATTTCAGAAGAGGTGAAATCCCAATTATTGGAAAAAGAAGGCCGTGAAAACCCGGATTTTGTAGTCGCCTGTGTAGGTGGTGGCAGTAACGCCGCTGGGGCTTTCTACCATTTTCTGGACACTCCCGAAGTGGGCATCATCGCTGTGGAAGCCGCTGGAAAAGGCATCCATTCCGGGGAAAGTGCCGCAACTTCCGCATTGGGCAAAGTTGGCATCATCCACGGGAGCAAAACCTTATTGATGCAGACCCCAGACGGACAGATCACGGAGCCCTACTCCATTTCCGCAGGATTGGATTATCCCGGTGTGGGTCCCTTACACGCGCATTTGTACACCTCGGGTAGGGGCGAATTTATTTCCATCACCGATGACGAGGCCATGAAAGCCGGACTGGACCTGTGCAAATTGGAAGGCATCATTCCTGCCATCGAATCCTCTCATGCCTTGGCCATTTTTAAAGACCGAAAGTTTAAGGAAAATGATGTGGTCGTAGTGAACCTTTCCGGTCGTGGAGACAAGGATTTACAGAATTATATTGATTATTTTAAATTATAGATGTGAGACATTAGATATTAGACGCTAGAGTCTCATTTCTCACATCTCACATCTCATATCTATCTATATGAACAGAATCAAACAAAAACTACAGGAGGACAAGAAAATCCTATCCATATATTTTACGGCTGGCTATCCTGCCTTGAACGATACGGCAAAGATCATCCAAGATCTGGAAAAAAGTGGCGTGGACCTCATCGAGATTGGGTTGCCGTTCAGTGATCCCTTGGCCGATGGTCCCACCATCCAGGCAAGTTCCACGGCCGCCCTAAAGAATGGGATGACCACCACCTTGCTCTTTGAGCATTTGAAAGATATCCGTAAAACGGTTTCCATTCCGCTGATTTTGATGGGGTATTTCAATCCTGTTTTGCAATACGGAGTGGAGGCCTTTTGCCAAAAATGTGAGGAAATTGGTATTGACGGGCTCATTCTTCCCGATCTCCCCCTTGATGTGTACCAGGATGAATATGAAAGCATCTTCAAAAAGCACGGCTTGATCAACGTGTTCCTCATCACCCCCCAGACCAGTGATGCACGCATCAATGCCATTGATGAGGCTTCCGAAGGTTTCATCTATATGGTGAGTTCTGCCAGTACTACTGGGGCCAAAGAAGGTTTCGGACCAGAGCAATCCGCTTATTTTGAGCGCATTGCATCGATGGACTTGAAAAATCCGCAGATCGTTGGGTTTGGGATCAGCAACGCACAGACCTTTCAACAAGCTACGTCAAAAACCAAGGGAGCCATCATTGGTTCGGCCTTCATCAAACATTTAACACAAAATGGGGTGGATGGAATCGATGCTTTTGTGGGCCAAATTCGTTAAATTTCAGGTCTGAAAATCAACCCTGATCGTTTCCATGAAAAATACGGCTTCCCTAGTATTCCTATTCTTATCGATTTCCCTTTTTGCCCAAGATGATGTAGCCATAAAATCGCAAGTGGCCAACACCATACAAGAGCTCCAAGAATTCATCGCCATCCCGAATGACGCCCTAAAACCGGACGATATTGACAGGAACATCATGTGGCTGAAACGCAAGTTCGGGGAGCGCAATTTCAACACGGCGGTTCTGGAGACTGAAAATCTGCCCTTGTTCTTTGCGGCCACCCCGGTGGACAATGAAAAACCCACCGTCTTGATCTATATGCACCTGGACGGACAATCGGTAGATCCCAGCAAATGGGACCAGCCCGACCCTTATAAAATGGTGCTGAAAGTACCCGAAGGTGACAGTTTCAAAATTGTTTCCTTTGATGAATTGGGCGACGACATCAATTACGATTGGCGTTTGTTCGGCCGCTCCACTTCGGATGACAAATCGCCCATCGTTGTATTTTTGAACACCATCGACCTGTTAAAGAAAGATGGAAAAGAAATACCGTTTAATGTGAAGGTCATTTTGGACAGCGAGGAGGAGAAGAGCAGCAAACCCTTGCCCAACGCGGTAAAACAATATCGTGAACTTCTGGAAGCCGACTTTTTGATGATCGTGGACGGTCCCGTGCATGCCACTGGCGCACCGACCATCGTTTATGGTTGTAGGGGCATCACCACACTTTCCCTGACCACTTATGGCCCCATCAAACCACAACATAGTGGACATTATGGGAACTATGCCCCGAATCCCGGGTTCCAATTGGCGCAACTGTTGGCCAGCATGAAAGACACCGATGGCCGGGTGACCATTCCCGGTTATTATGATGGCATCACCCTTGATGAAACCACCAAAAGTATTTTGCAAAGCGTTCCCGATATCGATGAAGAGATTGCCGAAAAGTTACAGTTCAAATCTGCGGAAAAAGTGGGCGGTTTTTACCAAGAAGCATTGCAATATCCCTCTTTGAACATTAGGGGTTTGGGCTCGGGATGGATCGGGGAAAAGGCCAGGACCATTGTTCCCGAAAGTGCCACCGCTGAACTGGACCTTCGTTTGGTAGTGGAAACCGATGGAAGCCGCTTGAAAAAATTGGTGAAGGATCATATTGCAAAGCAAGGTTTCACGGTATTGGACCATGTTCCTTCCCAAGAGGAGCGAATGCAGTATGATAAAATAGTTACTGTCAAAGAAGGTAGCGTCACCGATGCGTTCCGCACGGAGCTGGACAATCCGTATGGCCAGTTCTTGACCGAAACCTTGAAAAATACGTTTGGTTCCGATGTGGTACAGATACGCACCATGGGGGGAACGGTCCCTATCGCTCCTTTTATCAATGAGTTGAAGATTCCTGCCTTCATCGTTCCTATGGTCAACCCCGACAACAACCAACACAGTCCCAACGAAAATGTAAAGATTGGCCAGCTGGCCTATGGAATCAAGATGTTCTATGGTATTCTATCTACGCCAAAAAGCTAACATCGGATACTTTAAAAAATAAAAAGGCCCCTATTAATAGGGGCCTTTTTATTGAAACTTGTAAAAGGACTAATTCTTATTTTGTTGACCAGGAGCGTATGCCTTTGCACTCTTGGCCCCAGTTATTTTTTTCGCCTGTCCTGGGGGAACACCATTTTTGTTGGCATGATAGTTCGCCGAACATGAAGCCATAAGTGCTACTGCGAAAAGAACTCCAATAATTTTATGGATTGCTTTCATTTTCTCGAATTTTAGGTTTTGTGATTTCAGTATATACGCAGAAATAGACTTAAAATTGTCTTAACCAAATCGTAAAAGTTCTAAAAAGTCAAGTTTATTGCTCATTTTCAAAAAAAGCACTGTATTGCATCACCCTGAAATCCAACGTATTAAATTCCGGATTTATAGCCTTGAGGTCTTTGTAGGCCTGTAAACTTCCCACTGCGCGGTTGGCGGTACCTGAAGGGGCTGTCAGGGATATGGTTTTTATGGTTCTCGACTGCCTGTCCGTCCGGCAGGCGGGTTCTCGAACTGACATTGGATTTGAATCAGTTGGCAACTCGAATTGATGGATCCGTGGCACTTCATCAATCACCACATCCAATTTCAAGTTATGTTCCTTCAGCTGTTTCCGAAAGAAATATTCCGGGCCGTTCTTGCTGTTGCCCCCCATAAAAAGAACCGTATGGATGTTCCCATACTTTTTAAGGTACCCGACCAAATCCCGAAGTTCCACATTTTGCATCCCCAGATCCGAGGCATCGATTTTGGTACGCTCGGCACTGGCAACAATATCGCAAACCCCTATTTTATGCTTCCGGAGGAATGTTTCCCGTTGCGAGATGGCCTCAAACGTGGTCTCATATTTCAATCCCAAATCAAAGATACGGTCCAGAATGGGCCAGAGCATCCCATTGCAACTCCCATAGCAGAAATCAACATCTTCCTTTTTAAGATCACCCGTAGTGAAGCGAGGTGGCGGCAAGGTGCCCACAATCAATTTGGTGGCCTCAGGGAATAAAAAAGGTTCGTAGGGGTGTGTATGTTTGAATGGTTTATCCACCAGCTTTTTTTGCCCTACGCCGAGTTCCTACTAGCGTTGATGTTTCCATATAGAGAACGTGTCACTATCTTTTCATACAGTTCCTTGAATTCCGAATCCTGGGTGATGTGATAGAGGGCATTCTGCTGGATCACCAACAGTGGCAACACTATTTTTTCCCTGATCTTTACCGATTCCCTGGACACCTCCTCATCTTCCATCAAGATCTTGAGTCCTGAAATCTGGAGGAGCATTTTCTTGGAAAGTTGGAATTCATCATGCAATATATTCCAGAACTCCCCAAACTCGGGGTCATCCTTCATATAACTGGTCAGGTTAAAGTTGGTCTTGGCCAAGGACATCATACTGTTGTGCATCAGTGCCCGGAAAAAGGGAACTTCCTTGTACAGCTTCTTGACCTCATTGAGCCTTCCTTCTTCCTTGAGTTGCTGAATGGCCGTCCCTAGACCGAAATATCCCGGCACGTTCTGTTTCAACTGGCTCCAGGATCCCACAAAGGAGATGGCCCTGAGGTCCGACAGGGTGAGCTTTGCCTTGTTGCCCCTCTTGCCCGGCCTACTGCCAATGTTTGCCTTGGTGTAATATTTCAAGGTACTGCGGTGCTCCAAGTACGGAATGAACTTTTCATGCTGCTTCAGTGCATCGTATTTGTCAAAGCTCAGATCCGAAAGTTCCTCGATCAGTTTGCGCTGCGCAGCGGTGATGACAAGTTCCTTCCCGAAGATATTGTTGCTGAGCCCAGCTGTGAGCAACTGTTCGGAGTTGTGCTTGAACTGTTCCTTGGTGCCATAGGTACTGGTTATGGTCTGCCCTTGGATGGTCAATTGTATTTCATGGTTGGCCACATCTTTGGTCTGAGCGGCATAGAACCTGTGGGTCTTGCCCCCTCCCCTTGCCGGTGGTCCTCCCCGTCCGTCAAAGAAAATGGCCTTGATCCCGTTCTTCTTGCAAACTTTGCTCAGTGTTTCCTTCGTCTTCAATATGGACCAGTTGGCCTTCAGGTAGCCTCCATCCTTGGTACCATCGGAAAATCCGAGCATGATGGTGTGCATTTCGTTTCGTTTCTCTAGGTGCTTTCGGTACTGCGGAATGTCAAAAAGGGTCTGCATGACATCTTCGGAAACTTCCATCCCTTTCATGGTCTCAAAAAGGGGAACAATGTCAAAGGTGATGTCCTTCTCGTCCCAGCCACACCATCTGAACAGTCCGAAGACGAACAGGACGGCAAAAATATCCTCTGAGTTGCTGATGATGTAGCGATTGCAACCATCTTCCCCGTTCGTATTCTGTATTTCCCGTAGCTGTTGTATATTGGCAATGGTGTCCTTTACGATTTCATCATCAAAATCCTTTGGATTTAGTTTGAAGTTTTTCTCGAGCAACAACTTCACCAATTCCTGTTCCTTGAGTTCATCCAAACTTTCTTTGATGATTCCCTGCTTCTTCAGCACGGTTTCCACCACCAATGTATGTTTGCTATGGTCTTGACGGATATCCAACGTGGCAAAATGGGTCTTGAAGATGTGCACCTTGTCCGTGAAACTATCCAAAAGGTCCAAGTACAATCCGTGGTAATCCGCGATCAATTTCTCCCTGATGACGCCCAAAAGTCCAATGATCTCCGCGTAGGTTATGGCAACCGTCGGGTCGAACATAGCCTTATAGAGTTTGTCGCTCAGTTCGGCAAGGTCTTCCTGCATCCCTTTGAAGGTGAGTTTTTTACGGAGCTCCTTCAATTCGTTATAATAACATTTCATCAAGGTGAGCCTTAGTTCATCGGCCACTTTTCGGGTGATGTCCGCCGTAACATAAGGGTTGCCATCGCGGTCACCACCAGGCCAAAAGCCCAGTTTGATGATGTTGTAATTCTCAAAATCCTCATCCTTGATATTGCTCTTCACATATTGGTACAACTCCCCAACGGCATTGTAATAGGTATTTCGGAGGATGTAGATGATATTCTTGGCCTCGTCCAAAGGGGTTGGCTTTTTCGCATTGATCAATGAGGTGAGTCCCAACTGCTGAAGGGTCACATCAATGTCATATATCCTGTCCTCGTCTATGAGCGAACGCAACTCGGCGATGATGTCCAAAACAGCGGGGGTATAAAATTGGGTGGGGTGCGCCGTCAAAACAATCCGCGCACTGAAGGTGGACAGTTTTTTGGAAACCTTGTCCCAATTCTTGGTCCGGTTCACCAATTCAAAGTAATCCTTGATGGTGAGCGAGTTGCTGTATTTTTGGAGTTGGGGAAAAGCAGAATCCTCCACACTGTCATAAAGTACCACTTGGCGTTCCACATATTGGATGATCCGGAACATAAAATCCAATCGTTCGCGTTCGTCCTTGATATTGGCGAAGTTGGTGAAAAAGACCTCCAAAATTTCTTTGGGGTCCTTGCCTTCCCTAAGTCCCCTTTCACACTGATCGAGCAAAACGGGAATGAGGATACCCACATTTTCAATATTCTTGTACGGCAAGCTCAAGAAAAGGCTGTTGTATATATTGAATTTGTTGGTGACCGACTTTTTGAACTCTTCTAACCGTCTGGACTGCTGCATGGATTTTTCGGTGTTAGTGTTTGTATATTGAACGATGTCCCCAAAGATCGTGATTATGGCGCAACCTTTGGGGCAAATTTGAATGTATCACAATTTAGGGCAGGTGTCCCATAAACGTAACAGCACGCCCCTTTTTTCCAAAACATAGGGAATCTACCCGTTTTTCGCAAAAATTTACCGCACAAAAACCGGCTCGTTGGGTTTTTGGGTATGCTCTTGGCTGAACGTATAGCCATCACGGTCAAAACCTTTGATGTCCTCCAAGGTCTTGGCATCGGTGTCCAGGATATAGCGCACCATGGACCCCCTGGCCTTTTTGGCGAAGAAACTGATCACCTTTAGGTTATCGTTCTTCCAATCCTTGAAAATGGGTGTGATCACAGGTACCTTTAGTTTCTTTTCATCAACGGCCCCAAAATATTCGTTGCTGGCCAGGTTGACGAACAGTTCCCCATCTTCCAACTCGGCGTTCAAGTGGTCGGTGAGCTGTTTTTTCCAAAACTCGTGCAGGTTCTTTTTGCGGCCCACTTTCAATTGGGTCCCCATTTCCAACCGATAGGGCTGGATCAGGTCCAAAGGCTTTAAAATTCCATAAAGACCGGACAAGATCCGGAGCGTGTCCTGCAATTGATCTAATTTTTTCTCTGGGATGGTGTAGGCATCCAGACCTTGGTACACATCGCCATTGAAGGCATACACGGCCGGTCTGGCATTTTCCGGGGTAAAAGGGGGCTCGAACTCTTGGTTGCGCTCCCAGTTCAGTTGGGCCAGATTGTCTGAAATGGACATCAACTTTGAGAGTGCTTTTGGTTTTTTCTTTTTCAAGACACCGTTCAGCTTTTGGGCTTCTTCCAAAAACTGTGGCTGGCTATATTTTGATGTGGGCAATGCCGTTTCAAAATCGAGCGACTTGGCCGGGGATATAACAATTTTCATGTGTTCTTATTTTACTGTTTTTAAAACTTGCCTGAGCTATCTTGATGGCCTCAAGAATGGTCATGGCTCATTCCATTTACCTCAATATTTGGTAAAAATAACGAAGGATTTGGTTTCATGGAAAGATACGCAAAAGGTGTTTTCAATCTAAAGATTGGAAGAAACTATGATTCGTGATGCTTGGCATATCCACGCCATTTTTCGATACAGTTCACCATATCTTCCGGCAACTCGGTATCGAATCGCATGAACTCTCCTGTCACGGGATGTTCAAAGCCCAAGGTCTTGGCGTGCAATGCCTGTCTGGGCAATATCTTGAAGGCGTTTTCCACAAACTGTTTGTACTTGGTGAACGTGGTCCCTTTCAATATTTTTTCGCCACCATAGCGTTCATCATTGAAAAGCGTATGCCCAATATATTTCATGTGTACCCGTATCTGGTGGGTCCTGCCCGTTTCCAGTCGGCAGGAGATCAGGGTAACATAGCCAAACCGCTCCAGCACCTTGTAATGGGTCACGGCTTCCTTGCCATCTTCCCCATTGGGATAGACCATCATCTGCAAACGGTTCTTGGGATTTCGCCCAATGTGCCCCTCAACGGTGCCTTCATCTTCTTCCACATTGCCCCAGACCAGTGCCACGTATTCCCGCTCACTGCTCTTGTCAAAAAATTGTTGGGCCAAATGGGTCATGGCCCTTTCCGTTTTGGCAATGACCAACAATCCTGAGGTGTCCTTGTCGATACGGTGCACCAATCCCGGCCTTTCAGAACTGTTGTTGGGCAGGTTTTCAAAATGGTACACCAATGCATTGATAAGGGTACCTGAATAATTGCCATGGCCCGGGTGAACCACCATGCCCGCTGGCTTGTTCACTACCAAAAGGGAATCGTCCTCATAGACAATGTCCAACGGAATGTTCTCAGGGGTCAACAAAAACTCATAGGGTGGGTGCTCAAACATCACCTTGACCTCATCGCCGGCCTTTACCTTGTAGTTCTGTTTTACCGTAGTGCCATTGACCCAGATATGCCCTTGTTTGGCTGCCTGTTGGATCTTGTTTCGGGTGGCATTCTCGATAAAGTTCATCAAGAATTTATCCACACGGAGCGGTTCCTGCCCTTTAGAGGCCACGAACCTGTAGTGCTCAAAAAGTTCGTCTTGGGAGAGTTCTTGGTTGTCCTCGAAGTCCATGATTATTGGGAATCTGCCTGTACACGTGCGCTTTCGGGTATGGTCCCGTTCCCGCAGATCAGCTCGATCTTGGAGGTCTTGGGCAGCTTGTCGCCTGGCTTTACGTATTTCCCTTTGAACTTCATATTATAGACCATGTCCTTGCCCAGTTGGTCTATGTAGGTCACCCGCTCCACATCCAATCCCACGGCCCTGAGCATGGCCGTTGCGTTGCGTTGGGTGACTTGGATGATATCGGGAACACTCACTTTTTTGTAACCTGATGGGTTTACGGTGAAATAGATCTTCCTATTGGACTTTACCTTGTTGCCCGCAGGCGGGTTCTGGTCCAAAATGGAAAATCTCGGATAATCGGGGTTGTATTCGGATGAGTCGAGAACCTGATAGCGCAATCCCGCTTCCTCGACCGCTTTTCGCATTTCTGCGACCGACATTTTTGAAAAATCCGGAACTTCCACAAACTCGCCATGGTTGGTCGTGCCCTTCAGCCATTGCAAAGTGGCAAAAACAATCACCACCGCGGCCACAACGGCCAGTCCCAACTGAATGAGGAACGTTTTACTTTTCAAGAACTCCAAAAAATTTTTCATGTGGAAAACCTTATCGGAACAAATATAGGAAAGCCTTCCCTTTTTTCTTTACTTTGACAAAGCGATATTTTGAAAAGCAGATGAAAAAGAACATTGCCATTATCATGGGCGGCCACTCCAGTGAATACAACATTTCCATCAAGAGCGGCAACGTGGTACACAAATTTTTGGATACCCAAAAATACAACACCTACCGAATCGTGATCAGCAGGGAAAAATGGATCTATCTTGATGCATCCAATCAGGAATTTCCTGTGGACAAGGCAGATTTCAGCATCCAGCCCAATGGCAACAAGATCCATTTCGATTGTGTTTTCAATGCCATTCATGGGACGCCTGGCGAAGATGGGCTATTGCAGGCTTATTTTGAACTATTGGGCATTCCCCACACTTCTTGCAACCATTACGAATCGGCCCTTACCTTCAACAAAAGGGACTTGTTGAGCACGCTGAAACCTTATGGTGTGCCCTGCGCCACTTCCTATTACCTGAACAAGGGGCAGGTCGTGGACGAGGCTGCCATTGTGGAGAAAGTGGGACTCCCTTGTTTTGTGAAGGCCAATCGATCTGGCAGCAGCTACGGGATTTCCAAGGTGTACCAAAAGGAAGAACTGGCCGGGGCCATAGACGTGGCTTTCAAAGAGGACAGCCAGGTGATCATTGAATCCTTTTTAGACGGCACCGAAGTATCCGTGGGCGTAATCACCTACAAGGGCGAAGTGACCGTACTGCCCATTACCGAAATAGTTTCCGAGAACGATTTTTTTGACTTTGAGGCCAAATATATGGGCAAATCACAAGAAATCACACCTGCTCGCATATCGACTGCACAGGAGACCAACGTGAGGAAAATGGCAGAATTCATCTATAGGACGCTGGGATTGAAAGGCTTTACCCGAAGTGAATTTATATTTATCGGGGATGTGCCCCATCTTTTGGAGATCAACACCACACCGGGGCTTACAGAGGAAAGCCTACTGCCACAACAAGCCGGCGTGGCAGGGATTTCCTTGGAAACCTTGTTCGATAGTGCCATTGAAGAGGCCTTACGATAGAAAACCGTATTTTTGGACAAAACCTTTCGACCATGAGACGTGCAGTGTTCCCCGGTTCCTTTGACCCCCTTACCCTAGGGCATTACGACATCATAAAAAGAGGCGTTACGCTCTTTGATGAACTGGTGATCGCCATCGGAATCAATGCTGACAAAAAATACATGTTCTCCCTGGAGGAACGCACAAAGTTCATTGAGGAAGCCTTCAAGGACGAACCCAAGATCAAGGTGATGACCTACGAGGGCATGACCGTGGATTTCTGCAAAAAGATTGGGGCGACCTTTATTCTGAGAGGGCTCCGCAACCCTGCCGACTTTGAGTTTGAAAAGGCCATAGCGCATACCAACCGAAAACTTTCTGAAATAGAGACCGTCTTCCTGTTGACCTCATCAGGAAAATCCTACATCAGTTCATCCATTGTTCGGGATGTCATACGAAATGGCGGAGACTATACGGGACTGGTTCCCGATACCGTTGTGGTCAATTTCTGATATTTTACACATATACTTTTCTTTCTTTTGAAGGGGTAGCCCATAAAAAACCACCAGAATATTGACATTTGTCAAGAAAACAACATTTTTAGGGCATTTCACAACAATAAATGAGTGGGCTGATGCATTACGCTTACATTGGTCAGAAATTTCTTAATAGCATAAAGTTTCCCTAATACCCCCGAGTTTGAAAGCAGTTGAAAGAATTGCGCAGCATTACTTATTGAAACAGTTGCCCAAAGCCACGGCCTTCGTGGCGATGGATGGCTTGGTAGTGGATGCCTCCGATTCTTGGTTGAATGTTTTTGGGATCCATCCCAAAAACAGTGCTGAAATCAATATTCTCCATCTCTATCCGGAAAGGGACGGTCTTCGAAAAAAACTATCAAGCAACAAATCATTTTCCATTCGGCACCAAACAGGGAGCGGAACAATGGCAAAGTGGTTTGAGAGCACTTTTGCCCCTTGGTTCGATGAAAAGGAAAATGTGGTGGGTTCCATTATTCAGACCGATGATATTTCCCGTGAGATGGCAATGGAACTGGAGCTGGAAAAGGTCAACAACATCTTGAAGACCAAATCCGAAGTGGCCCAAGTGGGTTGTTGGGAATACGATATTGCCACAGAGCAACTTTTTTGGTGCGAGGAAACGAAAAAAATCCACATGGTACCGCCATCCTATCATCCCAATGTAGCGGATGCCATCGCCTTTTACAAGCAAGGATACAGTCGCAACAAAATATCGATGCTCTTCCACAGTGCGATCCATGAAGGAACGCCTTTCAACAAAAAATTGACCATCCTCACCCAGACCGGTGAGGAAAAATGGGTGAGCGTTGCAGGAAGGCCCCTTAGTGAAAATGGGAAGATCGTAAAATTGTTCGGGACCATTCAGGACATTACCGAACAGGTCACCACAGAAACCAGGATCAAGCAACACCAACAGTTGCTCACCGCCCTGATAGACAACCTCCCTTTGAATGTGTTCGTAAAGGATCTGGATTCCAAAAAGATATTGGTGAACAAGGCCGAGTGCGACTATTTGGGGAAAAGCGCCAAGGAAGTCATTGGAAAAACCGATTTTGACCATTATGACAAGGAAGTGGCAAAAATATCAAGGGAGGAGGACCTTGAGGTGATCAGGACGTTGAAACCCATGCTGGGCAAGGAGACCATCAGCATCAAGAAGGATGGACAGATCACCTATTTCCTGACATCCAAGATCCCGCTATTCGACCTGGAAGGAAAAATAAGCGGCCTTATCGGTATAGGGATGGACATCACTGCCATGAAGAAAAAGGAGGACCAGTTGAGGAATTTGATCAACATCACTTCTGTCCAGAACAAGAAACTCATCAATTTTGCCCATATCGTATCGCATAACCTACGCTCCCACTCGGCAAACTTTTCCATGTTGCTGAAATTTTTATCGGAAGAAAAGGACGAAGCGGAAAAAGCCCATATCATGACCATGCTCAACCAGGCATCCGACAGTCTGCTGGAGACTTTGGAGAACCTCAACCAGGTGGTGGACATCAATACGAATGTGACCCTGAGCAAAAAACCACTCAACCTGAATGAAAGCATTGACAAAGTGCGGCAAAACCTTTCCGCCTTCTTGGAAAAGAACAAAGTGAAGATCATCAACAATATCCCGCAGGATATGGTCGTGTGGAGTGTTCCGGCATACCTGGACAGCATTATACTGAACTTGGTGACCAATGCCGTGAAATACCGCAGTCCGGAAAGGAGCCCCATCATCACCATGGACGCAAAAAAGAGGAACAAAACATTAATTTTCAGCGTATCGGACAATGGTCTGGGAATAGATCTGGAGCGATACGGCGATAAAATATTTGGCATGTACAAAACGTTCCATAATAGGAAGGACGCCAAGGGCATCGGTCTCTATATCATCAAGAACCAGATAGAGGCCATGGGCGGAAGTATAACAGTAAACAGTGAAGTGGACAAAGGTGCTACTTTCAATGTATATTTCAATGAAGAAAGTAAGTAGTATTTTTATTGTGGATGACGACCCGATTACCGTATTTGGCATCAAAAAGGTGTTAAAACCTGTAGCAATCTGTGACGATATACAGATTTTCCAGAACGGTAAGGAAGCCTTTGACGCCCTCAAAGAACGGACCGAGAACAACCGGTGCATCCCCGAAGTCATCTTTTTGGACATCAACATGCCCATCATGGACGGATGGGACTTTCTGGAAGAACTGATGGGACTGGACATCAAGGAGCGTATCATCATCAACATGATCACATCCTCCATAGATCCCCTGGATTACCAAAAGTGGAACGAATATAAGGATAGATGTCCCCATACGCTCAATTTCAAGAACAAGCCCATCTTTAAAATCGAGACCAGCGATTTGGACAGCATCGATATGGCCTCGTGATCATAATATTCTTTATTTTTGGGCTGCAAATAATTGTTCCCTTTTATGCTGGTCTTTAAACACATACGCACTTTTTCAAAATACACCCTGATTTTTTCGGCCCTATTCTTGTTCCTCTCTTGCGAAACGGAAAAACAGGACAAGCAAACTTCTTACCAGACCGTTTACGAAGCATCTGGAGAAAAGGAGACCGCCACTTATGCTGAGACCATCGATTTTTATATTAAACTGGCCCGTGATTTTCCGCAGATAAATATTCATACCATTGGAAAAACGGATAGCGGACAACCTTTGCACATGGTGACCTTCAATCCGGATGGGGACTTCAATTTTGAGAACATCAGAAAGGAAAAAACAATCATTCTCATCAACAACGGAATTCATCCCGGTGAAAGCGATGGCATCGATGCCACGATGATGCTTTACAGGGACCTGGCCACCAAAAATGTACCTGCACCCGAAAAAACGGTATTGGTCACCATACCCATCTACAACATTGGAGGGGCCCTCAACAGGAACTCGACCACCAGGGCCAACCAAAATGGTCCATTGGAATATGGTTTCCGGGGAAATGCCTTGAACTATGACTTGAACAGGGATTTCATCAAAATGGATTCCAAGAACGCCAAGACCTTTGCGGACATCTTCCACCTGGTAAAGCCCGACGTGTTCATTGACAACCATGTCAGCAATGGTGCCGATTATCAATATATACTGACGCATTTGTTTACCCAGCACAATAAATTGGGCGGGGACCTTGGGGAATATCTCCACAATTCCTTCATGCCAGATATCGAAAAGTCGTTGGCAGAAAAAGATTGGGACATCACACCCTATGTCAACGTTTTCAACATGCCCCCAGAAATGGGTTTCAGTCAATTCATTGACCACCCCAGATATTCCACAGGCTATACCACACTTTGGAGCACCTTGGGGCTGATGGTGGAGACCCACATGCTGAAACCTTACAAACAAAGGGTCGAAGGCACATACGAGATCATGGAAAGCTTGATCGCCGTAGTGGAAAACGAACATGAAACCATAAAGAAGCTACGCAGGGAGACATTGGAAAAAAATCTGGACCTCACAGAATATTACCTGAACTGGCAGGTGGACACCACGCAAAGTTCCACGCTCAATTTTAAAGGTTTTGAAGCGGAACGCTTTATGAGCGAGGTGACCGGACTTCCACGGTTAAAATATGACAGGACAAAACCTTTCACCAAAGAGGTCGTCTATCAGGACCAATATTACC
Organism: Allomuricauda sp.; assembly: GCA_030148335.1. Lineage (GTDB taxonomy): Bacteria > Bacteroidota > Bacteroidia > Flavobacteriales > Flavobacteriaceae > Flagellimonas. The sequence goes on along the minus strand of JASBTQ010000044.1, from coordinate 3,177 downwards.
CCGTGGACACTGTTTCCGTTCCCGAGGCTTATATCATCAGGCAAAGCCAACAAAAGGTCATGGAAAGATTGGATGCCAACAAGATCCAATATTTCAAACTGGACAAGGACACTACGCTCACCGTGGAGACCTACACCATATTGGACTATGACACCCGAAACGCCCCATACGAGGGTCATTACCTGCACTACAATACCAAAGTGGAAAAAAACACCAAAAAAGTTGCCTTCAAAGTGGGGGATTTTGTGGTCCCCACCCGACAACCGGGCATACGATACCTTCTGGAAACCTTGGAGCCCCATGCCGTGGATTCCTTTTTCAACTGGAACTTCTTTGACACCTATCTTCAACAGAAAGAAGGTTTTTCACCCTACGTCTTTGAAGATGTTGCCTTGGATATGCTACAAAAAGATTCCATTCTGCGTCAAAATTTTGAGGCCAAAAAGAAATTGGACCTCAATTTTGCGAACAACTGGTACGCACAACTGGATTGGATTTTCCAACGTTCCGTGCATCTGGAAGAAGCCTATCTCTCCTACCCCGTGTTCAGGGTGGCAAAGGGCAGTGAAACTTCTGGGATATTGACTAAGAAATAAACGGATCGTCAAACAATATCTTGATGTTCTTATAGGAATTTTTTAGTGCTTTAGCCGCTTTTTCGGGGCCTTTCCATTTCACTTTTTTGATGCCTTCGGCCTTCTCGGCGACCAATTTCCCATCATAATCCGTGGACATCAAAAACCAATGCGTCTGCTTCAACTGGTATTCCCCGTTGCGTTTGAAGACATGGTAGGTGGTTCGCAGAAACTTCTCGATGACCAAACCAGTCACCCCGGTCTCCTCCTCCACTTCGCGAATAGCGGCATTCTCAATGGATTCGCCTTTGTCCACCTTACCTTTGGGCAGGTCCCATTTTCCATTTCGATGGATGAACAGCACCTTTCCCTTTGGGTTCACCACAAAACCACCCCCAGCCACCACCACGGGAATCTTGTGCATAAAAAGTTTGAGTATTTTGTTCCCGTCCGGATGGTACAGATAGGCCTTTTTCAATTTCTTTTTGGACAAAAGCTCAATGGCCTCCATTATGGAATCACCGTCCAACGAAAACAGGTTTCCGTTGGATTTTTCCGGGCGCTCGTTTGTTAAGATCAGTGGGGACTCATTAACAAAAACTTCATACATTTGCGCAATGGTTTTAGATAAGGGAATTGCTAAAAAGACAGCAGAGCTGCTTTTACAAATTAATGCAATAAAGTTGGAACCCGAAAATCCCTTTACATGGGCATCCGGGTGGAAATCCCCCATTTATTGCGACAACAGGATCATGCTCTCCTACCCGGAAATCCGGAATTTTGTGAGAGAGGAAATGGCCAAACAAGTGGAAAACCTCTACGGAAAGCCCGACGTCATCGCCGGAGTGGCCACAGGTGCCATAGGCATAGGCATTTTGGTGGCCGAAGCACTGGGATTGCCCTTCATTTATGTGCGGCCCGAACCCAAATCCCATGGACGGCAGAACCAGATTGAAGGCCAATTTGAATCCGGCCAATCCGTTGTGGTCATCGAAGACCTCATCAGTACGGGAAAAAGCAGCCTCAATGCCGTTAAGGCCCTAAAGGACCAAAATGCAAAAGTAAAGGGCATGCTCGCCATCTTTACCTACGGTTTCCCCGTGGCGACCACCAATTTTGAGCAGGAAGGCGTGGAACTGCACACCCTCTCTGACTACGAGCACTTGGTGGAACAGGCCTCCGAGACCCATTACATCAAAGAATCACAATTGAAGACCCTGTTGGAGTGGAGATCCAATCCACAGGAATGGAAATAAACGAACACCATGCACATAGAAACCTCCAAAAAGAAAGTATCCAAGAGCGACAAGGACGTATTTGACTTCCTCACGGACATCAAAAACTTTGAGACCCTGATGCCAGAAAACATCGACAAGTTTGAGGTGCTGGATGAAAAGACCTTCAAATTTGCCCTAAAGGGCATGCCGGAAATCGTTCTCAGACTGAAGGAACAACACCCCAACGACAAAGTGGTCCTGGGCGCTGCCAGTGACAAACTTCCGTTCACATTGACCGCAGATATTACCTCTTTAGGGGAAAATGAAAGCGAAGTGGGATTGAGTTTCGAAGGTCAGTTCAATGCCATGATGGCCATGATGATCAAATCGCCCATCACCAATTTCATGGAGACCCTCTCCAAAAACTTGGACAAAATATAGTTGAAGCTGAAGGCAAGTGTGTGGTGGCATTATACTGTATCTTGTGCTAGTGCAAGTATCAAATCCAACAAAAGGAAGCACCAAGCCCCAATAACCAAACAACAGTTCAGTAGAGCAAGGTTACCTCCTTCAGGTCATATTCCCTAAAAATCTGATCCTCCAACTCCAAAACGAGCTTGCCTGTATCCGACACCCTTCGAATAAATCCCATGAAACGTTCGCCATGGGCATTGGTGAATGTGGATGGCTTATCCTTCCTGAACAGGCGTTTTTCATAGGCAGGCAAAAGCTGGGCCATCGTTTTTCCCTCGATTTCATTCAAATGCAAATAAAGTTTGTCCAAGATGCTGTGCAGCAGTTCATCAAGATCATAAAAATGTCCGGTGATGGATTTCATCGAAGCCGCTTTGTCCAGATTTTCAAAATGGACCTGGTTCACGTTCAACCCGATTCCGATAATCGAGTGTTGGACCCATTGTCCTTTTAGGACATTCTCTATCAATATGCCACCAATTTTGAAGGAACCTGACATAATGTCGTTGGGCCATTTCACCATCATGTCGGGTATGGAAAGTCCTTCCAACGTATCACAAACTGCCAATGACACCCCGATATTCAGCAAAAATTGCTGTTCAACGGGCATTGAACTATACTTTTTCAAAATACTGAATGTCAGATTTTTACCTTCTTCTGATTGCCAAACAGAACCCATCTGCCCCCTGCCCTTGAGCTGCTTTTTTGCGACAACGACCGTATAATCGGCCAGCTGCACTGATAGCGACAGTTCCTTCAAATACACATTTGTGGAATCCGTGGCATCAAGTTTGATTATCCGAGTATGTTCTCCCAATGTGGTACGCCTTATCGATTTGTTAAAAACTAAGGCTAAGAAAACAAAAAAAATATAACTTTGTAAAAACTAAAATTTTTGAATGCAGAAAACG
>JASBTQ010000008.1 GCA_030148335.1 Allomuricauda sp. | reverse complement strand
CTCCAATCCGCATATTCCTTGGTGGCCATAATCCCCGTAGCATTGGTGGCAACACCCAGTACAACGGCCAGAATCAAGATGCCCACAGAAACAAAAAAATGTTTCAGTTGCTTTTCCTTGATGGCATAAATGAGTTGCACAAGACCCAGAAGCAACACCAGAAGCATAAAGTAATAGGTCATTTGGTAGTGGTTGGCAGTGATTTCCAGTGCCATGGCCACAGCCGTCAATATGAACCCCAATAAGTATTTCTTTCTGAAAACAAGCACAATCCCGCCCAAGACCATGGGAATATACCCGAGTGCATGTGCCTTCGCATTGTGTCCCACACCGAGAATGATGATGAGATAGGTGGAAAAACCAAAGGCCAAAGCCCCAATCGCCGCCAATCTAAAATCGACCTTCAAGCAGAGCAGCAGAATATAAAAGCCAATAAAATACAGAAACAGATAATCTGCAGGTCTGGGCAAAAAACGGATGGTTCGATCTAGTTTTTTTACATAATCGTTCGGATAGTTGGCCCCCAACTGATAGGTGGGCATTCCGCCAAACGCACTGTTGGTCCAGTAAGACTCCTCTCCTGTCAGTTCCTTATAGGCATCCCGTTCCTTGGCCATGCCCTTGTATTGGGCAATATCGGATTGGAAAATGGCCTTGCCCTGCAACACTGGATAAAAATAGAGCAATGCAGCAAGGACGAACAAACCGATTACACAAATATGGGTGATAATGGCTTTTGGGGAGAGATTCATGGATAGGTTTTGAAAAGACAAATATTAGTCAATTTCTTCAAAATCTATGTATTCTCCAACTTTTTTTGAGGGGTTAGATCTTCTGAACGGCTTTTTGACAATGGTGGTATCCCCTTCATGCGTCCTATCCCCGCTAAAATCCTGAGCACCCCCAAACTGCTGCCCAAATCGTTCACTCGTTTTCTTGATCGCATAATTGAGCAATTTGGGGGCCAACCATTTTAGGAGCAATTTCAACCCAAAATATACTAATATGATGATTAAAATCGTTTGTAGTAAAACCATATAGCTCTCGTTATTGTAACAAAATTACACTGTTGGTCCACTAAACCCCGGAAACGTATCTTAAAATAGTATTAAAATCAGTTATATGGATTTTTCCATTGCCCAAAGGTCAATTTTCTTTTTTGTTCTACTCCCAACGCTTCTCAGCGCACAGTACACGGACGTCATCAATTCCAATAGGCCAGGAAGGGCCGTGAGCGCCTATGCTGTGGGCAAAGGCGTGGCGCAGGCAGAGGTGGGGCTCTTCTATGAGCAGCAGGACAATGTGGATTTGAACTCTGATTCCAATATTTTTGGGACGGATTACGCCCTTCGATACGGATTGCTTTTCGAGGAACTGGAAATCAATTTGGAGGGGTCTTTCATGAGCCAGAACATTACCTATCCCGATTTTGGTATCGAAGGAAACTTGACCAATTTTTCACGGAACCGTCTGGGCCTGAAATATCTGGTGTACGATCCCTATAAAAATGCTGAACGCAACAAACCCAACCTGTATAGCTGGAGGGCCAACAATGTGTTCCAATGGAAAAACCTCATTCCAGCTGTATCCCTGTATGGTGGGGCCAATTTCTTGTTTGGCGATAACCCTTTTTATCCAGGAGATCCCAGTCTTTCGTATAGAGGAGGTGTGAATACGCAAAGCAGATTGTCCCCGAGGGTGGTGCTGATCTCCAACATCGCCTATGACCGGATTGGGACGGATTTTCCGGAATGGCGCTACGCCCTTTCGGTGACCCATGCCTTCAGAGATCCCAGATGGAGCATATTTGTGGAAGGTCAAGGTATTTCGGGGGACCGCTATTCCGATATTATTCTCAGGACCGGTGTGGCCCGCCTCATCAACCCCGATTTTCAGGCCGATTTTCACCTCGGATCAGGTTTCAAGAATTCGCCATCACGCATTTTTGCCGTTCTGGGCTTTTCCTATCGCCTGGACTTCCATAAAGATCAAGTGAAAGCGATAGATGAGCAGCAACCTGGCCAAAACGGCAGCATCAAAAAGAACGCCAACAAGCGAAAGTCGAAAAAGGACAGAAAGAAAGAGAAAGATGATATCGATTTCTAATTTTTTTATTGTCTCTTTTTATATTTGACTCATTTTATGTTAGTTAAAACATTATCTCCTACTTAAATGTAACAACATCAAACCAGTTGATTGAGTTATAGATTATTGAGTTATTAAAGCGTGCCATCTAAATAACTGAGTAACTTAATAACAGTTATCCGTTGTATTGCTTTTCAAACCCAAGGATTTTTCAATACATAGCGGTTTCGCTTTTTACTATTACCAATATTCCCTATTATTGGCCTTGCAAAAATTGATGTATGGTCACTATAAAACAGGTCCAGTCCAAAGCAGACCTCAAGCAGTTTGTCAAATTCCCGTTCTCGCTCTATAAAGGTTCTCCCTATTGGGTGCCTCCCATCATCAAAGACGAGATGGATTCCTTTGATAAGGACATCAATCCTGTTTTTGAAAACGCCGAAGCTTCCTTTTTCTTGGCCTATAGAGACAACAAAATAGTCGGACGTGTTGCTGCCATTATCAATTGGTTGGAAGTGAACGACCAAAACCTCAAAAAGATGCGTTTCGGTTGGTTCGATTTTGTGGACGACCTTGAAGTCTCCAAGGCGTTGCTCGATAAGGTGAGGGAAGTCGGCCAACAACACCGATTGGAATATATGGAAGGACCCGTGGGCTTCTCCAATCTGGACAAAGTTGGGGTGCTCATCGAAGGTTTTGACCATATCGGGACCATGATCACTTGGTACAACCATCCCTATTATCAGTCACACTATGAACACCATGGCTTTGTTAAGGAAAAGGAATATCTGGAAAACAAGTTTTTGGCCGCAAAGGCAGATCCACAGTTTTTCTATAAGGCCAACCTTTTGATAAAGAAGCGATACGGGCTGAAGGAAATGAATTTTGAGAAGAGCTCGGAGATTATGCCCTGGGTGGACAAAATGTTCGACCTGTTCAATGAAACGTATTCTAAACTGTCTTCCTTTGTACGGATCACGGATGTACAAAAAGAGTATTTCAAAAAAAAATACATTAGTTTCATCAACCCAGAGTATATCAAATTTGTAGTGGATTCGGATGACAATTTGGTGGCTTTTGCCATTGTGATGCCCTCTTTTTCCAAAGCATTGCAAAAAGCGAACGGCAAACTGTTCCCAACGGGCATCTTTCATTTATTGAACGCCAGGAAGAACAGCAAGGATGTGATTTTTTACCTGATCGGTATCCACCCCGACTATCAGAACAAAGGGGTCACGGCCATTATCTTCAACGAGTTTTACCACACCTTCACCAAAAAGGGCATCGTGAACTGTATCCGTACACCAGAACTGGAGGACAATGTGGCCATTCGGCAGATGTGGAAGCATTTTGATCCTGTGACGCACAAGCGCAGAAGGACGTACCGAAAAGACCTCTAGGCAAAGGCATACAAAACGCTGCCGAGCTATATCTGGACTGAAAAAGTCTCTTGTTTTTCACCAGTAAATACTCAATCCATCAACACCATCCTAAAAAATGGAGTGATTCAAAAACGAATGAAAAACTAGAAGAAACCCAATTATTCCCCCATCGCGGCCGCAACGGCAGCAGAAAGTCGCTTATAGGTTCCGTTTTCCAGTCTTTCCCTTATCGATGAGAAAGCATCCAAAGTCTCGACAATATCTTCCATGGTATGGGTGGCCGTAGGAATCAAGCGCAATAGGATCAATCCCTTGGGAATTACCGGATATACCACAATGGAACAGAAAATACCATGGTTTTCACGAAGGTCTTTTACCAAGGCCATCGCTTCTGGAATACTACCGTTCAAATAGACAGGAGTTACACAGCTCGAGGTTGTTCCAAGGTCAAACCCACGCTCACGAAGACCATTTTGCAAAGCGTCTACGTTTTCCCAAAGTTTTGCCTTCAGTTCGGGCATGGTACGCAACATGTCCAACCTCTTCAATGCGCCTTTCACATAGACCATCGGCAAAGATTTGGCAAACATCTGAGAACGGAGGTTATATTTCAAATACTCGATGATTTCTTTATCTGCGGCAACAAAGGCCCCGATTCCTGCCATGGATTTGGCAAAAGTGGCCAAATAGACGTCAATGCCGTCCTGTACACCTTGCTCCTCACCTGCTCCGGCACCTGTTTTTCCCAACGTACCAAAACCGTGTGCATCATCCACCAAGAACCTGAACTTGAATTTTTTCTTCAGCTCCACAATTTCTTTAAGGATACCTTGTTCACCTCTCATTCCAAAGACCCCTTCGGAAATGACCAAAATGCCTCCACCGGTCTCGTTGGCCATTTTGGTGGCACGTTCGAGGTTCTTTTCAAGGCTTTCTGGATCGTTGTGCTTAAAGGTGAAACGTTTCCCCATGTGTAGTCGCACCCCATCAATAATACAGGCATGACAATCCACATCGTATACAATAATGTCATCCTTGGAGACCAATGCGTCAATGACGGACATAAATCCTTGATAACCAAAGTTCAACAGATATGATGCTTGTTTGTGGACAAATTCGGCAAGTTCCTTCTCCAACTGCTCGTGGAAATCGGTATGGCCACTCATCATACGGGCGCCCATGGGATAGGCAGCCCCGTGCTCCATGGCGGCTTCCCCGTCCACTTTTTTGATTTCCGGTGAACTGGCGAGACCCAGATAGTCATTGATACTCCACGTTATGACATCCTTTCCTTGGAATTTCATCCTGTTGGAAATGGGTCCTTCCAATTTCGGGAATACAAAATATCCTTCGGCCTGTGAGGCCCATTTTCCCAACGGTCCCTTATTTTCAATGATTCTATCAAATAAATCTCTCATTTACCTTTAAAATTTGATTCAACTGCAAAAGTATATATTTTTAAGTAGCTCACACAACGAAATTTTTGCACAAAAAAACGACAATGTTTTGCATTGCCGTCCTTACCAATTCCTATGTGTTCATTTTACTTAATGTATTCTATTTTCTCTGGTACTTCGGCGTTTTGGATATCGAAAAAACCTTGGTTTTCCATCCATTCGTTACTGTATACATTGCTCATGTACCTTGACCCATGATCGGGAAACACCACCACGACATTGCTATCTGCGGTAAATTCTCCTTCGGTGTCCAATTGGTAGAGTGCCTGCATGGCAGCACCGCTGGTATAGCCTGCAAAAATACCTTCTGTATGTGCCAATTTTCGGGCCATGTGGGCACTTTCTCCATCGGTTACCTTGACATAGCGGTCTATACAATTAAAGTCTGTGGCCGCTGGAATAAGGTTTTTGCCTAGTCCTTCGATGCGGTACGGATATACTTCGTTGTGATCGAATTCCCCTGTTTCATGATATTTCTTCAGGACAGAACCGTAAGCATCGACTCCCAAAACCTTTACGTTTGGATTCTGCTCTTTCAAATAGCGGGCGATCCCTGAAATGGTTCCCCCTGTTCCACTACAGGCCACCAAATGGGTGATCTGTCCATTGGTCTGCTCCCAAATTTCGGGACCAGTGCTCTTGTAATGGGCCTCGATGTTCAGTTCGTTGAAATATTGGTTGATGTAGATGGAGTTCGGTGTCTCGCTGTGCAAGGTCTTGGCCACTTCGTAATAGGAACGTGGATCGTCCGCGCTCACGTGGGCAGGACATACATATACCTTCGCACCCATAGAGCGGAGCATGTCGATTTTGTCCGGGGAGGATTTTGAACTTACGGCCAAGATGCACTTGTAACCTTTTATAATACTTACCATGGCCAGACTGAAGCCTGTATTGCCCGATGTGGTCTCAATGATGGTGCTGCCCGGTTTCAAAATGCCTTGACGTTCCGCTTCTTCAATGATGTGGACTGCAATTCTGTCCTTTGAGGAATGCCCTGGGTTGAAGGATTCCAACTTGGCGTAGAAGTTTCCGGTAAGGGGGGCCGCTATTCTGTTTAGCTTGACTAAGGGGGTACTTCCAATTAAGTCTAGGATACTGCTATGCGCATTTATCTGTTTCTTCATAACTGGTATTGGTAAGGAGCAAATTACTAAAGTTTTAGAAAATTGCTCCATGCAAAAGTAACATTTTATTTTAAATGGGCTTTTCCTTCCAGATCTAAAATGAAAGCATATTCCTTCGCCGTCTCCTTCAAAGCTTCAAAACGACCAGAGGCCCCACCGTGTCCGGCATCCATATTGGTATCCAGGAACAGGAGGTTATCGTCCGTTTTGTATTCCCTCAGTTTGGCGACCCATTTGGCTGGCTCCCAGTACTGTACCTGGGAATCGTGCAATCCTGTGGACACATACATATTGGGATAGGCTTTCCTTTCCACATTATCGTATGGGGAATAGGATTTGATGTAATCGTAATACTCCTTATCGTTGGGGTTGCCCCATTCGTCATACTCGCCCGTGGTGAGCGGGATGGTATCGTCCAACATGGTCGTGATCACATCAACGAAAGGTACTGCAGCTATCACACCATGGTACAGTTCAGGTTCCATGTTGATGACGGCTCCCATCAGCAATCCACCTGCTGAGCCGCCCATGGCATACAAATGATCGGCACTGGTATATTTTTGTTCAATAAGGAATTTGGAAACGTCGATAAAATCGGTAAATGTATTTTTCTTGGTCAAAAGTTTACCGTCTTCATACCAAGGTCTTCCCAAATACTCCCCACCACGGATATGTGCTATGGCATAGATGAACCCACGATCCAACAAACTCAACCTCACGGATGAGAAATAAGGGTCAATGGTGGCTCCATACGACCCATAACCATATTGCAACAAGGGACTGGTGCCGTCCAAGGGCGTATCCTTATGGTACACCAAGGAAATGGGCACTTTTACCCCATCGCGGGCGGTGGCCCAAAGCCGTTCCGTTTTGTAATTGTTCTTATCGAACTTGCCCCCGAGGACTTCCTGTTCCTTCAAGACCTTTTTGGTCTTGGTTTCCATATTGAAGTCAATGATGGCGTAGGGTGACCCCATTTCGTTGTAATAATAACGAAGCTCCTTCGTGTCAAAATCCAAGTTTACCGAAGGCCCGGCCACATAGGTTTCGCTATCAAAGGGCAAATAATAACTGTCCGAACCGTCCCAACGGGATATTTTCATCTGGTTCAATCCATTTTCACGTTCGGAAAGCACATAATAATCCTTGAAAATTTCCACATCTTCCAACAACACATCTTCCCGATGCGGTATAAATTCTTTCCAATTATCTGATGCCGTACGATCTTCACCTGTCGTCATCAACTTGAAATTGGTGGCCCCATCTTTGTTGGTCAGCACGTAAAAGTTTCCATCGTAATGGGAAATGGAATACTCCACCCCTTTTTCGCGTGGGGAAAATATCTTGAATTCTCCGTTGGGATCATTGGCATCCAAGAAACGATACTCCGAAGTAAGGGTACTGGCAGAGCCTATGACGATGAACTTTCTGGATTTTGTCTTATAGACAAATGTATTGTAGGTCGAATCCTTTTCATGGAAAACCAATTCATCATCTGTGGACGATTTGCCCAAAACGTGCTTAAAAATCTTGTCGGAACGTAGGGTAACCGGGTCCTTCTTCGTATAGAACAGGGTTTTTCCATCATTGGCCCAAACAGAACTTCCCGTGGTATTTTCAATGATATCGGGATAGATTTCCCCGGTTTGGAGGTTCTTCACCTGGATGTTGTACTGCCTTCTGGATACCGTATCGGTGGCAAAGGCGGCCAGAGTATTGTCTGGACTGATGGATACGCCCCTTAGGTTGAAATATTCAAACCCTTCGGCCATTTGGTTACAGTCGAACATGAGCTCCTCCTCTGCTTCCAGACTTTCCTTCTTCCGGGTATAGATGGGGTATTCCTTACCTTCTTCATAACGGGTGATGTACCAGTATCCATCCAGTTTATAGGGCACGGAAGAATCATCTTCCTTGATGCGCCCCTTCATTTCTTGAAAAAGATCTTCTTGGAACTTGACCGTGTGGGCCGTCATTTTTTGGTAGTACTCGTTTTCGGCGTTCAAATAGTCAAGGACCTGCTGGTCTTCCCTATTGTTCATCCAATAATAGTCATCTATCCGCACATCCCCATGCTTTTCCAACTTTGTTGGATGTTTGGGCGCCACTGGTGGAACTATGTTCATTGATTCTTCTTTACTGTTTTTGCAAGAGCATGCAAAAGTAAGGCATAAAACCAGAATACAAATTTTTGAAACAGACTGTACCATTCGTTTTGATTTTGGCCAATTTACTACTTTTGCCCTTACACACGATAAAATTTGAACCTATGTTTGGAGATTTGATGGGAATGATGGGAAAACTCAAAGAAACCCAAAAGAAAGTAGAAGCCACCAAAGAACGATTGAACACCGTGATGATCGATGAGCAATCTTCGGATGGGGCGTTGAAAGTGACCCTCACGGCCAATCGGCAGATCAAATCGATTTCCATTGACGATTCCCTGCTTGCGGACAAGGAGCAACTGGAAGACTACCTTATACTCACCCTGAACAAGGCCATTGAAAAGGCGACCAAGGTAAACGAGGCCGAATTGGCGGCCGTCGCCAAGGAAGGCATGCCCAACATCCCGGGGATGGATGCTTTTATGAAGTAAAATCGTTTCCACTATTAAATGTGACTATGTTGAAATGGTCAGTTCGAGTGTTTCCGAAGCGCATCGCGAGATGGAAACGTATCGAGAACTCTTTTCATAGTTATTTTTATTAGCAAGAAAATCAAATATACTTCTCGATACAATTTTGGCTTTGCCAAAACCACTCGAAGTGACAATTATGCTATACTTTTCAGGACATTCAAAAAATGCAGGTGCATCTCGTCGGTATAGTCCAAATGGGTCACGATGCGTAGTTTTCCCTGCCCCATACCAATAATGGAAACATGGTTTTCTGCCAATTGGTCCAAAAATCGCTTGGAGGTCATTTTGGACTCATCAATCTCAAAAATGATGATATTGGTCTCGATGGGTTCCACTTTTTTGATGAAATCCAGAGCATTGAGAACAGCTCCTATTTCCTCAGCTTTTTGATGATCATCGGCCAAGCGGTCAATATGATGGTCCATGGCATAGATCCCGGCCGCCGCCAAATATCCAGATTGGCGCATTCCACCTCCGAACACTTTTCGGATACGGAGTGCCTTATCGATATGCTCCTTGCTTCCCACCAAAACAGAACCCACAGGGCAGCCCAACCCCTTGCTCAAACAAACGCTAATGGTATCGAAGAGCTTTCCATAATCTTTTGGATCTTCCCCTTTTTTCACCAAGGCATTCCATAATCGGGCTCCGTCCAAATGGTATTTTAGGTGATGTTCATCACAAACTTTCCTGATTTTTTGGAGTTCCCCAAAATCCCAACAGGCCCCTCCCCCTTTGTTCGTGGTGTTTTCCACACAGACCAAAGTGGTCAAAGGGCTATGGTAAAAATCAGGGGGATTGATGGATTCCTCCACCTGCTTGGCGGTCATCATGCCCCTGTCGCCGTCCACCAACCTGCAGGACACACCACTGTTGAAGCTCACCCCACCACCTTCATAATTATAGATGTGCGCATATTTATCGCAGATCAACTGATCGCCGGGCTGCGTGTGTATCTTGATGGCCGTTTGGTTGGTCATGGTGCCACTAGGGAAAAATAAGGCAGCCTCCATCCCAAAATAGGCGGCCACTTTGGCTTCCAGTTCATTTACGGTGGGGTCGTTTTTAAAAACGTCGTCACCAACTTTGGCGTTCATCATGGCCTCCAACATGCCTTGAGTGGGCCTGGTGACCGTGTCACTGATCAAATTTATCTCCATATGCTAAGTCGTCGTGCTAGTCCATACAATCCATTCCAATGGGTGAGCCATCGGGAATATCTGGGACCGGAATCAGTTTGAACTCTAAGGGTTTTTCCATAAAATTGTCTATGCGCTTCACCATTTCTGCGGAAATGGCACTCTTCCCATTGCCCAGCAACTGGGTCTTCAAACTTTTCAAGGTTTCATTGGCGATGGCGTTCACCTGTGGATGCACTGCGTCATGTGCGGCCAAGTTCATGATATGGTACAGTACCCTGAAGTTGATGGTGTTCTGCACTTCTTCCTCATAACCGTCCCTGTGAGAAAGATCGAAAGTACCCTTGACGGTCTCGTCCAATACTTCCTGAAGGCCCAATTGGTTTTTGTCCAAGCTTTTCTGTTGGATCAATCGGGAAGCGCGTTCTGGGTGCAACAATAATCCCAAGGTCATATCAGCAGCTGTTTCGGCCACGGAAAGGGCATCAAAACTCACCCCGGTCCTCCCCTTGAAGGATTCTCTAGATCGGGAGAAGCCAATGGCCCGTGGCGGGAAAAGGTCCAATTTGTCTTTGGGAATGGCAATGACTTTGGCGTCCAATGTTTTCAGGATGGATTCCAATGCTTTTTCCTGAACGGCTTCGTTCACGGGTTTAACAGGGGTCTGCACATCCCCTTTGACCGCATAATTGTAATCCAGACCCCCTATCACCTTCGACACGGCCTCTGTCTGGTACCTATGGAAAAAATATATGGGCACAAAAACATCTTCCAAGGTGGAATATGCCTCTCCACTTCTAATATTGTCAATGGAAAATTGGGCGATGGCCTTTTCCCTGATCTTCAACATGCTCTCCAGTTCTTGACTGGGGCTCTTTCCATTGTCCCACAAATGGGCAAGCAAATGGGCACCCCCTGTTGCGCGGGCATCTTGGTCCGAGATATAGCGCAGACCGTCGTCTTGGGCCTTTTTCAAGATACCGTTCAGCGCATCCCGCTCGTTGGTTCCCGAAGGGAAATCAGTATAAGAATAGGCTACGATCACTTTGTCCCATTCCCCAATCCCAGTATCATAGGCATTGGCAAAACTGATGGTGTTTCCGTCCAATTCAAATTGCGGGTGTGGATAGTCCATAACCGAAGCCCTGTTGGTCGGACTTGCAGCAAAGTTATGGGCAAAACCAAGGGTATGCCCAATTTCATGGGCGGACAATTGACGGATTCGGGCCAAAGCAAGTTCCAACATGGGCTGGTAATTATCGTCCCGCTCCGCAAAAGGCTTGTTCATGAGCGCTTGGGCAATCATGAAGTCCTGACGGATCCGCAAACTTCCCAAACTCACATGGCCTTTCATGATTTCCCCTGTTCGGGGATCAATCACGCTGGCGCCATAGCTCCATCCCCTCGTGGAACGGTGCACCCATTGGATCACATTGTAGCGTACATCCATGGGATCTGCATCGTCCGGTAATATTCTTACTTGGAACGCATCTTTATAGCCTATGGCCTCAAAGGCCTGGTTCCACCATTTTCCACCTTCCAACAATGCGGAACGGATGGGTTCCGGGGTTCCATTGTCCAAATAATAGATAATGGGCTCCACAGCTTCACTGACCGGTGCGGATGGGTTTTTCTTCTGTAACCGATGTCGTCTTACAAATTGTTTCAGGATAGGTTCCTGAACGGGTGTGGCATAATCGTAATATGAAAAAGGGTACGATCCGCTTCGTGGATCAAAGGCCCTTTTTTTGTATTTATCATCCGGAAGCTCGATCAATGAATGGTGCTGGGCCACGGTCACCAAACTAGGATCTGGGGTCACGGATCGGATCCATGCCCCTTCGGGGTTACCTTTGAACGTCAAGGTGACATCAAACTCCACGTTCTTGGGAAATGCCTTGGTACGGTCAAAGGCCAAGGCACTTTTGCTCGCATCCAAGCTATAAGATCCTTGCTTGCTTCTTTTCAACCGCTCGGAGACACCATGGGCATCACGCATCAGAAAATCGGTGAAATCGATGAGATAGCTTCCTTTGGACTCCTCTTCAATTTTAAAGCCGTGCAAAATGGATTTGGCAAAGGCCTGTTCCACGGATTTTCTTTCCAGTTCATTATCGGTAATGGCCCTGAAAGTCAAGTTGGGTTGGACCAAAAGCAATTTATTGCCTGCTTTTTTGAAGAAAACGACCTGCTCGTTCCCCAATTGCCCTCTATCCAGACCTATATCGTTGCTTCCAATACCGCTGCTCAAGGAATAGACATACAAAAATTCTTTGTCCAGGTCATCCACCTGTAGATAAATCTTGTCCGATCCATCATCATAAAAGAAATTAAAATAACCGCTGAACTTTTGGAAATCCTTGGTCTTTTCAAAAGTTTGGGCAATCATGGCCGATCCCACTAAAAGGAATGACGCAACTAGGTTGATGGTGTTCTTCATAATGTGGTTGAAAATTGTCCTTAAAAATATGCAAATGATTTTACATTGAGTTACTCTGTTATTTAGTTATTAAGTTATTGGAACTTGGAACTTGATACTTGAACTTGTGCTTGATATCCGAAGTCGGTTATTGAGTTATTTATTGTTAGGTTATTCCCTGCCAACTGCATACTGCATACTAATTTATTCAGTAATTGGGACTTGGAACCTGAAGCTTGATACTTGAACTTGTACTTGATCTTGGAAGTTGGTCATTGGGTTATTGGAATTTGGGATTTGGTATTTGACACTTGATACTTGATACTTGATACTTGAATCTGACTCTTTGGTTATTTTTAAGGCTATGTGCCGAAAGAAAGCTATTTTTGCCGAAAATAGATTACATGGTAACTACAGATCAACAGAAAGATCTTATGGAGCGCCTTGGTGCGTTAAGGAGGTATCTTTGACATCGATGCCAAACTTATTGAAATAGAGAACGAGGAAGAAAAGACCCTCGCTCCCAGTTTTTGGGACAATCCACAAGAAGCCCAAAAACAGATGCAATCCCTCAAGTTCAAGAAAAAATGGGTGGAGGACTATGAAGAGGCCAAAACCTTGGTCGGGGACCTCGAAGTTCTGGTGGAATTCCAACAGGCAGGGGAGGTTTCAGAAGAAGAAGTGACCAACCAGTTCAAAAAATCAAAGGAGGCCATCGAGAACCTGGAATTCAAGAACATGCTCTCCGATGAAGGTGACGAACTCACTGCTGTCCTACAGATAACGGCGGGCGCAGGAGGTACGGAAAGTTGCGACTGGGCATCCATGCTCATGCGGATGTACATCATGTGGGCCGAGAAAAGTGGCTACACCGTAAAGGAACTCAACTACCAAGAAGGAGATGTGGCGGGCATAAAGACCGTGACCCTGGAGATTGATGGGGAATATGCCTTTGGATGGCTCAAGGGTGAAAATGGCGTGCACCGGTTGGTGCGCATCTCCCCTTTTGACAGCAATGCCAAACGGCACACCTCGTTTGCCTCTGTGTATGTTTATCCGCTGGTGGACGACACCATTGAAATTGAGATCAACCCTTCGGATATCGAGATAACCACGGCGCGCTCCAGTGGCGCAGGTGGACAGAACGTGAACAAGGTGGAAACCAAGGTGCAATTGTTCCACAAACCTACGGGCATACAGATTTCCTGTTCCGATTCCCGTTCCCAGCACGATAACAGGGCAACTGCCCTGAAAATGCTCAAATCCCAGTTGTACGAGATAGAACTGCGGAAAAAACAGGAGGCCCGGGCTGAAATCGAATCCTCAAAGATGAAGATCGAGTGGGGTTCGCAGATCCGAAACTACGTGATGCACCCCTATAAATTGGTGAAAGACGTTCGGACCGGTGAGGAAACCGGAAACGTGGATGCGGTGATGGACGGTGAAATCAATCCATTTTTAAAGGCCTATCTGATGATGATGGGCCAAAAAGAAGAATAAAATGTTGAAAATATACCACAACCCCAGATGTGCAAAATCGCGGGAAGGGTTGGAAATTTTGGAAAAATCGGGAAAAGATTTTGAGATTGTCAAATATCTGGATGATGTTCCTACTAAAGAAGAGCTCAAGTCATTGATAGGCCATCTAAACATAGCCCCCATTGACCTAGTTCGGAAAAATGAAGCCATTTGGAAGGAAAACTATAAGGGAAAAGAACTGTCGGATAATGAGATTATTCGGGCCATGGTGGAACATCCCAAGCTCATTGAACGGCCCATCGTGGTGAAGGGAAACAAAGCGGTCATAGGAAGACCGCCCGAGAACATAAAAAATTTGTTGTAGTATTGAATTTCAACTGAAATTAATCTTGTATCATCTTGCAAGTCCAAACAAAATCATATCTTTAAGAATATGAAACGAACACAGACCATACTTTTTCTTGCCTTTTTATTGGGAATCCTTTCCATAAACGAAGTAGCGGCCCAATACGGTTATGGTTCGCCCTATGGCTATGGCAGTAGGTATGGAAGACAACGGAACATGGTCCCACAAGCAGGACCAACAGAATCCAAAAAAGAAGAGACCCCTCCCACAGCTGAAGAAATTGTGGACGAGCAGATGCCTTCCATAACCGAAGCCCTGGAACTGGATCCCTTTGAGCAGGCCGTGGTCAGGACTTCATTGGTGCAATCCGTCCAGCAACGGATAGAACTACAGATCTTAGAATTGGAGCCGTTGAAAATGAAAGAGGAAGTTGAGAAAATTCAAAAGCGGCAGAACGAAGAATTAAAGGCCGGATTGCCCGAAGATAAATACAATGCATTCCTGGAACTTCAGGAAAACAGGTTCAACGCCAAAAAGGCCAAGAAGAAGAAAAAGAAAAAGGATTAACAAATCTTTAAGGTCATTCACAGGCCCAAATCCGTTGTTGGGAGACAATAATTTCTTCACCTCTTTTTTTCCACCCAATTTTGCCACCTAAAATCAAACTATGCACAGGATTATTATCCCGTTGTTGCTGTTGGTCTTTCTACCATTTAACGGACAAGCGCAGCAAAACCAGAAATCCATAAAAATTACTGGAAAAATATTGGATTCCGATAGCGGACAACCTTTGGAGTACGCCACATTTGTTCTACAAAAAGCAGACGACCCAAGCCAAGTCACTGGCGGAATCACCGATCCCAGTGGTTTATTTGAGATTGAAACGGCCCCTGGCACCTACAATATCCGTGTGGAATACATTTCCTATAAGACCTATGCCCGTGATGGACAGACCTATAACTCATCCATAGATCTTGGCTCCATAAGATTGTCACCCGACGTGGCACAACTACAAGAAGTGGAAGTTGTCGGGGAAAAGACCACGGTGGAGGTCCGATTGGACAAAAAAATATATAACATTGGAAAGGATATCACTACCAGTGGCGGCAATGTCAGTGATGCCCTGAACAACATCCCATCCGTATCCGTGGATGTGGAAGGGGGCATCAGTCTTCGAGGGAACGACAACGTTCGAATCTTAATCAACGGAAAACCCTCTGCCCTTGCTGGGTTTGGTTCTACCGATGTGCTGCAGCAATTGCCCGCGGATGCCATTGAAAAAGTAGAGGTGATCACCAGTCCCTCTGCCCGATATGATGCGGAAGGAACGGCAGGTATCCTGAATATCGTCCTTAAAAAAGAAAAGACCTTGGGCATCAACGGTTCTGTGAATGCCACTGTGGGAGTGCCCTTCAATGCCAGGACCACGACCAACTTCAACCTGAGAACGGACAAATTCAATATTTTCAACACCTTGGGATATTTCCGTGGTGAATCCCCTGGAGGCGGCCGTTTTGACAATACCTACCTCAGTGATGCCAGCGAATTTGACAGAATCTTTGAGGACAGGGACATTACCAGAAAGAATGAAGGTTTCAACGTAAACATTGGCATGGAATACTTCCTCACGGAAAAATCATCGGTTACCGGTAGTTTTTTCTATCGATGGTCGGACGAAAACGACCTGACCGAAAACGACAACCAACGTTTTGCTGACGGAAGCCTAAACAGCCGTACATTCAGGAGTGAGGATCAAAGCGAAAATGATAACAGTTACCAAGTCTCCTTGAACTATACCAATAATTTCAATGATGATGGGCATAAACTGACCGCGGATTTCCAATATTCCTATGATGATGAAGCCGTGTTCACCGAAATACAGGAAAACAATGTGGTGCCCAACCAAAATTTGTTGGCATTGGAGAATATCAATGAGATCCAGACCCAAGACGACATCCTGGCCCAGATCGATTATGTGCTGCCCATGGGCGAAGCCCAATTTGAGGCCGGATACCGAGGTACTTTTGAAAAAGAGATCAACGATTACCAACTGGACACCCTGAACCAGGGAACAGGAAATTTTGAAACCAATGTAGATCTTACCAACGTATTCACCTATCATGAGAACGTGAATGCCCTCTATACCCAGTATGGAAACAAATATGGTAAGTTTTCCATGCTCTTGGGTCTCCGTTTGGAAAATACCCAGATGAAGGGTAGCGTGGATTCTGAAATTGACAGTGAGGCATTACAAGAGATTTTGGGCGAGGATGTGGATTTGAATTTTGACAAGAATTATCTTGGACTGTTCCCTACTGTCAACCTTATTTATGAAATTTCAGAAACCGCCAATGTTTCTGTTGGTTACAACCGAAGGATCAACAGACCCAGAGGCTGGTTCATCAACCCCTTCCCTTCCCGATCCAGTAGGACCAATGTTTTTCAAGGGAACCCTGATTTGGACCCCGCTTACGCCAATGCGTTTGATATTGGATACTTGAAACGATGGAAAGAGCTTACCTTCACTTCATCGGTTTATTACCAAAGAGAGACCAATTCCTTCGAGCGCATTCAGGAAGAAACGGGCGAAGTGACTTCCGATGGTATCCAGATCATCCGATCCATACCCATCAACCTTTCCACCAATGAACGTATTGGGGCCGAAGCAGGGATGATCTATAGTCCAGTAAAATGGTTGCGATTGAACAGTAGCTTTAACTTTTTTACGTTCAAGACCGATGGATTTTTCAACGGGGTGGATTATGGTACGGAGAATTCCAGTTGGTTCGCTAGGTTGAGTTCCAAGTTTACCCTTCCTGCCAAGATAGACTTACAGGCCAATTCGTTCTACATGGGGCCGCGGCAGAATGCGCAGACCAAGGACAAGGCCATGTTCTCCTTGAACCTCGCCATGAGCAAGGACCTCTTTAAGGACAAGGCCACCCTTTCATTGAATGTGAGCGATGTCTTCAACTCCAGAAAACGCCGCTCCTTCACACAAACACCCACCTTCACTTCGGACAGTGAGTTCCAATGGAGGCAAAGACAGATCAACCTTTCCTTAATCTATAGGTTTAACCAAGCCAAGGAACGTAACCGTCAGAATCAAGAGAGACAAGGGGATTTTGAGGAAGGCGAAGGACAGTTTTAAAGAGAAAGACCAACCATCCAAGACAAAAAAAAGAAGCCAAATTGGCTTCTTTTTTTATTTATTCAATTGGGCCCGTTTGGCCTCTTTTCGTTCTTTATACATTTCCCGTAGGTTGCCGATCAACCAGTAAGGGACTACAAAGGTCAACAAGAAAATCATCAACCAAAAACCAATGGTCAAAATTGTCAAAAAAGCTAAAAAACCTAGATACTGGTCAAATTCAAACATTTTTCTTCCTTTAAGTACAACAAAGATACCTTCTTCTTCCCAAAAAAAGCAAATCACAAATGAAAAAAAAGTGCATTTGCCTTAATCCCCTACCAAATAAAAGCCCTATCCACTACCTTTGTGGGTATAAATTTTGAAAAAATGAGTTTTAGGATTGAAAAGGATACCATGGGCGAGGTGAAAGTGCCCGCGGACAAATATTGGGGGGCCCAGACCGAGCGTTCCCGCAACAATTTTAAAATCGGACCATCGGCATCCATGCCCTTGGATATTGTGTATGGTTTTGCCTATCTGAAAAAAGCGGCTGCCTACGCCAACCATGAACTGGGCGTACTGGGCGTTGAAAAAAGGGACCTCATTGCCCAAGTGTGCGATGAAATCCTTGAGGGGAAGCACGACGACCAATTTCCCTTGGTCATCTGGCAAACAGGTTCTGGCACGCAGAGCAATATGAACGTGAACGAGGTCATCGCTAACAGGGCCCACGAAATTGCTGGCAAAAAAATCGGAGAGGGCGAGAAAACGATCCAACCCAACGATGACGTCAACAAAAGTCAATCCTCCAACGACACCTTTCCCACCGGCATGCACATTGCGGCCTATAAAAAGATTGTGGAAGTGACCATTCCCGGTGTGGAACAACTCAAGAATACTTTGGAAAAAAAATCCAAGGAGTTCAAAAATGTGGTCAAGATAGGGCGTACCCACCTTATGGACGCCACTCCCCTGACCTTGGGACAGGAATTTTCGGGCTATGTTTCCCAGTTGGAACATGGGATCAAGGCCCTAAAGAACACCTTGCCACATTTGGCAGAGCTCGCCCTTGGCGGAACGGCCGTAGGAACAGGCCTCAACACCCCCGAAGGATATGATGTGCTAGTGGCCAAATATATTGCCGAGTTTACTGGACTTCCCTTTGTCACTGCTGAAAATAAATTTGAGGCCCTTGCTGCCCACGATGCCATTGTGGAGAGCCACGGTGCTTTGAAACAATTGGCAGTTTCCCTGAACAAAATTGCGAACGATATACGGATGATGGCTTCCGGCCCTAGATCTGGAATTGGTGAAATCATTATCCCAGCCAATGAACCAGGCAGCTCCATCATGCCCGGAAAAGTGAATCCCACCCAATGCGAGGCCTTGACCATGGTGTGCGCACAGGTGTTGGGCAATGATGTGGCCATTGCCGTGGGTGGTACGCAGGGACATTATGAGTTGAATGTGTTCAAACCCATGATGGCGGCCAACATCCTACAATCTGCAGAATTGTTGGGAGATGCCTGCGTCAGTTTTGATGAGAATTGTGCTGTGGGCATAGAGCCTAACCATGAAGTGATCAAAACGTTATTGAACAATTCGTTGATGTTGGTAACAGCCTTGAATACCAAAATTGGGTACTACAAAGCGGCTGAGATTGCCAACACGGCCCATAAGAATGGCACCACTTTGCGTGAAGAGGCCGTCAATTTGGGCTACGTGACCCCGGAAGAGTATGACGAATGGGTACGTCCTGAGGATATGGTGGGGAGCCTGAAATAGTTTTAAAGACTTTTACCAAAAAAAAAGCCCGTCCAATTGAGGACGGGCTTTTTGGCATTTATGGATAGTGTGTAATTATTTCAACTCGAACTTGGAAGTACCCAACAACTTCAATTTGTTGTCATATACATTTACCATGTAATTTCCTTTAGGGAACTCATCACCTGGCTTATTGATGTAATCACAAACATCCAAGGTGCTGTTCTCATAGTAGAAATTGGTTCCTTTGCTGTAGGTGATATTGGCACCTTCCTCAGTGGATTTGGTGTAGCTATCTCCCAAAACGTTGCCTTGTGGATCAAGAACCTCAATATAGAATTCTCTGTCACCAGCCTCGGCGATTACGTTATCGGCAACAGTAAAGCATACTTTGAACTTGTCAGTAGCCCTGGCCCTGGAAGTGGACACCATTTTTCCACTGTTTCTTTCCCTAACTGCATCCACAGTAAAACTGGAGAGGCTAAGAGCAGAACCTCTTTCCACGGCATCGGCCAATTGGGTGTTCTGTACCACTAGGGAATCGTTGAATACTGTCTGTTTCTCCAATTCGGTAAATGTGCTGTCACGTTGCATGGCCAACAAGCTGTTGGACTGTGTCAAGGAATCCACTTGCTTCAACAGTTTTTCCCTTTCAGCTTTTAACACATCCACTTGCCTTCTGTAACGGGACAAAGAAGCAATATCAGCTTTCATTCCTTGTACAGAATCAATGTACTTTGCAATGTTGTCACGTGCAGCGACCAATTCCTCGTTGGTGGCATTGCTCTCCAAAATGGCCTTGTCATACTCAGACTTTAAGTTGGTCAAGTCGGCTACCACCAATTCCTTCTCTTGGGTAAGAGCGTCTGTAGTTTTCTTTTTATCCTGGTAAAGACTTACGGTATAGATGATGGTTCCCAAAAGAACCACACCCAACAATCCTGCTATTACCTTCAATCCGTTGTTATTCTTTGTTTCAGTCATAACTTTTTGTGTTAATTGATTTCTCGTTTAAGGTTTTTAATCAATCGCATTTGGTTTATATACGCTTTAGATCAAAATTTGGATTATTAAAGAAAAAAAAACATCAAAAAATCTTCATTAAAATACTTATACCTTAATTTTAAAAGGATTTAAAAAACATGCCACTATGAAAAAGAATATACTTTTTATTGCTAGCGCTCTGTTGATATTCTCTGTTTCGTGTAAGGAAAAGGAAAAAAAGCAGGAAGAAACTTCGATAGCTTCCGAAGATGAAGTATTGGTGGTTGAGGATAATCCTCCTGCCGCTGCCATAATTCCAATCGAACATGCCACTGCGGTAATAAATTGGAATGCAATAACCATATATATAGACCCAGTAGGTGGAAAGTCTGTTTTTGAAGGCCAACAGAAACCGGACATTATTTTTATTACCGACATTCATGGCGACCATTTTAACCCAGAAACTTTAAATGAACTGGATTTGGAAGGTGTTGAAATCTTTGCTCCTGATGCAGTGAAACAGCAAATGGACGAAGGATTATCATACAAAACAACCACTATGGAGAATGGTGAGACCAAAGAAATAGCAGGTTTTACCGTAAAAGCAATCCCCATGTACAACCTCCGCGAAGAAGCCAAGGATTTCCATGTCAAGGGCAGAGGAAATGGCTATGTGCTGACACTTGGGGGTGAACGTATCTATTTTTCCGGGGATACGGAGGATATTCCTGAAATGCGTGCCCTTGAAAACATTGACAAGGCTTTTATATGTATGAACCTGCCTTATACCATGACCGTGGAAAGTGCAGCCGATGCGGTACTCGAATTCAAACCCAAAGAGGTATATCCCTATCATTTTAGGGGCAGGCCCGATGTCAGTGATGTGGCAAAGTTCAAAGAACTCGTCAACCAAGGAAATCCAGATATCAAAGTGGTGCAATTGGATTGGTATCCCAACGATGATTTTTGACAGCACGAAATAATCACAACATTTTACCGTTTACATAACAAACTATTAACCAAATCTAATACTTGACCATGGCTCCCAAATCCCGTGTTCTAGTAGCATTGGCCTTCTTTTTGGCCATACAGGCTACTTACCCCAACCAATGTGACAATTTTTATTCCAAGGTGACCTATGCCCTCAACCATTGCAAAAAAGCAATGACGGCCACCAATTTCGAGCATCAGATGTACTATGCCGAAAGGGCCTGGGAGGCATTGGAAAATGCCAAGTCCTATATGGATGAATGTGATTGTGCCAAGACCGAGGACAAAACCATCGATGCGATGGAAACTCTGGACAAGGCCATTGAGCCCATCGACTGGGAAGCCGGTCGCTTCTTCACCAAGAAGGGCATGGCCGAAATCAACGAACTCATCACCTTCATCGATCAATGTACTTTGGGCACATCGACAACTGCCACAGTTGCTGTGGATGAGGCTACTCCTAGTGTAGAGCAGGAAAACAGCGGTGCCAATTCCATGGAACTCGAAATGATCAAGGTCTTTGAAAAGCATGCCAGCGATAAGTTACAATCCGCAGAGCAGGCCATTCAAAACCTCGTGGAACTGTCCAAGACCATTGGAACAACCCCCGAAGATGGGAACAATGACCCTAATAGTCTTTCGGCCCACCAAAAAGCTTATCTGGAAAAGGCCAAAAAACTTTTGGAGACCGGATTGAAAAATATGGGTGGGGAATAAATTACTTCCCTACCTCGTCAGTTTTTTGTACTTGATACGCTTGGGCATAATATCCGCACCCAAGCGTTTCTTTTTGTTTTCCTCGTAATCAGAGAAAGAACCTTCAAAGAAATACACCTGTGAATCGCCTTCAAAGGCAAGGATGTGCGTACAGATCCTATCCAGGAACCACCTATCGTGGGAGATGATCACCGCACAGCCCGCAAAATTCTCCAGACCTTCTTCCAAAGCCCGAAGTGTGTTCACGTCAAGATCATTGGTGGGCTCATCCAGAAGCAATACGTTTCCTTCCTCTTTCAAGGTCATCGCCAAATGGAGCCGGTTTCTTTCCCCTCCTGAAAGCATGCTCACCTTCTTGTTCTGTTCACTTCCAGAAAAATTGAAACGGCTGAGATAGGCCCTGGAATTTACTTGCTTCCCTCCCATCATCACCAGTTCCTGACCACCGCTGAAATTTTCCCAGATGGATTTTTCAGGGTCGATGTTGGAATGGCTCTGGTCCACATAGGCCAGCTTTGCCGTGTCACCCACAATGAACTCCCCTTTGTCAGGTGTTTCCTCGCCCATGATCATCCTAAAAATAGTGGTCTTACCGGCACCGTTGGGGCCGATGATTCCCACAATACCCGCTTGGGGCAGTTTAAAGTTCAGGTCTTCATAGAGCAATTTATCGCCAAAAGCTTTGCTTACTCCCTTGGCCTCGATCACATTGGTGCCCAATCGTGGTCCATTGGGGATATAAATCTCCAACTTCTCCTCTACCTGTTTTTGGTCCTGGCTGAGCAATTTGTCGTAGTTGCTCAAACGGGCTTTTTGCTTGGCCTGTCTTCCCTTGGCCCCTTGTCGTACCCATTCCAGCTCTCGTTCCAAAGTCTTTTGACGTTTGGAAGCTTGCTTGCTCTCCTGGGCCAAACGCTTGGCCTTTTGGTCCAACCAGCCCGAATAGTTTCCTTTCCATGGAATACCTTCTCCCCTATCCAACTCCAAGATCCATCCGGCCACATTGTCCAAAAAGTAACGGTCGTGGGTAACGGCGATCACCGTTCCTTTGTATTGTGCCAAATGGTGCTCCAACCAATGCACGGATTCTGCATCCAAGTGGTTGGTAGGCTCATCCAACAGAAGGACATCGGGTTCCTGTAGCAACAAACGGCACAGGGCAACCCTTCTTTTCTCCCCTCCGGACAGAACCCCAATTTTCTTGTCGGATTCGGGTGTACGGAGTGCATCCATCGCTATTTCCAGCTTGGTGTCGAGCTCCCAAGCGTTGGAAGCATCGATCTGATCTTGGAGTGCGGCCTGCTTGTCCATCAACTTTTGCATCTTGTCCGGGTCCTCATAGACCTCAGGCAGACCGAACATATCATTGATCTTGTTGTACTCGTCCAAAATGGCAACGGTGTCGGCCACACCTTCCCGGACCACTTCGAGAACGGTCTTGTTCTCATCCAGCTGTGGCTCTTGCTCCAAATAGCCCACAGTATATCCCGGGGAGAAGACCACATCGCCCTGATAGTTTTTGTCCACCCCGGCAATGATCTTGAGCAAAGTCGATTTACCGGAACCATTGAGACCCAAAATCCCAATTTTGGCTCCATAGAAAAAGCTCAGGTATATATTTTTGAGTACGGGAGTATTGGCCGTTTTATAGGTCTTGGTGACCCCGGACATTGAAAAAATGACCTTTTTATCGTCTGACATTGGTTGTTTTTTTAAAATTAATGAAAAGAGAGGTCACACACGACCCTTGAGGGCATTGAATACCCAAGCAATAGCAAAAAAACCGATACCTACCGCTCCGAAACCATATCCAGCAACCTCATCATATTTGAAGGCACCGAGTGCAATCATTCCCAGTCCTACAAAAATCATGATCCATGTGGCCCAAGCGAGCACCGTGTTCTTGTTCATTCCCATTGTTAATTGTTCTGAAGAAGCCCAAATATCGGAAAAAATGGAATAATGCAAATGCTACATCCAAGGTTTTTATCCCTCAAACGGAAACCTTATCCCACATTTCCTACGAACCCTATCAAGCAATTCCGCTATATCCAGACTATTTTGATGTGACCATAGTCCACTTTCTGTCTTGCCCGCCCTAATACATTGGTTCACCTCATTTATTTCATAGAAATATCCTGTGCCCTGGAGCGGAAGATCGAACTCTTCCATCACTCCGTTTTTCACCAAAGAGAATCCATTGGCTTCATGCCATCTGGGACGAAGATACACCTCGCCTTGTGTTCCTGAAATCTCGGCCTCCATTTTGGACCTTCCCCTAAAACCACTATACAACAGGGCTTGGGCACTAGGATAATAAAAAATCATTGAGGTCTGCAATTCGGTACCGTTTTCATGGAAAGTGGATACGGCCTCCACCCTTTCCGGCATTCCCAAGACAAAGTACGCCAAGAAGATGGGATAGATCCCGATATCCAACAACGATCCAGATGCCAAGTTTGGGTTGAGCAAGCGGGAATCCATACCCCTATCCAAGGCATAAAATGCGAAATCGGCATGAAGGTATGTGATCTCCCCTAGGGTGCCATCTTCCACGAGTTCCTTTACTTTTTGTATGGTAGGATTGAACCTGGACCAAAGCGCTTCCATCATGAACACCTTATTCTTTTTCGCGGCTTCCACAATCTCTGCCACCTCCTTTCTGTTGACACCCAAAGGTTTTTCGCAGAGCACATGTTTACCCTTTTCCATGGCCTTTATGGCCAATTCCTTATGGAAATTATGAGGAGTGGCAATGTAAAGTACATCCACAACATCCGAGTCAAAAAGTTCATCATAATTGCCGAAAACGTGGGCAATATTGAATGTTGATGCAAAACTTTGGGCCCTTTCCAAAGACCTGGACGCTACGGCAGTGATTTCCGCATCCGGCACCAGTTTTAAGTCTTCAATGAATTTTGTGGCTATCTTTCCAGGACCCACAATGCCCCATTTAATCTTGTTGTCCATATAACACCAAAAGTAATGATTATAACTCCTTATCTTTAGCCGACTAAACGAATTTTAGGAACTATGGACATCAATTTCAACAAAAACGAAGACCATAATAAACTAATGCTTTCGGACCTTAGGCGAAGATTGGCCCAAGTGAAATTGGGGGGAGGCAAAAAGCGCATCGAGAACCATCATTCCAAAGGCAAGATGACGGCCAGGGAGCGTATCGATTATTTGTTGGACAAGGATGCACCTTCCATTGAAATCGGTGCTTTTGCAGGGGAAGGAATGTACGCGGAACATGGTGGTTGCCCATCAGGTGGTGTAGTCGTAAAAATTGGTTATGTGCAGGGAAAACAATGCGTAATCGTTGCCAATGATGCCACTGTGAAAGCCGGGGCTTGGTTCCCCATCACGGGAAAGAAAAACCTAAGGGCACAGGAAATCTCTATTGAGAACAGGTTACCCATCATCTATTTGGTGGACAGTGCTGGGGTTTACCTGCCCATGCAGGATGAAATATTTCCAGATAAGGAACATTTTGGGCGCATTTTTAGGAACAATGCGGTGATGAGCAGCATGGGCATTACCCAAATTTCTGCGGTCATGGGAAGTTGTGTGGCCGGTGGGGCCTACTTGCCCATTATGAGCGACGAAGCCTTGATCGTGGATAAAACGGGAAGTATCTTCTTGGCAGGCAGTTATCTGGTAAAGGCGGCCATTGGCGAAAGTATTGACAACGAAACGCTAGGCGGTGCCACGACACATTCCGAGATCAGCGGGGTCACTGATTACAAGGCCAAGGACGATAAGGATGCCTTGGACAAGATCAAGAACATCGTCAGCAAGATCGGGGATTTTGATAAGGCCGGTTTCAATCGTGTGGAGGCCAAAAAACCTTTGGAAAACCCCGAGGACATTTATGGCATCCTTCCCTCTTCGCGAAGTGACCAATACGATATGTTGGAAATCATCAAGCGACTGGTGGACGATTCCGATTTTGAACAATATAAAGAGGGCTATGGCAAGACCATTTTGACCGGCTACGCCCGCATCGATGGCTGGGCCGTGGGTATTGTGGCCAATCAACGAAAGGTGGTGAAGACGAAACAGGGCGAAATGCAGTTTGGCGGGGTCATCTATTCGGATTCTGCGGACAAGGCCACCCGTTTTATTGCCAATTGCAACCAAAAGAAAATTCCCTTGGTGTTCCTTCAGGATGTCACCGGTTTTATGGTGGGCAGCAAAAGTGAACATGGTGGAATCATCAAGGATGGCGCAAAAATGGTGAACGCGGTGAGCAATTCGGTTGTACCTAAATTTACCATCGTGATAGGTAACAGCTATGGCGCCGGGAATTATGCCATGTGTGGAAAAGCATATGACCCTCGGTTGATCGTGGCTTGGCCTAGTGCGGAACTTGCCGTAATGAGTGGTAATTCCGCAGCAAAAGTATTGATGCAGATAGAGAAGGCCAGTTTGGAGAAAAATGGAGAGCCTTTAGATCCAGAAAAAGAAAAAGCCCTTTTTGACAACATCAAACAACGGTATGATGACCAAATCTCACCCTACTATGCCGCTGCCCGATTGTGGACGGATGCCATCATAGATCCTCTGGACACCCGAAAATGGATTTCCATGGGAATTGAGGCGGCCAACCATGCCCCTATTGAGAAAAAATTCAATTTGGGCGTGTTGCAGGTCTGATCTAGCTTAATTGCCCAATTGCGGTTTGGGTCGGGGAATTAGCATCAACTCGGTCTGTCGTCCGTTTACATAACGGAACCCTTCCTCTCCGTAGAAACCTGCTTCTTCCAGCATGATGCGGATGTCGCGTTTCCATTCGGGTATATGGACCGTGGTATTTAGTTCAATGGCATAGACAGTGTTCGGGTTGAGCGGATAGTTCTCCCCATCATCCTTCATGACGCCACCTTGTGCATCCCACATACCGATGGTAGTACCTGCAGAGTGGCCATAAGTACCTAATGGATGGGTATAGATGGAGGGGCGTAGTCCTGCGTCCTTTGCGTCTTGCAATGCTTTGGCCAAAATAGCATTCCCTACTTTCCCCTCGACCATGTTCTGGGTCAAAAAATCTTGCACTCTATTGCCGTCCTTCAAGGCCTCCACCAAAAAAGAAGGGGCTTCCTTTTCCTCTGGCTTGAGCACGTAGGCCAATTCCTGGCAATCGGTGTTGAGCCGTAGGTAAGTGATTCCAAAATCACAATGTAGCAGGTCTCCCTGTTGGATTACCATATTGTCCGGTCTCCCGGAAAATGAATAGAGATGGCTGACCAATTCCTCACTTGTCCTTTGGATATCCACTGTGGGATGGAACCAGGTTTCCAGGCCTAGATCGGTTACTTTTTGACGCATCCACCATTCCACCTCGGTGGTGGTCGTAATCCCCGGGGTGATGACCTTTTCGGAAAACGCTTCGGCAATAATGTCGTGGGTAATGTCCACCAATTGGTTATAAATGACCATTTCCCTTGGGGTCCGGGTCTCTATCCAACGTACGGCCAATTGCTCTGCTGATACCACTTTGGAATGGAATTTTTTGGGAAGATTGGCCATGAATTCATCATAATCCGTTTTGTCCAAACCATCGGCAATGTTATGGTCCTTTGAAAAATTAAGGCCGATTTTCTTCGGGTTGCGCTCTTCTATCAATTGCATCAACCTTTTCCATTGGTCAGGTTCCTTTTCCTTATCCCAAGCAGAACGGATACTCTTGCCTACATCATAACGGGCCACGGCCAACTTATCAATGGTGTTCGTTGCCGTGTTGCGGTAAAAAAGAAGGATGGTCCTTCGTCTGGCGTTCAACCATGTGGCGGGCAGCATGGTGCGTATGACTGGGTCTTCATTGTATTCCCTGGAAATGACGATCCACATATCGATACCGGTCCTGTCCATCAACTCTGGGAGCAAATGGTTGAAACGTTCTTCCAGGATTTCATCCACTACCCTGGCACGCTCCACTTCGGGTAGAATTTGTTGGGACAACATAATAGTGGGCAACACAAACAGAATGAGTTGAATGGTTTTTCGCATGGTTGATTTTTAGCTGAAAATACGGCTTTTGGCAGACATAAAAAAAGTGCCCTGAGGCACTTTATATCACACATTTGCATATTTTTTTATCAACCGCACAATCAGGTCGTTTAGCTTTTCAACCTCATACTTGGATGTTGTGGGTTTGAGGTGAGGGTTTCCCACACCACTATCATCCGTCAGAAAAACATAGGTTCCATTGGTTGAGATGCTGAAAAACCTCATTAGCATTTCAACGGTTTTGTCTGCACCGCTTGCCACCACAGGGATTATTTTGATACCGTCTTTCTGTGCTATTTTTATTTGTTGATGTATGGTTTCAATGTTTTCTTCCGTCAAATGTGGCGGAGCGTCCAAAAGCAAAAACATCAATCGTGCACGGGCATTTTCATTCCAAGACTTGGACATGGCCATTTTCAGCGCCTTTTCCACGGCTTCTTCATAATCCCCGCCTCCACTGGCATATTGTTTGTTTAAATTGATCTGGGCTTCATTCAAGTTAGAGGTAAAATCAAAATCCTTTACAACATACTCATCACCTTCATCCCTGTAAAAGGTCATCGCAATCCTTTTTTCACCAACATTATTGTCAATTCTACCAATAATGTCCCTCAGTTCTTCCTTCAGATATTCCATTTCATCCCCCATGGAACCAGTTGCATCAATGGTGAACATAATATCCAAATTGTTGCAGGAGGACAAATCCTCTGTTGAAAAGTCTACTTTCTTGACATTGGACTTTATCTTTTTTCCGAACAGTTTGTCATTGTGAATTACCTGAACATAGTAATAATCACTGTTGTCATTGCATTCAGCGTCCTTGAACAATATGCTTTTGCCAAACACATCTGTTTTTGCGGTCATTTCAGGGGTGTTTGCTAGCTCATTTGCGGAGTACAAGGAAACCTTGGCATTGTTGATACCATTTCCATTTTTATCCTTTACGGTGACGGTCAATTTATTTTCAAGGTGAAAACCCCACTCCTTTTTGATTTTTTGAAATTCTTTTTCGCGGATGATATCCTGCCATTCATCAAAATTTTCAATATCGTTGATTTCCCCGGCCGTCAAGGTTCCCGACCTATAATTTCCATATCCTTTTGGGTCTCCTCCTCTTGTAACGGACACCCCCGCAACTTTTCCTTCCACCACATCTGAAACAGCATAACTTAATGATCTTTCGCTTTTTTTCGTGCCATAGCCCATAATCACGACTTCTTCCAATACTTCGTGGCTCTCTTCCATTTGTACATCGACTGTTTTGCTCTCCCCAATCTTTACTTCCAAGGTTTTGAAACCGATGAAGGAAAAAACCAATGTCTGGTCTTTTTGGGCCACAATACTGTACTCACCATCAAAATTGGTTGTAGTTCCTTTTGAGGTTCCTTTCACGGTCACATTCACTCCGGGAATCGGGGTGTTGGTAGCATCAGTCACCACACCTGAAACCAGATGCTCTTGTGCGGTGACCTGTAGGCAAAACGCCAGCAGAAAAAGTAAAACTTGATTTTTCATAATTGACACGGTTTTTAGATTTACTACTAACCTATCATGAAAAACCATAAAGGGAAATTCGGAATGAGTTATCCCGAACAATTGTGACGTGAACGCAACTTTTGGGTGAGTTTAGCGAATAATCGTTGCCAGCGTTTTGGAACGATCTATCTTTTTCGTGGATGTCTCAGAAAAAGCCTTTACCACGAAAACTTTCTTGGGCATTTCGTATTTGGAGAGACTTTTTAATCCTTTGATTTGGTTCAAAAGGGTATTTTCCTCAAAGGGTTCAGGTTCGGCTTCCACAACAAGCACCAATTGCCTACCCAAGATTTCGTCCGGTATTCCGGTTACAAAAAAACGGGTCTTGATGATTGTGGACAGCTTCTCCTCGATGGCTTCGGGAACCAGCTTGATGCCTCCTGAATTGATGATCGAATCATATCTTCCCAACCATTTAAATTTGTTTTCTGCGACAAGTTTCACTAAATCGTTGGTGATGACTTTCTCCTCGGAAATCTTTGGAGCATCGATGACCAAACATCCCCTTTTGTCGCTAGTGACCCCAATGCCTGGCAGGGTCTCAAAATAATCCTGTGGCTCAGGAGCAATTTCCTTGACAGCGATATGGGTGATGGTCTCTGTCATGCCATAGGTTTCATAAACTTTGGTGGAGAGTAATCCCAATTGGTTCTTCAGTGTGATATCAACTGGGGCGCCCCCAACGATCAAGGTACTCACCCGATGCAATTGGTCCAACGACTTCTGGGCCTGCATGGGCACCATCGCCACAAAATCATAAGCTTTGCCATTGTTCTCCAAAGGTGTGGATGAGGGTTCCACAACATCCAAATGCAGCCCTAGCACCATGGCCCGGACAAGCATCATCTTTCCTGCAATGCCTGTGGAAGGAAGGCATAACAGAGTAGTCTGTTTGGGACGCAGTTGGAAAAAGGCCGCTGTGGCCAAGGCCGAATTGACCATCTGTTCTTTTTTGAGGGCAATCTTTTTGGGTTTTCCTGTCGAACCTGAAGTATTGACCTCCAAAGTAGGTTTATCCGATGCCCAGTCCACTAAAAACTCGCCCAATGGAACTTCAAACGGTGCTCCTTCCTTTGTCAAACTATAGCCCATTTCAGACAAATCTCCGAAAACCAAGGGAGACCCGTTGCACCTAAAATCGGGATGGATGTTATGCCAGATTGGATTCTCCATCAGTGAGGGCCACAAATTCTTCCTTGCTCAATACTTTTCCAAAAAGCCTGTCCTTCCAGTTCTTCCAACCATACTTTTTGGAAAAAATAAGCAGTAATATGGGGAAAACAACGAATACTGGGATGAGAGCGTCCCATCCAAGATTTGGCTCCGAAACATCTTTATAGATGGAATTGGTCTGAAAAGCGGTCCAATCGGCCGTGACCAGGAGTGCTGTGATCAAATTATTGGCAGCATGAAAGCCCAAAGCCAACTCCAACCCTTCGTCCATAAGGGTTAAAATTCCCAAAAAGAATCCCGTGCCAATATAGTAGATGAGTAGGCTATACCCCAATTTCTCCACTTCCGGATTGGCGATGTGCATCAGTCCGAACAAAGTGGATGTGACCACTAAGGGCAACCAGCGGTTCCTGACCGCCAGCCCCAAGCCTTGCGTCATGTGTCCTCGGAACAAGTATTCCTCGAAACTGGTCTGCAATGGAATCAAAAGAATGGCAATGATGGCCAAAGGGATAAATTTCATCAGATCGAAATTCAGTACATAATCCTCAGGAGAAAAATAGATGTCGATGCCTGTAAGCACAATTGTAATCACACTCCATAATCCAAATGCGAAAAAAATCCGCTTCCAGTCAATTCGCTTTCGCGAGGTCGTCAATGCCGTTATCGACTGTTGATGAACCAAGACTGTCCACCCCAAAACCACAAAAAAACCGGCCACCAAAGGTGCCAAAAGAATAATCAGCACCAGATTCGAGCCTACCTGTTCAATGAACTTCTGCATCATCACTTCAATATCAATGTTGGAATTCACAGTGACAATATAATTGTACACCATAAAACCGATAAAGCCTAATGGAAGCACCAAGTACTTCCAAAGACCGTCGTTTCCCTTATAACCTTGTTCTATGTACATATTTCTTTGATTAAATCCATATTCCATTCCTTGGAGGTTCCATACTTTAGTTTTCCGCCAACCACTTGCAATGGGCTTTCGATATTGTTGGTGTACAAACTCCCCGTTCCCAATCCTTGGGGCATGTTATTGCCTAAAGTGAATGTCCATTGCGCTATGGCATTCAGGCCTATGTTACTTTCCAGCGCACTGGTGATCCACCAACCTATTTGTTGCTTTTCCGTCAGTTCTATCCATTGCTGGCTCCCTGCGAAACCACCCACCAAACTCGGCTTCAATATAATGTATTGTGGCTGTATGGTTTGTAGCAATTTCTGTTTTTGTGTTACAGAAAAGATGCCGATCAATTCCTCATCCAAGGCAATGGGCAAAGGGGTGTTCTCGCAAAGTTCTGCCATGGCATCCCACTGCCCTTGCCGTATAGGCTGCTCAATGGAATGGATATCGAATACCGACAATCGTTGCAACTTTTCCATAGCCTCCTCCACGGAAAAAGCGCCATTGGCATCTACCCTAAGCTCAATTTCATCTGGGGAAAAATTCTTTCGGATGGATCTCAGGATGGAGAGTTCCTTTTCAAATTCAATAGCCCCAATCTTCATTTTGATACACCCGAAACCTTCCTTGAGCTTCTGTTCCAGTTGCTGAAGCATGTATGCCTCATCACCCATCCAAATGAGCCCATTTATGGGAATGGTTGCCTGCTTTTTGGTGAAATCCGATGGAAAAAGTTCAAAGGGGTCGTTGGCTGCCACCGAAAGAAAAGCTTGCTCCAGCCCAAATTGAATCGAAGGGTATTCCATCAATCCATCCAGCAATGGTTTCAGCCCCAAATGGATGTTCTTGCAGGCCCATGCCAACTTTTCCTCATAATCTGGCACATCGTCAATACTCAGTCCGCGTAGAATGCCGCACTCCCCTATCCCAAAACGTCCCTCGTGCCGAAGCACCAACAACCAAGTCTCCTTCTGGGTCAATACGCCGCGGGAAGTACCGCTGGGGACTTTAAAATCAAGGGTGTACTTCTTGTAGTTTGCTTCCATGGAATGGTTCCAAATGTAACCATATTTTGGGTCTTAGCGTCGATCGATGGATGCAGTAATGTGTGGAATAATGCAAAATCTTTAGCTGAAATTGAACCAGAAGCGTACCCCTTCACTATCCCGGTCAATGTTCAGTTTCGATTGCAACTGGTTGACCAAACGGTTCATCAAACGGATTCCCATAGAAGAATGGGCGCGCTCCTCGGCATCTTCGGGAAGTCCCACGCCATTGTCCGTGTATTCAAAATAGCCTTGGTCCCCATTTTTGCGCAAATGGATGTAGATTTTTCCATTATCATCATTATCGGGGAAAGCATATTTGAAGGAATTGGAGACGAGCTCGTTCAAGATCAACCCGAATGGAATGGCACGATCAATGTCCAATTCTGTTCCTTCTGCATCGATGGTAATAGTAATGTTATGCCCTCCTTTTTTATAGACAGACTGCACACTGTTGATCAAACTTTCAATATACCCTTGCATCTCTATGACGGACAGGTCGTCGTTCTGATACAGTTTTTGATGGATCAACGCCATGGCCTTCACCCGACTCTTTCCTTCTTCCAAAGCCTCGATGGCGGCCTTGCTTCGGGTATTCTTCGTCTGTAGGCTCAACAAACTGGAAACCATTTGCAGGTTGTTCTTCACCCTATGGTGGATTTCCTTCAAAAGGGAATCCTTCTCCACCAAGGCATTCTCGATGATATGTTTTTGCTCGGAAATGAGACGCTGGTTCTTGATACTTTTCAGATAGGCATAGACCAATCCTGCAAAACCCAACAACGTGAATATCAATGATATGAACACCAAGTTGATACGTTCGTCCTTGGCCTTCATATCACTTCGCACCTGCTCGTTTATCCGCTTTTGCTCATCGATGAGCCTTTGGGAATTTTGAAGGTCCTCATTGGCCACGATGGTGACCAGTTGCTGTTTGATGAGTGCCGATTGCTTTTGAGCCAGTGAATCCTTTATCCTCTCGTTGCGTTTGTAGTAAGTGGTGGCATTTTTGAAATTCTCCACCTTATCATAAAAAGCGGCCAACAAGCTGTTTCGTTCAATGGTCTGCAAGATGTTGATGTTCTCAAAATCAATGTCAAGGAACTTTTTTGCAGCATTGAAGCGCTCCAATTGAAGATTGGCCTTGGCCAAGTACAACGTATTGTCGATAACCTCGCTTTTGTGGCCGTTCCTTGAAGATGTCTCAAGGGCTTCTATGCTATCCTCAAGAAGTGGGATGGCTGTTTCATATTCCCCCATCATCACATGGCATTTCGCAATGTTTCCCTCTATTTCGGCTTTGAGAAGTTCGCTCTCAAAAATATCCTGCTCACTTTTTTGGGTAGAGATATCGTTCAGGTACACATCCAAGTAGGCCTTTGCCTTTTTCAGTTCGCTCAGTGCGGTCGGTGCCGAATCGTCCAATCGCAAATAATTGCCCACTTTGCTGTGGTATTGGGCCAGTTTGTAGGTTTCGTTGTCCGCAATGGTGGGCTTTACCTCCATGATGTATTGGTCCCTTGCCTTTCTGTACAGCCCCAGATTGCTGTATATATCGTAGAAAGATACGTTCTCGGTGATTCCCAGTTCGCGTTTTTCCTTACGGACCTCTATCTGTTTGTCGTACATCTGTAGGTTGGCGTAGTTGTTGTCCAACACATCCAAGACTATCTTGTGGAGGTCTATGTCCAAAGAGTCCTTGTCCTCATGGAGCTCCTTTGCCAGGGCAATACTTTTGTCGTATTCGCCCAGATCATTGTACAACTGGGCCTCCATCACTTTGTAGAGCCGTGTGGCGACAGTATCGTTGGTCTTTTGGGAATTGGCCAGGTATATTTTGACAGTATCCAGCCAATCATAGGCCGAATTCACATTGTACCTATTGACCGAATTGAAGAAAACATCAAACCGTTGCGACGGGCTGCTTACATTTTCAAATTCCTTCAGTACACTTCGCTCTCCGTCATTGGGGCTCTGGGCCGAAGCACTGAAAAGAAAGACAAAATATATAGCGGTGAATAAAAATCTTACGTAACGTCCCATTAATTTAACTGATACGGAAACCATGGATACATCCACGGTCCGATAATTTTGTGCCCTTTTTATCTCTTTTCCCCTTAAAACCAATGCAATTTCAGAAATGCGGAAAGCATGACCAAAAAACTGAGTATGGGGTATATAGAGAACGCTAGTTTGGCTCCAAAATTAAATCCAAACCAAAAGACTTGACCGGTATTGTTGTGAAAGAGTCATTTTCTGTTGTGAAATGACACCTTGCGTATGCGAAGTGGCACTTTACCGATGTTTTGTGCATTTCATGGAATCGATGAGCAAAATCAATACTTGTAAAATCAAAAAAGGCCCTGCTTTTTACCACAAGACCCTTTTACGAGAACACTATATGAAAATGAAAAAATTACTTTCTGAATTATTACACTGCTAAAGTACAGTCGAACTCCCCAAGACCAAAAACATTGTTGTGAACGCCCCAAAAGTTGTGGTCATCTGGTGGAAATGGATTGATGGTATAAAAAAAGTGCCCCAAAGGGGCACCGTATATTGTTGAGTGTTCTTCAATTGAAAATGAACTAGCTGTTCATCGATGAAAGGATGAATTCCTTAAAGTCCTTGGAAATGGGAATCAGGTTATTGTTGATCACCACATCCTTGGAATTGATGGCATCGATGTGGTCCACGTTCACAATGTAGGACTTGTGGGCCCTGTAGAACTTGTTCCCGGGCAGTTTTTCCAGATAATCCTTCAATGGGGAGCGGACCAGGAATTTCTTGTCAGCCGTGTTCACCTCCAGATATACGTTGTCCGCTTTGATGAACTGGATGTCACTGAACTGGATCCTATAGTACAGATGCTGCTTTTTCACAAAGATGGAATCCTTCAGCACGGAATTGGAGGTAAAGCTCTCGCCCACATCATCTAGGTCCCTGTTCGAATCCTTTTTGTTATAGTTGAAATTGGACAAGGCTATTTCAATGGAAGTATAAAGATCCTGTTGCTCAAAGGGTTTTACCAAATATCCATCTGGTTTCACCGTCTTCGCATTTTCCACTGTGGCCCTATCCGAGTTGGAGGTAACGAATATGAACGGGATGTTGTACGATTCCCTGATGTGCTTGCCCAGGTCTATCCCCGTCTTGTCCGATGCCAAAATAATATCGATCAACACCAGGTCCACATGGTTGTTCTTCAATACCTCAACGGCCTGTTCATAGACAATGACATTGTCCACGATCTCATAGCCGATTTCCTCAAGCATGGACTGCATGTCATCGGCAATGATGACATTATCCTCTACGATCAAAATTTTAATTGGATGTTCCAAGTTCCCTAAAGTTTATCTGGTTGTCAATCAAATTTACAAAAAAATATTAATAGCAGGGAAGAAGAGTATGGCAAGCAGAAAAGAACTGAGTGCCAATTTCTTAAGTTCCCCGTCGAGCAGTCCCGGATCGTGTGTTTTCATCACTTTCAGCAGGTGTATAAAAATGGGTACAAAGGCCAGCATGAAATACCCTTGCCTCCAGCCAATATCCTCTATCAAAATATACCATATAAAGCACAAAAAAGCGGTGCTCATTAGCAGAAAATGGTATCGCTTTCCCTTTTCAAATCCCATTTTCACCACTAAAGTCATCTTTCCATGTTTCTTATCGGACACTACGTCCCTGAGATTGTTCAGGTTGAGTACCCCTACACACAACAGACCCAGGCCTGCTGCGGGAAGAACGGAGGACCAATCCAAGGTCTTGGTATATAGGAACATACTGCCCAAAACACCCAGCAACCCAAAAAACAGGAATACGTAAAGGTCTCCCAAGCCCCTGTAACCATAAGGGTTGGAACCCATGGTATATTTGATGGCGGCCCAGATGCTCATGGCTCCCA
Organism: Allomuricauda sp.; assembly: GCA_030148335.1. Lineage (GTDB taxonomy): Bacteria > Bacteroidota > Bacteroidia > Flavobacteriales > Flavobacteriaceae > Flagellimonas. The sequence goes on along the minus strand of JASBTQ010000008.1, from coordinate 68,516 downwards.
AAATGAAAAAAATGGTAATATAAGCCAAGTCTTCCAATCCAAATGCTCTATATATCAGAACAATGGCCAAAAGCATGGATAGGGCAATCGAGATAATAATCCCTTTTTTGAGTGCCGATCTGGAAAGTTGGCCACTTTGTAAGGCCCTTTGCGGGCCTATCCTGTCCTCATTATCGGTTCCCTTTACCCCATCACCATAGTCATTGGCAAAATTGGAGGTCACCTGAAAACCGACGGTGGTCAACAGGGCGAGCAGAAAAATATCCAGTTCAAAAAAACCTTGTCTGGCGGCCATGGCAGTGCCCACAATAATTCCCGAGAGGGATAGGGGCAACGTCCGCAATCTGGCGGCCTGCACCCAAGTCTTTGTTTTTCCCAATACTAAAAAGGTTCTTCTATCTTTATCCTTTTTCCATCCTTATACGATGCCACAAAGGCATCCTTAAAACCCATACGCACCAATTGTGCCCTGAAGGACTGTGCTTCGGAAAGGGTCTCAAAATTACCGAGGGAATAGGCATAAAAAGGATTGGTCTTCACAAAAAGGGTGTTGGTAAGTGCCTCAGAAGCTAAAGTGACATTGTTGTCCACAAACGATTTTACCTGAACGGAATAGATTTTTTCCTTGTTGAGGAATTCCTTGGCCAAGTAGAACTCCTTCACCAGACTGAGTTCCTCGTTCTGCACCTTGAGATTGTCTATCCTGTTCTTTATGGCGTCCAAACTGTCTATCGATACCAAAAGGTTGTTCTGGTTCTCAAAGGACTGCTTGGTGCTAAGGCCAGCGGTGAACGACGTAATGGCCAAAGTACCAATGACGAACAGCCCCACAAAGCCCAAAAGCACGTTTCGCTGCAACTTCAGTTTTCGCAGATCTTTGTTCTTATATTTTATCTGGTCCAGCAATCTTTCATTGATTATCTGGGCCTTATCTATGTCCTTGTGTAGATCCAACAAATCGCTTTCTTCAATAAAAGGCATATTGTCAAGGGGTTATGAATTATCAGCAATGCTAATAACGTCGTTGTCAATAAGTTAATCGGTATACCTACAAATGTAAAATTTTTAGGGAAAGAAAAAAACTTAGCGGTATGAAATTAATGTCAAAAAGCGACAAATATCAATTATCTTATCTTTTTACAACAGATGGATCCCATCATCCTGAATATTGATCTTGCGTTGCCTATAGAGAATGCCCACTCCTTTTTTGAATGCCTTTTTGCTCAAATGGAGTATTTTTTCGATCTCTTCCGGCGAAGATTTATCGTGAAGCGGCAAAAAACCATTGTTTTCCTGCAACTTGTCATGGATGATCTTTGCGGTGGGTTCCAGCATTTTGGCACCAATGGGCTGTAGGGAAACATCTATTTTGTGGTCATCCCTTACTTTTTTCACAAACCCTTTCAAACGGTCCCCCACTAAAATCGGTTTGAAGATGTCACTATCAAAAATGAGCCCCTTATGCTTGTTGTCCACGATCACCTCCCAACCCAAAGGGGTTTTCCGATGTACCAACAGATCCACTTCGGCATTGGTTTCATACTCGGCCCCGCTATTGGTCAAGAATTTTTCCAAACGACTGGAACCGGTCAACCGCATGCTCTCTTCATCCATATAACAATATACCACGTACTTCTTCCCGGCTTCCATTCGTTGGGACTGTTCCCTAAAGGGAACAAGCAAATGTTTCTCCGGTCCCCAATCCAGAAAGGCACCATATGTACCCACTTCCGCAACCTTCAAAAAGGCAAAACCATTTCGGGTCACGTAAGGTTTCAGTGTGGTGGCCACTGGTCGTTCGCTATTGTCCAAATAACAGAACACCTCCATCTCCATGTCGATTTCGAAGTCCTCGGGCACGTATTTGTTCGGCAAAAGGATCTCGGTCCCTTCATCATCTCCCAAAAAAAGGCCCACGCTTGTGCTCCGGAGCACTTTTAGGGTATTGTAATTTCCCAGTTCTATCATAAGGCAAAGGTAGATGGAATTTGTGGGTATAAAAAAAGCTGCCCAAAAGAGCAGCCAAACATATTTTTCGCCTGTATCATCCTAATTATAAGCGGATTGCTTTCCAAAATGCTTCGCCAACATATAATAGATGACGGCCCGTTGCTTGTTTTTCTCGGATTGGCCATAGGTATCGATTACCTTTTGGATGGCGTCCATAAGGGCAGGGCCATCCGAAAGACCCAGCTTTTTGATCAAGAAATTGTTTTTTACTGTTTCCAGTTCCTTATCATCCGATCCGGAAACTTTGGAAGCATCCTGGTTGTATATGGCCGGACCCAGGCCTACTGCAACCTTGGTCAACAAATCCATATCCGGGGTTTCCCCAAATTTGGTCTTGATGTCGTCTGCGTATTTTTCAATGAGTTCGTCTCTTCTGCTCATGATCGATCAGTGTCTTTTTGGATTTATAGTTATGGTCTAAGATATAAAATCGAAATAGTCGAGCAAAATTTTATTGTTCAGCTCCCGTGGGGTATTGATTTCCAAAATATTAGGTTTATCAGATCCTGCATAAAAATTTTCCAGTCCGTCCCTCAATTGTTTGTTGTCCGACGCTTGATGGTATTCAAACCCATACATCTTTGCCAAATGTTCTGCATTGAGTCGGTGCTGGGTCTCAAAGAAAGTATTGAACTCATCGGTGTCCTCTTTCCCCGGAAGGATCCTAAAAATGCCCCCACCCCCATTGTTGACGATGATGATCCTAAAATCGGGACGGATATGGTTGTTCCACAAGGCATTGCTGTCATACAAAAAGCTCAAATCCCCTGTGATCAACAAAGTTGGACTCTCATTGTACACGGAGGCCCCTACGGCCGTGGAAGTACTCCCATCAATCCCACTGGTGCCCCTGTTGCAGAACACTTTTAACGATGGGTGCATGGGGAACAGTTGGGTGTAACGCACCGTGGAACTATTGGCCAAATGTACCTGATACCCTTTGGGTATGTGCTTTATCACTTCGTCAAAAACCATGAAATCCGAGAAGGTAATCTGTTCCAAATAAGCGGTCCTACCACTCTCGTAGGCCACTTTGGCCTGCTTCCATGTCTTTTTATAGGCACTTTCCGTTTCCGAAGGCGCAAGGATGTGCTTTAGGAAGATATTAGGTTGTTCCTTCACATGTTCCGTGAGACAAAAGAATGTATCGTAAGCGGTTTTGGGGTCGATATGCCAATGGACCATGGGTTGGAACTTGCGCAGAAACGCCTTGATTTTTTTGGAAACGATCATCCCACCAAAAGTAAGGAGCAGATCGGGCTGGAGCGCTTTGAAAAGTTCTTCCCTATCCGATGATTTCTCAATCGGGGCGATGATACTATCAATGCTGGGGAAAAATTCAGGATGGTGCAGATTGGAGGTCGTTTCGGTGAACACCAACGTATGGCCGTCCTTTGCCAAGGCTTCCAACACCTCCTGATCTATGGTATCGGGTTGGTCCACCCCTACCAAGACCATTTTCTTGGGACTGTTGTTCCAAATTGAGGCAAACTTGCCATAATCCACCCCTTTGGATGCTTCCTTGATATCTTTTTCAGGCACCAATAGCTGTACCGTTGGTTCGTCCAACAGGCCGTATAGTGGCTCCTCAAACGGGATATTGATGTGGACTGGCGATTTCTCCACAAATGCTATCCGAAGTGCCTTTGCCAATTCTTTTTCGTTGTATGCCTGGATATCTTCCTGAGTATCCACTAAAAGGTCTTTGCCGAGGATGGAGACCGTACCTTCTGCATGGGAGATATCCTGTTTCAGATTGGCGGAATACCCAATGTGCTTTTCCAGTACATTGGCCTGCCTGATGGTCTGGCCGTCCCCAATATCGATTCGGTAACTTGGCCTATCTGCCGAAACCACAACCAAGGGAATGTCACTGTAAAAAGCCTCGGCCACTGCCGGATAGTAATTGAGCAGGGCACTCCCCGACGTGCAGACCACCGCAACGGGTTCCTGCAATTGCTGGGCCATGCCAAGCGCAAAAAAAGCGGCACAGCGCTCATCCACAATACTATAACAGGTAAAAAATGGATGCTTGGTGAAGCCGATGGTCAACGGGGCATTCCTTGAGCCCGGTGATATCACTATATGTTTGATTCCCTTGGACTTAAAATACAGGACCAATGTTTGTGCGGCGGGAATATTGGAGTACATCATGGAGTACAAAAATACGCTTGAAAATGGGATTCCCCCAAAATCCGGGGCAGCAAATTATAGGATGCCCAGCATGGTCTTGCTTTTGTTCTGGGTCTCAATCCATTCGTCCAACGGATTGGAGGCCGAAGTGATGCCCCCACCCACAAAAATGCAGGCCTTGTTCCCGTTCAGTTCCATACACCTGAGGTTAACGAACAGCGAAATATCATCCTGACAGAAGAGATTGAGCTCTCCCAAAAAACCAGTGTAAAAGGTGCGCTGGTAATTTTCGTTCTTCAGAATGAAATCCATCGCATCCTGGGTGGGTATGCCACACACGGCTGGGGTTGGGTGCAATGTGGTGATCACTTTTTGGATGTCCGTTTCGGGTTTCATCCTTCCCCTCACTTCGGACCTCAAATGCCAAAGATTTCCCGCCCTAATGGATTTTGCCTCATCGATTTCCAGCCGTTCCAGAGCGGGGTGCAATTTTTCCCGGATGTAATCGGACACCATGTTCTGCTCCTCGATCTCCTTACTACCCCATTTTGGGTTTTCGTTGCCTTCGAAGGTCAAGGTCGCGGCCAAGGACATGGTCCATAACTCCCCACCCTTGACCTTTACCAAAGTTTCGGGTGTTGCCCCGCACCAAGTGCCCACTTCGGGATGGTGGAACAGGTAACAACATGCGTTAGGGTACTGTTGCAAAAGACCATCAAAAAAGGCAAGGGGACTTTTGGTCAAGGCCACCTCCATTTTTCTGGATAGGACCACTTTTTTCAGGTTTCCTTTTCCAATTTCCTGGATTCCCTTTTCAACCAATTGCAAATGTTCCTTTTTTCCCTCATCAGAAAGAGCGACTTCGGCTCTGTCCAATTTCTTTTGAAACGAATGGGTTCCCGTTGCAATTTCATCAGGTCGAATCAGGACGGTCCCTTTTTTCAGATCGAACGGGGCAAAAACAAATCCTTTTTCCTGAAAATTGGTAAACCGGAGTTCATTGTCCATCTGAAAAACACCGACAAGTTCTTCCTGTTGCGGTTTTCGATAGATGGCAAAGGGAAGGTCTTTTTTCAGTTGGTTTTCGACTCTGTCGAACAGGTATTGAAGTTCTTTATTTTCTGGGTAATGCAATGGTAGTCAATTTACAGTTGGAAATGAGATCGCCTTCCTCATTGGTGATCTTGATCTCCCAAAGTTGGGTGGTCCGGCCCTTGTGAAGGATGGATGCACGGGCATACACATATCCTTCTTTCACGGATTTCACATGGTTTGCGGCAATCTCTATCCCACGTACAAAAAACTCCTTTCCATCCAAGAAAATATAGGAGGCGGCACTGCCCACGCTCTCGGCCAAGGCCACCGATGCCCCGCCGTGCAGAACACCATCCGGTTGGTACACCCTTGGCGTAACGGGCATGCGTGCCAAAAGGAAATTCTCGCCCACATCGATATAGGTGATGTCCAATGTTTCCATTAAAGTTCCTTTGCATATCTCGTTGCAGACAGCCAGAATTTTCTCTTTGTGCTCGTTCATCCTCTTATTTTTTGTAAAATTACACAAAGCGATGGCAATATCGAATCAAAGTCCATGATTATGCCCCACAGTGAAAAAACGGTCGCCTATACTACGGAAAACTCCTATCTGACCCAAAACAGCATCACCAACAAGACCAAGAACGTTTGGTTGGTGTTCCATGGCATCGGATATCTGAGCCGTTACTTTGTAAAATATTTCAATGCGCTGGACCCAGAGACCAATTATATCATTGTGCCACAGGCGCCTTCCAAATATTATTTGGGGAACGAGTACAAATACGTGGGTGCGAGTTGGCTCACCAAGGAGAACACCCAAATGGAGATTGGCAACGTGCTCAACTATATCGATGCGGTGCTAGAGGCCGAGAATCTTCCAAAAGAACTGAATTTCATCCTCTTTGGCTTCTCACAAGGAGTTTCCATTGCCATACGGTGGTTGGTCCATAAACAAATTCCCTGCAAAACGGTAGCACTCTATGCCGGGGGCATTCCCAACGAATTGACCGAGAAAGATTTTGATTTTTTGGATTTCACCACAACCAGCATCAAGATCATTTATGGGGACACGGATGAATTTTTGACCCCAGACCGCTTGAAGGCAGAAAAAGTCAAGATCGATACGCTATTTAGAGGAAAGGCAGAGATCATCACCTTTCCGGGCGGACACGAGGTGAAGCCTGAGATCATCAAAAGTTTGGTGTAGATTATCTAAATCGTAGATACAAAGTATCTATCGGTTGACATCGGTCTTTTCTGCTTCTTCGGGATAGTATTTGATGACCCTTGTAGTGTAGGTATTGTTTGGGGTCACAATCTGCTTCACCCAGTTCTTCGGCGTATGGCTGTCGAACTGAAAAATGTAGTTGTTGGTGGATTCCGTAGTCAAGGTCTTGGTGACCACCCTGTCCAACACGCCTTCTTTGTAGTGATAGAATAGTTTTTTTTGGGAAACAAATTCCTTTTCTTCCACACTGTATAGAAAGTCTTCACTAGTGACAAGTTTTCCTTTGTCGTTGTACACCTCCTCGGTCGCGCGGTTGGGTTCACCATCAATATATTCCTTGGTGAGCACTGATTTTTGGGTTCCCTTGGGTCCTTTTCGCTCCGAGGTCCTGACCGATTTCTCCAAAATGCCATTGGTGTAGGTGCTCACAGTGACCTCGTCCTTGGATGGGGCATATTCAAATGTTGTCTCATCCACCCCCTCTATATTGGAGGAAACCATCTTCTGCAATTTGCCCTCTTCACCATAGAGATATACCTGTTGTTCCAAGAACTGCTTGTCGTAGGAAACGATCTTTTCCACCACTTTCCTGTTCGGGACCGTGTCTATGGTATAGAAGTTCGCCATTGAAGTGGATTCGTCCAAAACGTTGTTCTTGTAACTTTCCATACGCTTTTCTAGCAATTCACCTTCTTTATACTTATAATAGGTGATGTCCTGATCTGTATCGTTGTATTGGGTAACGGTCTTGGTCAAAATGCCATTTTTGTTGAACTCAAAGAGTTCCTTGCCGTAATCTGTAATGACCAAGCACGATTTGACCTTTCCCTGAAGATCAAAATCTTCCACAGTAAAAATCTGGACTTCTTGGGAGTGAAGGCCAAAGGCATAGAAAAAAGAAATAAGGGTGGTGGTGTAGTGTTTGATCATACTACAAAATTACTTCGAATTAAGGCAATTAAAAAATTTATGGTGCATACTATGCCCAAATTAACCTAAAGAAAATGCGGGTTTCCCTAAAATTTACGGTCAGGATCAAAAGGAGCGATGTCCATGGACAGTTTTTGGCCAGAAATCAGTTCGGTGATCAGTTTGCCTGTTGCCGGCCCCAAGCTCCATCCCATCATGGCATGTCCTGTGGCAATGGTCAGGTTATCGTACTTGGTCGGCCGTCCAATATACGGCAGGCCATCCGGGGTCACGGGGCGCAGACCGCACTGGGCATTGCTCTTGTCCTCTTCGGATATTTGGAGTCCTTTGTAATACCGCTCCGCTCCTTTGGCAATGGCTTCCACCCTTTCTTTTCTGATGGTATGGTTGATGCCCGAAAATTCCATGGTACCTGCAAAACGGGTAAAGCCTTCCATTGGCGTAACGGCCATTTTTGCTTCCATCAAGATGGCGGGCATGGTGATGCCGGTCGGAGATTCCACATTGATCCGATATCCCTTACCTCCCTGCAATGGCAACGGAAGTCCCAATTTCTTTGATAATTGCGAGGTCCAGGATCCTGCCGCCAGTACCACTTCATCCGCTTCGTAACTGGACTGATTGGTCATGACTTTGGTGATTTTTCTGCCCGATACTGAAATATCCCGTACCTCTTCCCCTTTTTTGATGGTCACCCCGCTTTGGTCCAAATGTTCCAACAACTTTTTCATAATCAATGGAGGTGTGGTATGTCGATCACATTCCCAAAGTATGGCTCCCTCCGCATTGAAATCCACATGGGGTTCAATTTTTCTCAATTCTTCTTTGGACAAATGTCTGCCAATAAGCCCCATTTCAGCCGCTTTTTCCACAACCTCCATCTCGTGGTCCCTGGCCTGTTCGGTCTGATATACCATCAACAGTCCCTTTTCCCCAATCAAAAAATCGCCCAGGTCACCAGAGGCCTTCATTCCTTCATATAGCTCACGGCTCAGCAGGTTGATGTCCCTGATGATGGGCATGGCCTTTTCGACCTTGGCCTTGGTGGATGATTTTTTAAAGTACCAGGCCCATTTGATGAACTCCACATCCAACCGGGGCTTCATATAGAATGGGCTGGACGAATTGAACATATACTTCAGCCCCTTGGTGATCATCCCCGGTGAGGCCAGTGGGATGATATGGCTTGGGGTAAGGTACCCTGCATTCACAAAAGATGCCCCGGAATCAATTTCCGATTTGTCCAAAACGGTCACTTGGTGACCTTCTTTCTGTAAAAAATATGCCGTGGAAAGCCCAACAATTCCGCCTCCTACGACAACAACACTTTTACTACTGTCCATATTCCGTGGTTTACGATATATGAAGTTGAATTTAGGGACCAAGATAAACAAAGGCATGAGAATTTTTGAACTTTTAGCATAGGTTATTCTGTTATTTAAAATTTGGAGATTGAAACCAGAAACTTGGAAACCTGAAACTTGAAACCTGAAACTTGGAAACCTGAAACTTGACCATATAGTCATGATGCAGTCTTAACGCCACTTTTTTTCAAATTCAAATCCTTCAATCCAGATACACATTCCATTACCGATCTTTTAACTACTTTTGGAAGATTTTGAAAAATAACAAACGAATGAAAAAGTTATCTATTCTTGCTCTGGGGCTTGTGTTTGCTTGTAACTCCACACAGAAAACTGTATCAGAGCCTGCACAGACCGCAAAAGTGGCCGACCCGGTGCCCTATGCGGAAACCATCACCCAGGACGATCTCAAGGAACACCTTTATACCTACGCTTCCGACGAGTTTGAAGGAAGGGAAACCGGGCAACCTGGACAGAAAAAGGCCGTGGAATACCTCAAGGCCCATTACGAATCTTTGGGCATTCCCGCAGCAAAGGCAGATGGCAATTATTTTCAGGAAGTGCCCTTGGAAGTATCCAATGTGCCAGAAGGAAGCATCTCCATCAACAATACTGTATTTGAATTGGGAGAAAATGTAGTCTCCTTTTCATCCGCCGAAGGCAACTATGAAAATGTGGTATATGTAGGATATGGTATTGAGGAAGGTGACTATTCCGATTACAAAGATGTGGACGTTACCGGAAAATTGGTCCTTATCAAGGCAGGGGAACCTGTTGACGGTGATGGGAATTATATCATTTCAGGAAGTGCCGAAAAATCCGTTTGGAGCAATATGTCCGAAGGGATGGGAAAAAAGGCCGAACTGGCACAGAGTAAGGGAGCCAAAGGAATACTGTACTATGACTCCCAAAATTATCCACGGTACAAAGGTTACTTTGGTTTTATGAAGACCAACAACAGCGGAAGGATGCAATTGGCTGGAGACCATGCTGAAACCATTCTCATCATTCTTGATGAAAAGTCAGCAAAGGCCATTTATAGTGACATTGAAAATGAAAATGCCACCAAGACCATTCCAACAAGCATAGCACTCAACATTGCCAGTGCTAACGACAAGGTGAGTTCTGAAAATGTGGTCGCCATACTAAAAGGAACTGAAAAACCAGATGAATATGTGATCATCTCTTCCCATTTAGACCATATTGGTGTCACTGCGGACGGACAGATCAACAACGGAGCCGATGATGACGGTTCGGGAAGTGTGGCCCTATTGGAAATTGCACAAGCATTCAAAAAAGCGGCAGATGCGGGGAATGGACCCAAACGATCTATTGTCTTCCTACACGTAACAGGAGAGGAAAAAGGGCTTTTGGGATCTCAATACTATACCGACGTGGATCCTATTTTCCCATTGGACCAAACCGTTGTTGACCTGAACATTGACATGATCGGACGTATCGACCCCAATTACAAAGGGGCCAGAAATTACCTGTACTTGATCGGATCGGACAAATTGAGTACAGAGCTCCATAATCTTTCCGAAGAAGTGAACAAAAAATACACCAATATTGAGTTCGACTACACCTATAACGACGAAAACGACCCGAACAGGTTCTACTACAGAAGCGACCATTACAATTTTGCCAAGAACAATATTCCGATCATCTTCTACTTCAACGGTACGCATGCGGACTACCACCGCCCAGGCGACACACCGGACAAGATCAACTACGATCTTTTGGAAAACCGTACCCGTCTTATTTTCTATACCGCTTGGGAGATAGCCAATAAGGATAAGCGATTGGTGGTTGACAAGGCACCGGCCACAGAGGAATAAGATTTAACCGTGACAAAAAGTAAAGGGCCCTTATAAAATAAGGGCCCTTTTTTGTGCGTAATATCAAAAAGTGTAGCTGTGCCCAAATGTAATAGTCAGCTCTTGGGTGTTTCCATTGGAAAGATACTTGAACAATTGAATAAGGTTCAAGTGGAAATTATGCTTCTCTTTCCAAACATAAGTGGCATTGAGCCTGAAATTGGTGACATGGGTATTGGTCATATTAGAATTACTGCTGTTGTGGGAAGCCCCAAGATTGGTGTTAAGGGTGTTGTCCAAAAACTTTTTGTTCAGGTTCAGAGTGGGGCCCCAAGTGGATGAATTGTCCATGCCAATGGTGTTGATGGTTCCATTCAAAGCAGTAGTGATATTCATGCCCTTGTTCGGAAAACCCAGGGTATAGGAAACATTCCCGTTGTGGAACGTGGATGCATTTCCCATCCGCACCACCCCGTCCTCCTCGTTGGAAACATCGGCCAGGGCGTAATTGAGGTTCAGGTTCTGTTGGAGGCTTTCCTTTTTGGAAAGAATATAATTGATGTTCACATTGGCATTTTGGGAAAGCTGTTTATAGTTCAACACCTCTTCCGCATTGTCCAATAGATTGTCGTCATTGATGACCTCAAACTGGTCCAATCTGGAATTGGTAAATGTGGTGAAGTTGGAATATGAACCTGTTATGGCCAACGATTCTGAGGCAGTATATGTGGCATTGACAGAACCCACCGTCCTGTTCATCGCCCGTCCCTTTTGATTTTTCAGATTGTCCCGCTGGTATCCGATGTTGAATGCCAAGTTCAATTGATCATTGAACAAAACCGTGCCGGTATTCAACGTGATGTTTTCAAAATCATTGTTGAAAAAATAAGCGCCAAGGGTTTCGTAACCAGGGGCAATGCGCTCATAACCAACGCCAAGGGTGGACTTCTCAAAACGGTAGTCCAATCCGGCGCGGATAGCGTCGAAATATTCGGTGGAGGCCCTACTGTTCATTACCAAACCGGCCAAATTTCCCTGCGCATTGTCCACTTCAGCTGCCCTTAGATCTTGGGTCATTGCCGAGGTGGCATATTCTGCGTTGAGCTGTAGGTTTTCTAAAATTGTATAGGAGCCTTCCAGGCCCAATACCATATTCTCCTTGGGGGTCACTTCCTTTTCATCGGGCACGTTGTTGATTGAGTTGAGGTCGTCCTTCGCATAGAAAGTTGTAACTCCGATGCTATATTGTTCTTGTTCATAGCCCACTTTCAAGCCATACCCCATCCGGCGAAAAGCGGGGAGCGTTTGTTCGTTGCCATCATCCTCGGTTGCCTTCAACAATCGGCCTGCCATGGCACTGACCTTCCATGGGCCGTTGGGCGACAGCTCCACTCCTCCCCCGGTAAATTGATGCCCGTTCAGCGTGTAGGGTGAAAAAGCCATGTTCACATCACCGATATGCCCTTGGGTCCATTTGTATTTGGGGTGTAGGCTCAAACGGTTGAAATTGAAAGGCAAATTATAATTCAACTGTTCCCCCTGATTGGACCAACTATAGCTGATGGGCATGCTGAACTGGTAGAACGAAATATTGAGATTGCCCTGCAAAAAGTACGTGAACGGTGCCCGCCCCCCATCTTGGTTGGAATTGTAAAAAACACCGTTGGATGAGATTCCACCACCCAGTTTGAAGGCCTTGCCCTTACCCAAGGTCTCCAGATCTACGGTTTGGGCAATTGTGAGGGTAACAAAAAAGAAAAAAGACAGCGTGAGCCAAGATTTGGCCGCTTTTAAAATTGGCATAGGTAGGTTAGGGTTTGGGCGTGATTTGGGTTTATGTTTTCATCGGTTTGTTTTTGAGGTTGATGGATTTTTTATTGTTTCTCTTTAAATATAGGTGTGACACTCCGGCAAGCTCAGTGCAGGTGCTAACGCTAGCGGGACTATCCTTTAATTCTTATTTTTATGTAGCCCAAAATCTTATAGTAGGCATTCTCACTAAAAATGTCAAAACGATTTTAATATGGCAACGATTATTCTCTAAGTTTTTAGTTACTACAGTTTTCATTTATCATGTCTTCAATCGTTGGATTAAATAAATTTTCATATACTGAATAAGAACCTGAAAAACTATTCTTTATAAGGGTTGTTAGGCCACAAAAGTCATTCAAAGATTCATTGTTGTTTATAGACACTGCATCCACGGATGTTAGGTTAGCTGCACCATCTAAATGCTGTAAAGAATCACATTGGAGAATTTGTAATCGCTCTATTGAAGTTAAACCTATAAGGCCATCCACATTTTGCAAATTATCACATCGGTTAATGATCATTTCTCCATTAAAAGATGTCAGATTTTGAAGGCCATTAATATCAAAAAGATGTTCATTATCCATTAACCACACATCACTCTGCACGGTTTGAAGATTGCTCAATCCATTTAGATTAATAAGGTTAGGGTTATCCGAAATGTCCAATCGTCCACCAATTGTTGTGAGCAAATTCAATTCAAAAATATTGTTCAAGTTTTCGTTATACCTAATAATTAAACTTCCACCTATAAAAATCAAATTATTAAATCCTTGTAAGCTTGTTAGGGAATTGTTTCCTGAAATTTGAACTCCACTTTCCAAAGTTTCAATATTTGAAAAAACACCTAGTGAGGTTATTTTAGGATTATTACTTACGTTAATAAATCTGGTGACCATGATACCCTGTAGGGCACTTATATCTTCAACATTTTGGTTATCGTATATAATACACCTATTAACATTTTCAATGTTGTTCAACCCTTCAAGGGTTTGTAGCGCACTTGTTGCAAAAATGGCCAAATCCCCACCTATATTTTGTATAGTATTTAAACTAGATAAATCAATGATAGGGTTTTCGGAATCCTCGTCTTCTCTTAGTTTAAGATCACCTGTTATTTCCCTGTACTTGTTAAACCCAAATTCATCTACATCTTCTTGGCTTCTTAATTCAACACTACCAACGAATATATCTTCGTCCACATCGTTTATGGTGATATTAATGGCACTTTCTTTAGAAATATTTCCATTTTCAACTTTTACTTTTCCCGTTATGCTGGTATTTGTTTCAAAATCATAAATGGAAGTCTTATCCACATATAATTGGCCTGTATTGGCATCAATTTTAAAAGAACCTATTGGAGATTGTTCAATAATGGAAAATGTTACACTGCCTTGATTTGTTGTACCCGGAACAGTGCCAATCAATTGATTTTCTGTAGGATTCTCATCAATTGTGAAGAACTTATCTTCAGTTTGGACAGTCACTATTACTTCTCCTGCCTTTGGATCATCCTTACTGCATGAACTAAAAAGAGTGAAGAGGACAATTAGTACTGAAAAATAAAGCTTGTATTGTATTTTAGCCTTACAAAGCTTTTCTTGATGAAGTACTGCATAATTTTTACGTAGCATAAGTAAATTTTAATTGGTTAATATTCACCTCAAACAACCCTATCTATTTAGGTTACTTGGTTGTAAGAAGCCTTGATTTGGGGTTATGCTGCGTTTAATTTTTATTTGCTCATTGCGTGTGTAAGGGTTTTCAATTGTTAGTTTTTCTTTTTGTTCCTACACTAGCCTAAAAATTCATTCTAACGAGACAGCTTTTCTTTAATAGGAATACATATCCAATTCATCAAAATCTTTAATTTCAGAAAGCTTTAATAACTTCTCTATTTCTATTTCTTCCAACGTTTCTTTAAATATTTCATCTCCTCCGTCATCATTTTCATTAATATTCTCTTTGATCAGCTTTTCTTTGGTTAAAAAATTAATACTTGTTTCCCTATTCACTACTGGCCCGTAATTATTACTTGAAAAATATCCAATTAGTTTGAAGTTAGAATCTTGAAATTCAAATATGTATCTCCAAAATCCGTATCTGCCATGGCCATAATGAACTACTAGATTACCTTTTTCGACCTCGACCCAAAGTTCAGGTGGGAAATAAACTCCGCCATCTTCGTTCTCTGAGGAAAAGCAATCATAATTCACTTCCGCAATTTTATATCCTTTATTTTTTTTGAATAAAACCATAATTCCTCTCCTATTTCGATCTACTTTTTTATCAAACCTATCTACTACAATATTATCATGATCAATCTTCTTTATTATAAGAACACAATCTTGCTTGCCATCTTTATTCAAGTCCCCATAGTATTCTTCAAATAACAAATATCCTTGAGGCAAAAAATCAGAAGGTCTTTTATTTTGGGCCCTACTCTTGATAGTGCCTAAAATCATAAAAATCATTATGATTAGATATTTACCCATTAACTAGCCTTTTACTTATTTTAATTGCCAAAAAATCTGTTCAGAAGGCTCTTTACTCACCTCGTCAAAAGAATCATATCTCAGTATTTTGGCATTCGTTTCAGAGACTTCTTCTAAAACAGTTTAGTTACTTATACAGTGTTTTCATTTTCCTCATATCTAATCTTAAAATCGCCAATCTGATCTAAGCAATTCTAATAATAGAAAACAAACTATTCTCCTTTAACAATCCGTGAACTGTGTATATAGCCCTCGTTCCCATCCGGTGTGCGCACCTTCCACCAATCTGAGCTCGCGTCCAGTATTTCCAACGCTGTATTGTTTTTGACTTGGGAAAGAATTTCGGAAGATGTTGATGGGGATTCCCTAAGGTTGGTGTCTCCATCAGGATCCGACACATGATA
The DNA here is from genome assembly GCA_030148335.1 of Allomuricauda sp. Taxonomy (GTDB): domain Bacteria; phylum Bacteroidota; class Bacteroidia; order Flavobacteriales; family Flavobacteriaceae; genus Flagellimonas. Next base: position 53,291 of record JASBTQ010000008.1, on the reverse strand, counting down.
ACCATATTTGTTCCAGAGTGTTACGGTACCATCCTCATAGTTTTTTTTCTCTTCCACAATTTCAAACTTTCCATCTTCCCGTATAATGACCTTCCAATATTGATCATCCAAAACATCTTCATAATAGACTCCCACCAACTCATCATGAAGCAGAAAGCCGTTTTCATAAAGTGCAACAGGGGCACTGTATGGCTTGGTTTCTTCAAGGATTTCCTCTAAGTCACTATCACAATATCTCCATGTATGACTATGTATAAAGGCAAAATACCCTATCCTTTCATTGTTTTCATTAAGGATAATCAAAGTTTGAAAAATAAGACGTTCTCCACTTTCAAATTCCAAATATGAAACTAAGGTTTTACCGTCTGTAATTTTAATTTTAAAAAATGGATACACAATCAATGGTATTCTGCATTCCTTACCTTCTTTAGTTTGGCTATAAGTCCTATACTCTTCTCCTATATAAAGATGTCCTCCAATAGGATATTGAAAATTATCCCCTTTATAAATCGTTTCAGGTCTTTTCCTTTGCTTCCATAACATTTTGTTGATGAGTTTCGGATCAATAGTATCCTTCACATTCTCAATAGAAGGAACCCATTTCAAAGCATCAATGGATTGGGTTGGAAATTTTTCTAGAAATTTCTTCCAATTATCACTATCTAAATTTTCTTTGGTCTGACATTGTGCCAATAAGGGCAGGATTATAAATAATTTCAGTATTTGTCTCATAATCTTAAATTTTATTGATTTGAAAATACAACCATGTATTTAACAGTAATTTGTGCAATCTCTTCCCAAGTATATAAGTTATTGTTACCTGCGATGGGATTCTCTGTATTCCGAGTTCCTTTATCATATCTGCCTTCACAACCCTCCCTATCCAACATACAGGCCAAAGGACAATGGCCATTGGGGTCATCGATATATAACCCCTGTTCATCTATACCCTGTACCCGTACAATGTGGCCTTTACAGCCTGGATAGAGTGAAAGACTTATACTATTCCCCATTTCTAATTCTGGTTTGATTTTCGATGTCAATACAATCTTGTTAGAGGTATACAATTCCTCTTTGGCACCATTTATGGTAAGATTTTTTCCCAAGTTAATCCATGACTCAGCTTTAAAAATATTAGGTGCTCCCCCAGCTTCCACAGCCAGCCAATCTTCAAATTGCTCGTTTTCGGTAGGGTTGGAAATTCCCAAGGCCTCAAAGTTCATGGCCAAACTGGTCACGTTGCACATTCGGGAGCCGCTTACAATTTTGCACTCATTGTCCAATTGGCTCCTGTAAGGTACATGCCGCTGCAGTTCCAAATAGGCCTCTGCGCGTTCCTCTTCGGGAAGGTTACCTATCATTTCCCGGTATGCCGCTATGTCCACGGCCTGTAGCTCTCCATGAGTGGAAAGTTCGTCCAAAATTTGCTGTTGGGACAAATCCCGAACAAGGATATTGGGTTTGTGCAATTTCAATACCCCGAACCATTTTAGGATACTTTCGAAATCCGCATCCTCATTGCCCATCAACTGTACCATAAAAGTAACTTCTTGGTTTTCGTTTAAAAAGGCCAATACCAATGAGTTGGCAACCTCTATCACTTTTATACGATAGTTGAGTTCCTGTGAACTTACCAACTCACAATAGTCTTTTGCTTCCATTTTAAAGACCTGAGGTATTTCTTTTGGGCTGTAGAGGGCCAAACTATGGCGTTTACCTTCCATTTCATACTTCCTTAAATAAATCCCTTTGGGATAGAGCCCAGAATGCAATGCGTACAGTTCCTTTTTTGGAGCCTTCCGAATGGTCTCGAACAATCTATCGAACAATGCCCTGCCTTGCCTTTTGCTGTACTGTGCATCTGCCCGAACGGACCATTCCTGAATCGCATTTATTTCAATACTTGAGCTTGTTACATTTTGGGATTGCCCTAACCAATCTTCGAAATTCTCTTTAATAATCCTAATTATTTCACCATTTGAAGTAATATCAAATACTTTTTCCCTCGACATTGTATTTGCGTCCAAGAGCTTTTCCAAGGTACATCTTGTCAGATGGTCTTCTTCCGCTATCGCCGCAATCTCCTTTACCCGTTCCCTTCGTTTGGCATCTGCATTGGATATAGCCTCGATTTCCTGCGAAGTCAACTCTGAATTGGAAACGATACTGCCTTCCTGTTTCAAACTTTCCAGTTCGTCCTGTAAATCCTGTGAGAGGTTTTCTTTATTGGGTATCTGGTCTATTTGTTGACCTATCGTCACCTCCAGTTCATTGATTTGTGAGATAATACCCTGTTGTTCTTCAAACCCTTCTGCTTCTGAAAGCTCAGTTAAAAGCTCCTCCTTTCTGGAAAAAAGTTCACCTAAAAGTTGACCAATATCCGCAATTGCCTGATCCACATCCACAACACCCAACCAATCGGGGTCGTAGCTGGTCTGGACCATGCCCTCCACCAGTTGGTAATCGGTATTGATCTTGATGTTGTCAAACTCCACCCGTATCCGGCTGAATTTGCCAATGTTCACCTCTCCCCCAGTGGCGATGTTGGCTGCATCGATGACTTCCTTGAACTGCTCCAAGAATGGTAGGGTGATATAGCCCCAGCCCTGAGAAGTAACCATTGCTTCCACTGACTTCCTTTTTTCTCAGAAAGCCCGTAGATTATTTTGGTCTCAATATGTCAAAGAACTTATTCCTATTTATAGAATCTTTACGTCTTTATTAAACTACCAAGCATTAACAGGTACATTTTCACAATCAGGTGTTTGGCTTTTAAATTTCTGATAATATCTTTCCGCTATACTCCGCATATCTTTTAGGTAGGATTCATCTATTTCTTTTCCATTTTGGTAATACTCAACATCCAGCGCATCCATTTCTTCACGCATAGTTTCACTTTTGAATAATGTTACCAAAGCCCCCATTTTCAATACAGCCAAATATCCATGACACACACCATTAGAGTCACAAATCTGGCCATCCTCTTTCATAATGTAATTGTATATTTCCTCAATAGCCTCTTTGGAACAGATATACATCAATTTAGAGACATTGGTATTCCAATTTTTAGGGGTATAAGCATATTTTTTCACCGCATTGGTATGGTAGGGTTCAATCCCATATCGGGCCAAACCCAGTTCAACATCATCAGAGACATAGTTACCTTCTCCCATTTTTAATAAGTAAGGTAAAAATCTAGAATCCTTCAAAAAGCCAGCTATGCTTATAATCTGTGCTGGGACATATTCACTATTAAGAATGATTTGTCTATCCTCTTGTATTCTAGCCTTTAGCATACTGTCCCATACGCGATTCAATGGCAAACTGTCTTGTTTCGCCATTCTCTTAGCATCTTTATAAAATTCATTTCTGGGATTTAAGGTGTCTTTTTCATAATCGAGATTTATTCTCGACTGGATTTCTTCCTCAGTCCATTTCCCTTCAAGAAGTTCCACCATACGTTCCCTTGCCCTTTCGGTAAAGTAGTTGTAATAGTAGTGATTTTGTCCAGGATAGGTATAGATTCTATAATAATCGGAACCTTCAATCTTAACGTGGTCTAAATTGTATTCAAGTGCTCTTTGAATATCTTCCAAGAGAGCCGGTTTTTTTCCCTCGAGTTTGAAAGGATCAATCTGAGCATTACAAGTTAATCCTTTCATAATGAGTACTATTATTATTAGGTCTTTCATTTTTATTTTAATCATTGACTTTTTTCCATTTGATATTTAAAAAAGATATTTCGGTTATCTGAACCGTTTGTATAATCCATATAGTTATTAAGTGCCGAATGTTGAGGCATTTTTCTGTCTTCTCCTGAACCCCAAATCAAATCCTTACAACTTTGTGTATCGCGCTCATTTATAGGGCTCACTTTATCATAACAAAAAATATGTGGTAATCCTACATCATGTCCTTGTTCATGAGCTACGGTCTGCATATCCCCTGTTGAATAAAAAATCGTAGTGTGATAGCTGAAAATGTTGCTGCCATTCACTTGTGAAATTACCGCTCCAGAATTTGTGCCATTAAATTCACTCGATAAGAACATGACAGTGAATTTATCCTGTCGTGCGTTCAAATCCATTTTCTCGTTAGAGGCATAAGCTAGGCGCTAGCGGGGGACCGACAATAATTTATACTCTCTTCCAATACATTAAAGTACATCTGTCTCGTAAACACATCTATCCAATACACCGTGGCAAAACTTACAAAGTAAGCTGCTTCTGGGTTGTGAAACTTGTATTTACGACTCATCCATTCTATTGTTTAATCATTTTTTGTGTTCTGTGCTCACTCTTATACGGCACGAGCATGATGCTCGCGCGAGCGGGGGGCACAACTATTTACAGATAAAACCATTGACCAAACAACCAAGATTCTCTTTATCATTTGTTGCTTTCCTTGACTTTTTGTTTGATAAAATTGCTTTCCCATTCAGAAGATAAATAGTAGCTCCCTTTTTCATCATTGGTCTTGATCTCATTTCCATCATCATCGGTTTTATAGGTAATACTATCGATGGCAACCCACTCAGAATTTCCTGCTTTCTGCTCAAACAGTATTACGACTATCTCAGAGTTCCTTTTGGGGTAGTAAGAAGTAAATTCTCCTCCCTCAGCAGATTCCAATTGGGGTTCCAGATATTTTTTAGCAATGAAGAATGCCCATTTGTCATAGCTGTCTGACCAACTTGAATCTTTTTCTACTAATGAAGTTGCGTAAAATCCTTCCGCATAATAGTTGTCAGGAAATTTTTTCTTTGCCTGCATTATCCACCAATTACCCCCTTTCTCGTGGATGAGATAAATATCAGCATTGCCCAACTCATTGTTCTTTACAGAGTATTCGGCATCTAAATGAATTACTCCCTTGGTGTTCGCAGAAACATTTCCAGCACTATTTAAAAAATTGCCTGGTAGCTTTTGGGTTTCTATTCTAGCTTTTGGGTTTTGCCCACATGAAGCAATCAACAAAAAAGATATCAGAACAATCATTGATTCATTCTTTAAATTTTTCATTGAGTTCCTTCAATTTATTGTTGTAAAACCTACATTCCCATTCACAGTTCTCTTTGATTTTTTCTTCTTCTGAATGGAAGGTCTTTCTATCTATCTCCACCCATTCATCTGACCCTGCTTTTTGCTCATAAAGTACAACAGTGTAGGGATAGGTTGGGAAATAGGAGGTGTAAACAACGTCCTTTTCACCACCACCTGAAGTCTCTGCTTTCAAATACTTTTTATCAATAAAGAATGCCCACTTATGATAATCTTCCAACTTCATAGAATCTTCATTTTTATATAAATTTTCAACATACCAATCTTCTGGATAAGCCATCTCCGGGAATTCTTTTTTTGCCTGTTTCATCCACCAATTTCCACCATTTTTATGTATCATATAAACTCTAGCGTTTCCATAAGGGTTTTCAGAATCATCAGAATACCCATGATAGCATCTAAAATAAACAATACCATCACCGCTACTGGCAGAATATTTTAAATCTCCATTGTATTCAACAAAGTCCATTGGAGCATTTTTATTTGTTTGTGCACAATTATTTGCAAAAACCATTACCAAAATCAGAACAATATTTTTTCTCATCTCTCTATGTTTAATTTGTTATCGGCCTAAAATACCCTACCCAACCAGCATGTCCCTGCAAAGCTCCTCCATTTTTTTTGTATTTGGAGACTCTAGAACATCCAACACATTCTCCTTTGTTCAATGAGTTGTCACTACTGCCGCCATTTCCCAAAGCTTCCATTACTTCAACAATTTCTGTATTTTGGTCATAACCTAAAACTACCCCAGTGTGACCATCATTTTTGCCATGATCATCCATATTTCTTCTCCACAAAAAAACATCTCCTTTTTTAATATCATTAAATGTCTCTAGTTCACTCCCTCTTAAATACCTCAACTTACCATCATTTTCTTGTTTAAAACTATTCGTCGCCATTTCTCCAGTATGAAAGTAAGGCACTTCATCAAATAATCCCAAAGCCTTTAAATATCGGCTAACAAACTCGCTGCAGTCCATTTTTGCCAATGCTTCCTCGGTTTCTGCGGTTCTCATGTAATCTGGTGGTTCATTACTTTCCTGTTCATAGGGTATATGGGCCTCGGCAATAGTAAGCATTTCATTTAAAGCCAAAGCAATTATATCCTCTTCCTTTTTTAAATTATAATCCCAAGGGTTGGTCACCACATTAATATGGTCCTGGGCTCTATCTTTGTCATCACAAACGAGTGCAAAACGTTCTTCAATAAGAAAAGGATTCAACCTCATTTCTTTTTCCTTGATATCATCAATGATGGCTTGTACTTTATCGGGGAAGTAGATTCCAAATTCTGCAAAATGCAGTATGTAGTAAAATTTTCCCGCCGAAATGTTCTCTGTAACTTTTTTGGCACTACGCCCCACATAATTTACCTGCATGGGGCGACGTGCATCCAGTTTGATCAGGTTTATCCGAACATCGTGCCAAGTAGGGCTATCTTGAGCGCTTAAAAAAACTGTTTCGATGTTTTCAAGCTTGTTGTAGGCTTCTTCAATGGCAGAAGATAACCTTTCGCTGTATTGGTTCTTCAAATCTCCAAGCATCTCACCTACCATTTTTTCATATTCACTAAAAGTAGCTTCGTAAGCTTCATGCCTTTCTTTTTTTACGATATTCTTTTCATCCAAAATTTCTTGAATAGAATCAATAGACTCGGTATCCCAACTAAGGCTATCCCCAGTCTTTAAACTTTTGATTTCCGCGTTTAAAGTTTTTACTTCATTATTAACACTTTTCCACGCATCTAGTTTTACCTTGAATTCGGCAAACTTTTTTATTGGGGCTTCCAAACTTTCTTCTTTCAAGGCTAGGAGTTTTTTTATGTCCAATTCATTAGATTTATATATGGGTATTTCAGCATCGATCTGCTTTAAATCTATACGTACTCTTACGTCCTTATCATCTGAGGTGGCAAGATGAAGATAGTACGTGGCCGTTTTCTTTTTCGTGGTTTTTACTTCCCTCATCAAGGTTTCCATACTAGTGTAAATGGTATCCTTGGGTGTAGGGGACGCGTGGCATAAAAAGCCCCAACATAATAGGGCAAAGAAGGTTAAGTTTTTCATTTTCTAAAAGAGTTTGGTAGATAGCGCTATTTTTTCTGTAATGGTTTCAATAAGTATTTCTTTAACTTCAAAAATCAGTTCACTTCTTTTTACGTTGTCTTCCAATCGGTTGTAGATATAAACACCTAACTTCTCTCCTTCATTCTCCAATAAATTGCCCAGTTCTTGGGTACCTTCATCAGTTTGCAGGTTGGTGGAGATATAGTTCAACATCTGCCAACGTTCATATTCAAAATGTTGTAGCAAATCCTGTTCACTAGTGGTAGCTGCAACTGGCTGCAACGCATTGGTTAATTGGTCCAAACCGGAAGCATTCAACTCCATAGTTTCGCTAGTTTCTGTCACTACAATGCTTTCTTCTCCAAATTGATTCAATCCATTGTTCAAATTATCGTCACTTTCGCGCACAATTTCCTTTAAAGCATCCTTGATGATAGAAGCATACGCCTTTAAGAAATCGTCCCTTTCCTTCTCTGCATCTTTAAGTTCGTTCTGTGCCGCTTTAAAATCATTTTTTGCCTTATTGGCCAGTTCTTGATTTCCACCTTCAATCGCTGAGTCATGTTGTTCCTTGGCACTGTTCATTTTATCTGTAGCTGTTTGTATTTTTTCGGCAATGGGCTGTGGAAGCTCTGCTTGGGCCTGTTTCACGAGCATTTCGGTCAGTTTTCTGATATTCTCCCTCGTGGCACTGTCGATTCCCATGTTGGACAGTAGTTCAACCAATTGCTCCAAAGTCATTTTTATATCCGAAATCGCCTGGTCCACATCCACAATACCCGACCAATTGGGGTCGTAGCTGGTCTGGACCATGCCCTCCACCAGTTGGTAATCGGTGTTGATCTTAATGTCGTCAAATTCTACCCTTATCCGGCTGAACTTGCCAATGTTCACCTCTCCTCCAGTGGCGATGTTAGCTGCATCGATGACTTCCTTGAACTGTTCCAGGAACGGTAGGGTGATATAGCCCCATCCCGAGAAGTACCCATTGCTTCCTGATGCTTCCCTGACCACCACCGGAAAATCCCCCGCAGTGAACACCTCATAAGGTTGTAATTGCTGCAACGGCTCTTGGTTGTCGATCTCGATCTCGGGCGGGATGCCACAGTTGTAGTAGGCCATCTCGTCCTCGCTCGGGGTGGTAAATTCGTGTATCGGAGAAAAAGCAAGTCCTTCTCCACTTTCTTCTCCCCCAAAGGGGGAGACCGAGAGGGGGCCTGTACAGTCCCCACCCACCCTGAACTCGTAAACGGTACCCGCCTCCAGGTTGCGGATGGTGGCCTCGTTCCCCTGCGACCACAGCCCGAACCAGTCGTCCTCCCCATAGCCCTTTTTGCGGTACTGCACCCGGTAGCGCAAATGTTCCCCCATTTGCCATGTAATCTTCACCGTTTGGGAGTTCTGCGCCTCCGAGAGCACAAAATGGGGCGGGTGGCAATCGGCACGGTAGGCAAAATGGAAAATCTCGCTCAGCCCGTTGTTCCTAAACAAAGAGGTTTCGGTGATGCCATCGCTCACAAAGGCCCTTACCTGCCAACCGTAGCTCTTTCCTTCCAACAACGGCATCTGCGCGGGACCATAATGCAGCGTGTTGGCAAAGGTGGTGGTCCGGTACAGCGGTGGACTTGCCATAAAGGCCGCCTGTGGGTCCATGCCCGTGTCCCAGAGCTCCTTCAGGGTGAACTCGTACTGTACCGCCCCTGCGTTGAAATGCCTGGGTGTCCAGTTGAAGACAAGGTTCTGTGGGTCCCGGGCCGTCACCAGGTCGCCACGGAAGGGAACGTTGAGCAGGGGCGGATCGTTGAGCACCAGAAAGATGTTGGCACAGCTGCGGTTGGAGATGCGCTGGCCCGAGAACTGGTCATAGACCTCAAAACAGAAACGGTACTGCCCTTCGGGCAATTGCTGGCCGTACTGTTTGGGCGTTATCCCCACTAGGTTGTTCAGGTTAAAATAGGGTTGCAGGTCCAGATTGGTCAAGCGTTGGTTCACCCCTCCGTCCAGGATGATGGGCAGCGTGCCGGAAACAAAGTCCAGCGTCTGGAACTTTATCCCGGGGCCTTCCACGAACATTTTCAGGCGTACCTGCCGTCCTGCTTCCTGGGCATCCGTGAGCAAAAGGTTCACGAACAGTTTTTCCTGGGTTGTTGTGGTGTAATCGGAGAGTTTGAAACTGTAGGGCGGGATCAGTTGCGGCGTGACCTGTACAGGGTAAATTTGGGCCGTTGCCAATGCATAATACAACAAACAATATACAATGAACAGTTTTTTATAAAGTGGCTTGTAGGTTTGAGACCATAAGAGTTTCTTCACTAGCTTCAGAATTACACTTCCCATATTGATTGAAATTGTTTGATTGCCCATTGATTATTGTTAATTAATCACTGTTTCTGCACTTTTATGTCCACCACGATATGCGAATTGGTTCCAGCTTGTACAAATTCCTTTATTTTGATGGCACCTTTTCGCCCGTCCGAGGTTTCAAATAGCACAATCCGCGGAACCACGGAACTATCAAAATCCTGAATGCCACCTATGGTTTCTTCGATAGGCATTGCTTCCAAAAGGGAATCATCTTCCATGGCATCGAACTCATCAACAGAGAGTGACGTTTCACATTCGCAGGATTCCTGTAGGTTGATGAATTTGGTATGCTTTGCATTGGGTATAGGTTCAAAGGTGTACTCCTGAACCTCATCCGGGGACACAAATTTGTTGAAATTGAACTCTTGGTTGAGCGCAAAAAAAGCTATGTCGATTGTACTTCCATCATCAATTGGAACACTGGCGGCATCATACACTTGTCTCATCATTGTTGAATATAGGGCACCCTTTTGATTGGCATTATGGGCCGTTCCGGTTCCCAGTTCCACATTTTCCAAAACCCTGAGATTGGTGTCCTCAAAAATGCTCACTTCCTTGATGATGGTATGGCTACGCTTGCTGTTGGAAGCTTTGAGTTTGAGTTGATGTAGCCCTGGCTCGTTTATGGTGATCATTGGGTCGGTTGCTGTGCTGAAAGCTGGTTCAGCCGTTTCAAAAGTCCATTCAAAACTTGTGGCATTGATGCTTTTGTTGGTCAGGTTCAAAGTGACAGGCGTTTGAAAATCATCATCTTCAAAAGCGGGTTCAATCTCAAAATCTGCCATAATATCTTGGGAAACAGAAACCGTATCTGAAAAAATCTGGGTTTCCCGCCCATTACCTGCAACAAGGGTTACCAAATGGTCCCCTGGCCCTTGAAATACAATTTTTCCTGGTGTATGCGCTTTGGATTTTGGTGGGACTCCTCCTTCAAACGTCCAATCGAATGTGGTTGCCCCGGTTGTAGTATTCTCAATGTTGATGGTCACGGGGGCATAATCATCACCTTCAATAGTGATGATAAAACCGGGCACAATCGCTTTATCGATTACCAATCCATAATTCACCTCTTCCTCTACTCCATCCCTATTGGACGCTTTTAAATGAATTGAATATTCCCCTTCGGTACTGTAACGCACCGTTCCCGGGTTTTTGTCAGTGGATTGGGAGGGTTCCCCGCCTTCAAAAGTCCATTCAAAAGTATCGGCACCTTGGGTCCGGTTATGGATCTTTACATGAACCGGGACCGAATAATCGTTATCCACCACCTCAACTTCAAAATTGGCCTCAATGGGCAATGCCACTTCTTTTGCACAAGACATCAGAAGCCCTACCAACCCAACAAAAGCTATGTTTTTTAGGCTTCGCATCACAAAATCACAATCTTTCTGACCTCACTTCCTTTGGCTGTTTCCAATAATAGGAGATACACTCCGGAGGGCAGGTTCATGGTATAGGACACTTCATACAGGACTTTTCCTGACAATTGTTTTTCATCGTGAATGTGGTTAGTGGTGAGTCCGAACAACCGCAATGAAACAACTGATATTTCTTGGAGCGAGACCATCACCGAAAATGATCCTGAGGAAGGATTGGGATAGACCTTGAAATCCTTGATGAAGGGCGATATGGCGTCCCCCACATCGGGAAGTTCCCTTGCCTCTGCCACGATGATGGTCTTGGCCACGTCTTCATAGCAATCACCATGATAGTTCCTGAGAATGACTTCGTAGGCTCCCGGTACATCAAATCGTAGGATTGCCACACCCTTCTCCCGCTCCACAATCTCAGCTCCATTTGGAAAAACCCATGCTTCGTTGGTGCCGATAGGATTACTTGTGTTCACCAGCACCACTTCTTCGCCTGCGAAGGCCTGCGATGTAATCAAAAATTGGGCATCCATTTCTACTTCGGTGGTTCCTATCTCAATGGTATCTACCCCGGAGCATCCCAAGCTATTGGTCACCGAAGCGGTATAAATTCCTTGTTCGGATAAAGTGACCTGCGGTGAGTTGCTGGAAAACCCATTATTGGAGGTCCAAGAATAGGTCGCGGCGGGATCATCCACCGAAATGTCCAAAGAATGTTCCTGTCCGTTGCAAAGCGTTCGGTCTTCCCCTAGATCTACTTGGGTAGGGTAAGGTGCTTCCAAAACAATTTGCTTTGTGGCGGAACATCCAATGGCATCCATCACTTCGAAAGTATAGACACCTTCACCCAGATTGCCCAGCGACAAGGAGTTTTCCCCTGTATTCCATATATAGGTATAGGGAGCCACTCCACCCGAAATCTCGACCGTCAGGCTACCATTGTTGGCATCATAACAAGTAGGAACAACAGTATCAACTATGTTGATTTCCAATTCTTCGGGCTGTGTTATGGTCACTTGGCCACTTACCTCACAACCGTAGAAATCCTTGACATAGACAAAATAGTTGCCTGCAGTCAAGTTTTCCGCAATTTCACCAGAAGCTCCTGATGACCACGAAATATCGTAAGGCGGCATTCCGCCCTCGATGGATACTGATGCAAAACCATCGCTGCCATCAAAACAACTGACATCCATCTTTTCGATTTGAAGCACAATGGGGTCCGTTTCCTGCACGGGATAGAGATAGTCTGTGGGCACATCCAACATATTGTTCACATAGATCCCCAAAACGATCCCGTTTGCATCTTCAATGTTTACAGCATATTCCCCTGCGCCCACATTATCCAACACATTTCCTATAACATTGGGTATTATTTGCCAGATGTTCTGTTCATCTTTCCTTTTCCAAGTATAGATGTAGGCATATTGCCCATCGATCAAAGGATCAAAAGGCACCCCGCCTGATGCTATGGCCACAAGTTGACCGTCATCCGAAGGGTTATTGAACTGGTTGCCGCCATTACAGGAAATCGGAATAGTCTGCTCCACGCTCAATTCCAAAGCGGGTGGCTCTTCTAAAATGAATTCAGCAACATAGGTACATCCTTCTTTTTGGACTGCATTTTCATGATTGGCGTCGGTTACGGTGATGGTGTAAGTACCTGCGGGTATATCGTGAGCTTGTATGACATAGCCATCGGCCGTGTGCTGTGCCGAAGTGGTGTTGATAATGTTGTTCTGCTCATCCCGCCATTCGTAATTATAGCTATCATTATTAAAGGGCGTGCCACCATTTACCTGTACCGTGATACTGCCATTGGTAAAACCGTATGCCGTGGGTTGCACATATTGCGGATTTGAAATGGAAACGGGTGCATCGGGCTGCCCGATGGTGACTTCCGCCTCGGCCTCACAACCCCTGACATCCACCACATAAACGGAATGGTTGCCCAACCAAAGCCCTTCGGCGATCTCAATGGTTGCCCCTGTGGACCACAAAAATTCATAAGGTGGGGTTCCACCACTGACCAAGGCGGTAGCGGTGCCATCGCTTCCCCCAAAGCAATTGATATCCGTTTTCTCTATTTGAATGGTGAGCAGTTCGGGTTCTTCCAAGACGTACACCACGTCATTGACCTGTTGCAATTGGTTGTTCACATAGGTTCCGATGACAATTCCGTGGGCATCCTCAATATTGACGGCATATTCGCCCGCTTCCAGATTGCTAAGTATATTGGAACCGTTGTTGGGAATATCCTGCCAAGTGTTCGGGCCAATCTTTTTCTTCCAAGTATAGAGATATGCATACTGGCCATCGATCAAGGGATCAAAAGGCACTCCACCAGAAGCAACTGCCGTTAATTGCCCATCGTTGGACGGATTGTTGTAGTTGTTGGCACTGTTACAGGATATGGGAATGGTTTCCTCTATGCTCAATTGTAGCTCAGGAGGACCTGTCAACACAAATTCCTCAATGAGGATACAGCCTCCTTTGTTTGTGGCTTGATTGTAATTGGCGTCCCTGATCGTCAAGATGTAGGTTCCTCCTGCAATATCTTCCACGGTGATGCGATACATCCCATCCACGAAAAGTGCCGAAGTGGTATTGACAGGGTTGTTGTTTTCGTCATGCCACGTATAGTTGTAGCTATTGTTTTGATAGGGCGTGCCGCCAGATGCATCCACAGTGATGCTTCCATCCGTGAAATTGTAGGCCGTGGGCTCCACATAATCCACTGCATCATCAACCACCAATGGGTCCGATGGTTCATCAATGGTCTCGGAATTATCCTGGCTTATTCCTTCACATTCGTTGCCATCCCTGACCTCGATTTCGTAGTCATTTGCCGCCAAACCATCCAAAATGTGGGTGTCCCCATTACTGAAATCATGCCAGTCCACTTCATTGTTGACCCGGTACTGGTAATTAGCACCTATTCCACCGGATGCTTCAATTTCGATTCGGCCATCGCTACCGTCGTGGCAACGGGCATCGTTGAGTTTTTGAAGGGTGAAGGTTACCTGGGGTGGGAGTAAGATTTCGAATGGATCAGTTGGTATTAGGCTGTTCCATGACTCATCTACAATATCTTCACCTATGGGATGGGTCTGGTACTTTACCACATAATTTCCTTCTGGTAAACTATTGGACCACTGAAAAGAATAAGTGGTGTCTCCGTTGTCAATAAGTGAAGTAGTATCTTCTTGATCCAAAGATTCTCCATTCAAATTATTGACATTGTATATTGAAACTACTAACTCTTCCCCATCTTCCAAATTCCTGTCCAAGGTCATGGTGAAACTGCCATCGTTGGCTCCTGGGCAGGTGGTTTGATGGGGGGTTAGGTTAAGGAGTTCGGGGGAGCAGCCAATCAAAGAAAATGAAAAATATACTCCTGATTCAAGCACAATATTGTTGAATGGGGCTGTAACCTCATAAGTCAATTGTAAATTGCCCATAAATGAAGTTTCATAATCAGGCCCAAAAATGTCTTCAATACTTACATTTAGCGGATAACGATTGGTATAGTTTGGTATATCCTGCCAACCAAACAAACCAAGATATTTCCATCTCAACCCTTCCACAAAATGATCTTGGCCATCTTCATATTGTTCAAAAAGCAGTTGTGTTGAACACCGTTCGTTGTCTCCAGGGTTTAAGTTTGGTAATAAAATTGCTTGGTAATCAATTGGGAGGCAGCTATCTACGTTAGATCCACATTCAATGACATCTGGTCCATTATATTCAACAATCAATGTTTCTAAAGGCTGTAAAACTTCCTCTTCCATATCATTGGGATCATCGCAATACCAAGCAAACTGTCCACAGATACCATTACAGTTATTATTAGGGTCGTCATTGTATCCTTCTCTATAATCCACACTGACCAATACCTCCATATCATTTATTGGAAAAATTCCCATTTCATGAGATAGGTCATAGTGGTATTCATAATCTCCAATTATACAGCCATTTGCTGGTGATATATTTGTAGGTTTCTTTGAATGTACAAATAGGGTTGATTGGGAAAAACCTGCATAACCGCACAATCCAAATAGGATAAATAAAACTTTAATTTTCATCAATCTAATATTTTACATTCAACACTGTCACCCTACTCACCCCACCATCGGTAAAAACCACCCGAAACAGGTATTCATAGATATTGTTCGGTTTTAATTTGCTGTCCACAATCCCTTTGGTATCCACCGGGATTTCCTTCAACAAATTTTTCGGTTTGCCTTCCGTTCCCTTGTAAATGGCTATTTTGACAGCATTGGGCTCGCCATAGGCTTTCCAAAGAATGGTGATGCTGCCCTTTTCCCTGTCCGCTTCTCCATATAATCCTTCCAAAGGCGGGTATAAAGTGGCCTTGGGCACAATGACCGTCAAAGGCGGTGCCGGGTCGGACTCCAACGCACTGTCGTCAATGGCCACTAGGGTGTAGCTGTATTGCTGTCCTTCTTTTACGTCTTCGTCTATCCAGTAGGCAGTTGGCAGTTGGGCAATGGTTAGGGAATCGACACTCTGTTTACTACGTACCACTGACTGCTCACTGCTACCTGCATACTGCTTACTGTCAACCGTATAAACAAGTTTCCAATCCAGACTATCCCGCTCCTTTCTGTACACCTCATGCCGTACCACATCCTCACTGGAACTGTTCGCCCAGGTCAGGTGTACTTTTCCCTCTTTGATCTCATACGATTTGAATACGGGTTGGGTGGGTTTTATAAAGTCCGGTTTCTTGATCTCCAAAACATCCGAAGGTTCGGACATGTTGAACCGTTGGTCCACGGCGATAAGCTGGTAATATACCTTACTGTTCAGGTTCTTTACCGAAACACTGTCGTAATAGATGATCGCTTGGTGCGGGGAGACCGTGATCTGGGAATATTCCTCATTCTTGTTATGTCCCTTAAAAATCCGGTACCCAAGAATATCCTCGTCGGTGTTGGCTTCCCAACTTAAGGTCACCACCCCCAGACTGTCCACGAGTCCATGAAACCCTTTGGGTTTATGGGGCGGCACGGAATCCACGGGCTGCACCAAAGCAGGAAACGAGGTACGTTTGCTTCCGTTTTTACCCAGAGCTGTAATGGTCATATAATTGGTGGGCATCAAACTATCGTAATATACCTTTCGCGCTTCGGGCGGGATGTTTTTTACTACTGCTTTGTACGGGCCATCCACATTATCACCTCGGTTGAGTTCAAAGCCCGTGATCAGGTCATTCCCCTCTTCCATAAACTCCCACTCCAACAACACCGTTTTATCATCCTCGTAATATTTGGAGGTGATGTGTGGCACGTAGGCAAGTTGCTTTTCCCCTTTTCCCAATACTGTCTCCGAAACTGGGCCGATCTCTCCAAAAGGGGTTTTCCCCCTGATACGGTAGTGGTATGTTTTCCCATTGGTGATGGAATCCGTATAAAACATCCGCAAAGGGTCTGTTTTTTCGCTGTTGTTGAGGGTGGTGAGAGGCAAATCATTCAACCGTTCAAAACTGACCCCATCCATGGACCTTTCAATGAAGTAACTGTTATATATCTGGTTATGGATGGCATAGTTCCAACTCAACATGGATTTACCATCAAAGAAAACAACGGCCAAATCCAAGGGTTTTGGTAAATCCTCATAATCTTGCAGCCCAACAAACACACCACCTTCTTGAATTTCCAAAACATCTTCGAGAACCATTGAGGTTATCTTATATAAGTATTTTTCGTTGGGGTATGCCTCCATGTCCACATACGCCAAACCTGATATTCGCGCCACTTCATAATCTTGATCAGCAGCATACAGGCCCCAGGTGAACCGCTGTTCCTGCTCTTCCGCCAAATTGACAATGGCCGAAAGCTGGTCCATGCCTTCCACATCAAAACTTTCGCCGTAGAGGGATTGGGCCATTACTGCGGCATTGTCATTACTCTCAACCAAAGGCATCCATTCCTCCAGGGTTGCAGGCTTAAAAACACCTAAGAATTTTTCAACAGGCTGGGCCAGTGTTGTGTTGTTGCGGGTTATGGTATAGCGTTTCAACTCGTAGCCGTGTTCATTGAGCTTTCGCCAGGCAAGGGGTGTGGTAACCGCCCAGCGTAGCATAATCTTACCGTCTTGTTGTGGACGGGCCATGACAACAATTTGTGGCTTGTCCACTATCAATGAATCTTGTTGGGAGTAGGATTTTATCGCACACAAACAACCCAATAAAAAAGCGAAGGAAAAACTCCGTGAACTCGAATGTCTTTTCATTGAACTTACCATTAATAAGGGTTGTTATAAATGAAGATTTGGGAAGTCCCAGGTATATTGCCGGGGAGCATATATTGGAACATTACTTTGTAATCCCCTTTTCGGATGGGTGGCATTGTTCCATTTATAATGTAATTGTACCTGCTGATCTGCGATTCGTATTTATTGGGTTCGTGTAGGTATGCATTGACCACTTTGTATTGAATGTCAATAAAATCCTGCTTGTAGTAAAAGGGAAGGTTGTAGCGATAGGGAACCCTTCTATCCAACAAAGTATAATCAGGGTTGGACTCCAGATAAGAGATGTACCATGTCATGATATCCACACCCTTTTTTGGGGGCAGGCCAAGCTCCATTACATCCCTATCGACAGTGAAGAGGGGTTCCAAGGGATATCCTTCATAAATGAGGGGGTCAATGACTTCATGGTAATAGCTGTCACTCAGAACCGCCTCTTTGGTAATCATCGGCAAATCGGCCGTGTATTTATCCCCCAATAGTTCCTCCTTTCCAAAACGCTCAGAGGGTATTACATCCACTTGCAATGCATGGACATTGGAATGTATGGGGTCCAATAAATATTTGTCCACTTTTTTGTCCGATACCTTTTCTTTGAAAGTATTGTATTGGCTTGTGGAAAACCCATATACCAAAACTTCGGTCTCGGCCGCCTTTTTGGCTGTTGTCCCCACCTGACGGTTACGGACTTCTACGGAATTTCCTTCTTGTCCAGTATTTTGGGCCGTGTAGCTTTCATCCACCCTTCCCGACGTGGCCTCTTCAGGTGAACTGCTCAGTAGCTGGAACGTATAGGCTTTTTGGTTCTCCAGCGATGGGATATCAAACCGCACCATCTTTTCTGCCTGATTGTACGATACCCCTTTTGCTTTTGCTTCCACTTCCCTTGTTTCCGTGATGAATCTCGTATATTGTACCCAATCGGTTTCCGGTGCGAACAGATAGGGTTGCCCTCTCTCCAGTTTTACGTATCCAGACCTTCTCTCATTTTGATAGAAATACTGCTGATCAATTACGGGGTAGCAATACACAATATTGGTAAGCGGTATGTAATCTGGTGCCTCGCCAGTGGTGAAACCGCGCTCCTCGATTTCCTTGGCCGGTTTGCCGCCTTCTGTCAGGGTGATCCACCTACCGCCCCGCCATTCTTGAAAACTTACAGCGACTTTGACATGGATGGACGAGTTGGGAGGCAAAATATCATGGGACACAAAGTTGGCCAGATCATTGTTTTCGTTCCATTTCAGTTCACCAGTGATGGCATTGCCATCTTTGGTAACACTATATTCATCCAACAGAATTCGATACGTTTTCACTCCTTCATCATCCTCTAGTTCAAAGGGGTGGTTGACACGCATATTGAAAGCGGCCTGGGGAACGGTAAAGACATCCATTTCTCCGGACCCGTTCCGCGGGGTCACATCGGAAATGACCTTCAACCCCCCCAACGGTGCGCCCCCAATCACTTCGCAGTCCTCGCCCAATTCTATCTTGAACCGGAACCTGCCCTTGACCAATCCGCCCAGAAGGTTGAAATGCCCTCCCAAATATCCCTTGAACCAAGCCGGATTTGGTAGTTTTGCCTGCAGCAATACCGCGGCACCTGCTTTAATGATGGGTATTTTTTTCCGTACAAAAAACAGTTTGATGTTGATGCCGAGTTCCCCTTGCAAGTAGGCATAGGCCTGGCCGTTCGCATACCAACCATCAATACCAATCTGTCCACTTCCCTTACAGGCCGTCTCTCCATAATCCTTTATCATGATGTCAAAGCCCAATCCAGCTTGAAAACGGGCATAGAAAATCAAAAAGGTCATATCCCCTGTGTCGATGCTGAAATCGGAGCCGAAGGCAAAGCCCATGCCACTCTCAAGAGCATTCAGGTCGCGCATATAGTCCAGACTCGACAGTTCAACCCCCAATATTTCAGCCACAATGGAAGGTGGTGGCGGACTTCCGGGAATATTGTCCCCAATCATTAAATAAGAAGTGCTTTTTAGACTGAAATTGCCCAATCCAAGCTTTAGACCAATACGATCTTCGGGTGTACCTATATGGAGATACCATTCATCCGGTTCAATGTGGAAAACGGCCCAACCTGCCCTTCCTTTTGGCCCAACTCCCTGAAAAAATCCGCCTGGGGTGTTCACATAAATTTCCAGCTCGGCATGGAACGTACTGTGCTGAAAATCCATTTCCATGGCAAAATGGGCATCGATGCCCACATCAAAGGTCAATCCATCCTGTGGGAAACTCACTTTACTGTAATCCACTAGATTGGTTTCCTTCAGACGTTCCATCGTGGGATTGTTCTCACCAAAGGAATTGATTTGCTCCTCCATCCCCTTTAGCTTTTGCTTGAACTTGTCGCCAAACTCAAAGTCCAACGCTTTCACAATATGGCCTTCACCAAAGAACATCACACGGTTCAATCCATAGTGGTTGTTGAAATCCATTTCAAAGCCCACCTTTCCGTTGAACGCCTTCTCATTGGTGAGTGCAAATCCAAGAAGAGCCCTGAAACCTAATCCATTGTTGTGGTTTGGCACATAGGACTGTCCTGAAGGAATCATTGCAGAATAAGTGCCTGGTTTTTTGGACATTTTGTAATATGCGCCACCGCCTATTCCATTTACTTTTGCCGGACCTATATAAGAGGGGGTCAAAGAATTGGATAGATCCACATACGTATCCACGAACCAGTACCTAAAATCTTTTCTTCCAAACCATGCCGAGGCGTCCACGGCGATCCCATTGAAAGTCGCTCCCAATTCCCCATAGAACCCATTTCCGTAAATGGGGTCGTCCCTTTTAATGTCCACCGTTCCACTGATCTGGATGGTTCCCAAATCGGCTTCCAGATAGATTTGATGGAGTTCGATTTTTTGGAAGTGCCAACGATGCAATCCTTCATCTTCATTGAATCCCCCCACAATGGAAAGGGTGGTATTTCCCGCAAACCCCTTTTCCATCATGTTCACATCGAGGTTGAAAGAGAGCGCCGCCATGGAATTGGTGGAGGTAAATCCAATTTGTGAAAGGGTCACCGGGAAGTCGGCAAACTTCACTTCTCCATTATACCCTAGATAATCTACTTGAAAATAAGGACTTTCCGTTTGCAATTGAAGGTTTTGAAAGGTGATTCCTTTAAAATTGATCAGCGGATTATCGTTTTCCGATTCGGAATTGTCGCCCCGTATTTCCAAACTTCCATGTAAAACTGCTTTGGGCCTGAACTTTTTTTCCTTTACCTTGAGTTCCACATAAGAATTCTCCGTGAGTGTGGCCGTTGCCTTGAACACATTGAACGATATAGCCTCATTGACCGAAGCCGATAAAATGTATTCATCATTGACAGGGTCGATAATGGCTTCGTACACCAACGTTTTTCGCTGTATGGTTTCTGAATTTTCATTCGATAGTTCCGTGGCTGTCACCTCTTTGGAAACGGGAAGTACAATCTTTCCATTAAAGCCTGCTCCTATTATGTTGTTCGTCACGAACTCTGCCTCGATATGGTCAACGGAAAATTGCCAATTGGATGCATTGCCTTCATGGAGCGGCAAAATGTTATCTACGGAAAAGCTTCCCGAAACACCCATTCCATCC
Source organism: Allomuricauda sp. (assembly GCA_030148335.1). GTDB lineage: Bacteria > Bacteroidota > Bacteroidia > Flavobacteriales > Flavobacteriaceae > Flagellimonas. The sequence continues at coordinate 32,543 of JASBTQ010000008.1, read as the reverse complement.
ACCAATAAATGTTGTGCCTGAAATTGGACACGTTCCTCTCCGTTCCTTTTATTGAACTGCTCGGGCAAGATGACTGTGAAAGTATCTACATAGACTCCCCTCCACAATTGTTCATTTCCAGGAATCAAATACTGCTGGTATCCTTCAGGAAATATAACATTGGGGGAATTCCTAAGGTCACTGAAATCAAAAATGGCCTTATTCAGTTCAAAGACCAATCCAGCCTTTCCCCTTCCATCTGCACTTCCCTGTTTGGTCAGTTGAAACGGTGGCAGGTCCACTTCAACAAGGATATCGTTCCAATCACTCACAATGGTCTGGAAATGTCCCTCCACTTTTACATTTTCATCCGGGATCACTTCGTATTTGGAATCCACGGGTTCCAACATGCTTCTCGGAAACATCAAGTCGGCCGTAATCCCCAATTCCTTAAACCCTCCACAGTCAATGGTAACGTAGGTAAACTTGTCCGTATTTCCCGATTCCATATCGAACCCTCCCCTTAGGGCAACAAGGCCATTACCACCGTTGATGGGGATACCTATATCCCCCAATAATACCAAATTGGCATCACCATAGATGCCCCCTTTGTGGGAAATCTTGATTCCCTCCGCACCAAAAAACAGTTCAATTGGATCCTTATTGGAATCGGATTGTGGAATGCCTATGTGGACAAATGCCGTGACTTCCATATGATCTGGAAAAATGATGGCCTTGCTGATTGCCAGCGTATATGTAATGGTCCCGATTTCCTTCTTGACCCCAATTGGAAGTGTGACCATGTCATTGGGTGCAATCAGGTTCACATAGTTTTGGGTGGCTTCCAACTCATCGAAGACCGATTTTGCAGTTTGGACAATCTGGGTAGTAGTAGTGTCCAGTATAAAGTTTTGTTGGAAATAAGCATCATCGAACTCACTTTGAAGTGTTTGGAGGAAATGAACATTCGAGAAATCGTTGTCCAATCCTTTGAAGTGCCTCTTGATATTTTTTTGTTCCTTGCCAGGTTGTTCAATGGATAACGAATCCTTTTCCGTACCATTTTTGGCCAAGACCGATTGATATAAAATGAGTCCGACAAAACACAGCCACAACACTCTTTTTCCCATAAATTCCAACTTCTTTTAAAGTGATGAAATAAAAAATGTAGAGGTTGGGAGGGAAAGTAAGGCAAACAATCAAGTCATAGGTACCAGAATTGACGGATGTCCCATTTCAATTGATGGATGGGCTTTATCAATGGACGGATTAGAAAAAAAGAAACTTTTAAAACAAAAAAATCCCAAACCTTTCGGCTTGGGATCTATCAAACGCTTGGGTGGAAGACCGGGCTCGAACCGGCGACCTCTGGAACCACAATCCAGCGCTCTAACCAACTGAGCTACAACCACCATTTAAAGCGGATGCAAAAATACTTTTTTGTATTGATCCAACCAAAATATTTTGGGCATTACATTCACAAAAAATCAGAAGTAATATTCTTCCTGTTCGTTGTGCCACATAATAGTCTGTACACCTGCTTTTTGAAGTTTAGTACAATCCATCGACAAAATACACGTTTTTTTAGACCAAACACACTTATTTTGACGTTTCACAACATTTAATTTTCCAAAAACAGCTATGAAATTATTTTAGCACTTTAATAGATATTGTCTTTGCTGTCAGAAAAAAACTCCATACCCAATTATAAAATCGTGCTCTCCAGAGTAACGGTGTGTGTGTGCTTTTTCCTTTCCACGGTCACACTTCTGGGCCAAATCAGCAAAAAGGATAGTCTGGCTTTCAAATTGCAACGCCTAGAGTCCACCAATAGATTCAATCCCAAGGACACTACCCACATCAACCTACTGATCCGACTTGCTTTTTCCTACAGATATCTGGACAGTGACAGTCTGTATTCCATAGCGGAAAGAGCTCTCAAATACAGTGAGGCTATTGATTATGGTTATGGGAGGGTAAAAGGATTGGATGCATTGGGTAATTACTATTACGACAGGGGTGACAGGAAAAAATCCATGCCCCTTTTCGAAGAGGCCCTTTATTTGGCAAAAGAAATGGACGATGTCCATTGCGAGATTTCCATCATCAATACCTTGGCGCAAAACTATAGTTTTGAGGGCAACTATGCAGATGCACTCAACCTTAATCTCAAAGGCATTGATCTGGCCAAAAAAATCGACGACCAAAAAATGCTCTCCATATTGAACGAGAACATTGCTGGACTCTACGCAGATCAGAAAGACTTTAAAAATGCCCTGATGTTCTATGATACCGTTCAAAAAATCAATAGAAAGCTAGGGAACGAGGTCATCGATGCGGAGACCCAGAGCAATATGGCTTCCTTATATATGGATGCCAAGGATTTCAAGCATGCCATGTTCAACATCAACAGGAGTATCATCACCTTTGAAAAAAACAAAATTTACGACTGGTTGGCCTATGCCTACGAAGTAAAGGGAAACATTTACTTGGAACAGCAAAAATACCAGTGGGCCCTCTATTGGTTCGATCAGAGCAATATGCTCTTCAAACACCAAATCGAGGATGACCGGATAAAGATCCAATTGATGAACGGTATGGCCAAAGTGTATCTTGGTCTGGAAAAAGACAGCCTTTCACTCGTCCATGCCCAAGAAGGACTGGAACTGTCCAAAAAAATCAAATCACTACAAGGGCAGATAGATTGCTCCGAAACCTTGTACAAACTTCATAAGAAGAAGGGTGACAACACGGCCGCGCTAGAGTATCTGGAAACCTTCAAATCCCTTTCGGATTCTTTGTTCAGGGACAAGAACAAACAAAGTTTGTCCCTATTGGAGACCAAACTGCAATATGAACAGGAAAAAAAGGAGCTCATCGAGTCCAACCAAGTCGCATTGGCAAAACAACGGAACTACATTTACTTTTCCGTGATCGTGCTGCTCATCCTGAGCATCATCATTTTGGTGGTAAGGCGTAGTGAAAAAATCCAGAAAAAACTGAACAAGGAACTCAAGGAAAAATCCATAGCGGTCACTGAACGCGAGTCAGAGCTCAACGAGATCAACAGGACCAAGACCAAACTGTTCTCCATCATCGGGCACGATCTTAGGGGACCTATTGGTGCTTTGCAGGAATTGCTGAAGCTATTTATGGAAGGGGAAATTGGGAAAGACGAGTTTATTTCCTTTATCCCCAAACTCAAGAGCGATGTAGAGAACATTTCATTCACCCTCAATAACTTATTATCCTGGGGGCAAAATCAGCTCAACGGAGCGGTGACAAGACCTAAAAGGATTTCTTTGGAGAAAATAGTGGTGAGCAATATCCGATTGTTGTCCGAACTGGCGAAGAGCAAGTCCATCAAAATCATCAACCAACTACCTGATAATCCACAGATTTGGGCAGACCAGAACCAAGTTGATATTGTGGTAAGGAACCTGCTCAGCAATGCCATCAAATTTACCCCCAATGACGGTTTGATCACCATAGAGGCGGAAGAGAAACCTACCTCATGGCAAATTTCGATACGCGATACTGGAATCGGTATGAACAAGGAAATGCAGCGAAAGGTCTTTGAAGATTATACGAACATCACCACTTATGGCACCAACAATGAAAAGGGTACTGGTCTTGGATTGTCACTATGCAAGGAAATGGTACTGAAGAACAAAGGCTCCATTTGGGTGGAAAGTACACTTCGCAAGGGAACCACCTTTTATTTTACCCTACCAAAGGCCGAAAAACGATACCAGAAAGCCAGTTGATCAGATAAGGTCCCCTAGGCTGTCCACCGCGACATATCGCTCCACGGTAAAGCCTTCGGCATATTCCACACCAACTATTCTACCCAAATCCCTAGCGCGATAGATCACACTGTCGGTGAAATTCTTGCTGCTGATCGGAGTTTCAGGTTCTTTACTTTTTGGGTCATAAAACTGGGAACTGTACGCCATGATGGCTTCTGTCTTTTTTTCGATAAAACCAGATACATCCACCACAAAATCGGGCTCCAAATTTTTCCATTGGATGTAATGGTACACTACCTTGGGTCGCCATGGTGCCTGCCATTGGTCATCCCCGTCCATTTTGGTGTCAATTTTAACGAGTCCGCTCAAAAAACAAGCGTCGCTCACCAATTTGCTTCCCCTCGCATGATCGATGTGCCTATCATCCACTGCATTGCACAGCACGATTTCCGGCCTGTACTTTCGGATGACCTTGATCAGCTCCAATTGGTGTTCCTTGTCATTGGTGAAAAATCCATCGGCAAATTCCATGTTCTCCCGAACGGACAGACCCAATATTTTTGCCGCATTGGTGGCTTCTTGATCCCTAATTTCCGCCGTGCCCCGTGTTCCAAGTTCACCACGGGTCAAGTCAACGACCCCTACTTTTTTTCCTTTGGAAACTTCCTTGGCCATGGTGGCCCCTGCGCCCAGTTCGGCATCATCAGGATGGGCTCCGAATACTAAAATGTCTAGTTTCATATTGGTTATGCGGTCACAGTCATTGCTTTTACCTTGGCGATGGCCTGTTCAATGTCTGCTGTTAAATCTTCTATTTCTTCTATGCCCAATGACAGACGGATCAGCGAATCTTTGATGCCCTGCTTTTCCCTGTCCTCCGGGCTCATGAGCGCATGCGATGTCATCACCGGGGATACCAAAGTACTTTCAATCCCTGCAAGGCTCATCGATGGTTTGATGAGTTTCAACTGCTTGAAGAACAAGGAGACATCTATACTTGGATCCATTTCAAAAGAGAGCATTCCCCCAAATCCGTGCATCTGTGCTTTGGCCAACGCATGGTCCGGATGGTCCTCCAAACCTGGGTAATAGACATTTTCCACATCCGTGTTGTTTTTCAGGTATAGTGCCATCTGCATGGCGTTGTCATTTTGGGCCTTCACCCGTATGGCCATGGTCTTGATACTGCGTTCCAGCAGCCATACCGTATAATCACTCAAACTTCCTCCAAAGCAAATGGCGGTCTGGAAGACTTTGTCCATGCGCTCTTTGGAAGCCGCGACCACACCCGCACAAATGTCGGAATGGCCTCCCATATATTTTGTAGCACTGTGCAGCACCACATCAATCCCAAAATCGATGGGAGTTTGGTTGATGGGGCTGGCAAAAGTGTTGTCTATCATGGGAAGGATACCATGTTTTTGGGCCAATTGGGCCACTCCGGCAATATCCGTTATCGTCAACAAAGGGTTGGACGGGGTTTCTATGTAGATCACTTTGGTGTTTGGTTTAATCTTTTTCTCAAAATCCGCCACTGACCAACCATCCGTGAACGAATATTCGATCCCAAACTTTTCAAACTGGGTCACGGCAAAGTGATATGTACCCCCGTATATGGTCTGCTGCAAAACGATATGGTCCCCCGCTTTCAAGAAGGCCATCAAGGCCGTGCTTATAGCGGCCATGCCACTTCCGAATATCAATGCGGCCTCGGTATGTTCCAATGCCGCCAGTTTATTGCACAGTGCTTCCTGGTTAGGAGTGTTGAAGTATCTGGGATACCGTTTTACATCCACATCCTCGAACTCATAGGAAGTGCTCATATATAAGGGAGAAACGGCCCCTTTGAACTGGCTGTCCACAAGTTCCCCTTCGTGGGTGCAAACCGTGTTGATGCCTTTTTTTGCTTTGTCCATGAGAAAAAAATCTTTAGGCTAAAGATACGAAACCCATCATACTTGGACCTGCTTCCATTTTCCTTTTTTGAACCACACCATGGCGATGATGGCCAATAGGATCTCTGCAAATGTGATGGCCACAAAAACCCCCATGGCACCCCACCCCAAAACAAGGGCCGATATATAGGCCAAGGGCAATTGGATCAACCAAAAAGAAATCAAGTTGATCTTGGTCGGGGTACGGGTGTCCCCTGCCCCATTGAACGCCTGGCTGACCACCATGCCATAGGCATAGAATACATAACCCAAGGCAATGACCTGAAGGCAGAGTGCCCCATTTTGGACCACTGCCGGAGTGGTGTTGAACCATGAAACAATACTCTTGGCAAAAATGAGATAGATCAAGGAAACCGTACCCATGAAAATGGCATTGTATTTCCCTGTTTTCCAGACCGATGTTTCGGCCCTGTCTGGTTGTTTGGCCCCAAGGTTCTGCCCTACCAAAGTGGCCGCAGCATTGCTCATTCCCCAGGAAGGCATCAAGGTAAACATCATCACGCGGATGGCGATGGTATAGCCGGCCAACACTTCGCTACCGAACTCGGACATGATCCGCATCAGAAAGATCCAGCTCGAAGTACCGATCAGGAACTGCGCAATCCCGCCCAAGGAAACTTTGATCAAATTGACCATTACCTTAATGTTCAATACCAAATCCTTAACGGCCAGTTTGATCTTGCCCCAACCAAAGAACAAAATCCCCAATTGGAAGAGAACAGCGGTCCCACGGCCAATATTGGTGGCAATGGCGGCCCCCATCACCCCAAATTCGGGGATGGGCCCAAATCCGAAGATGAACATGGGGTCCAAAATGATATTGAGTCCGTTGGAAAGTACCAAGGTCCACATGGCGATGGAAGCATTACCCGCCCCCCTAAAAATGGCATTTATCAAGAAAAGCAGTACCACTGTTATGTTACCACCTATCATGATCTGAGTATAGCCATATCCTTCGGCAATCAAATCAGGTTCTCCGCCCATCAGTGCCAAAATCTCCTTGGCATAGAGCATTCCTATCACGCCAATGACAATGGATATCAAGATACCCAAACTGATGGCCTGCACAGCCGCAACGCGTGCGCCTTGCACATCTTTTTCGCCAATGCGGCGGGCCACAACGGCGGTCGCAGCCATACTCAAGCCAATGGCCAGGGCATAAACCAATGTGATCACGGATTCTGTCAGACCTATGGTCGCAACGGCATTCACGCTTACTTTGGACACATAGGCGATATCGACCAAAGCAAAAATGGATTCCATGAGCATTTCCAAGATCATGGGGATGGAAAGCATGAAAATGGCCTTTCGGATGCTTCCTGAAGTGAATTCTGTTTCTTTTCCGGATACGGCAATCCAGAAGTATTGTATGAATTTTTTGAATGTAAGGGTATTATTGGATGGTGTCATTGTTGTCAAGAATTATGTTTGGAAAAAGGGAAAATGTCAACTGACCGAAAAGTCTTCGGTTACTTTTTTGGCGAAGAGCCAAAGGTGACATCCATGGTGTACATAATTCTTATAACTTCATGATGGGGCAAATATGCAACTTTTTTCAAAAAAAGGAAGAAATTTCAAAAATTTCTTTTCTAAACCCATTTGCTGATTCCAAAAATATTGGTCAAGCAAACACTATTCTTTGGCGTAGTGTACCTTGTAACGCCATAAACTGATTCCTCCCAGAACAAAGACACCCAGCACCGTGTACCACACAAAAGTTGGTGTGATGACTTGGTCCCCACTGGCATAGCTATGAAGGCCCACAAGGTAAAAATTCACCCCAAAATAGGTCATCATAATGCTTGCAAAGGCCAGAATGCTGGCAAAGTTATAGATCCATTTGCCCCGAAGCCCGGGAACCAAACGCATATGGAGCACAAAGGCATAGACCATGATGGAGATCAAGGCCCAGGTTTCCTTGGGATCCCAGCCCCAGTATCGTCCCCAACTCTCATTGGCCCACTGCCCGCCCAAAAAGTTCCCAATGGTGAGCATGACCAGCCCGGCTGTGAGTGCCAGTTCATTGATGATTGTCAATTCCTTGATGTTCAACTCCATGCGTTTTTTGTTCTTTTCGGTCGTGAGGACCATGAGCAGCAAAGTGACCACTCCCAAGATCATCCCCACTGTCAACGGGCCATAACTGCCCACGATGACCGCCACATGGATCATCAACCAATAGCTGTCCAGTACCGGCTGCAGGTTGGCAATGGCCGGGTCCACCCAACTCTGATGGGCTATCCAAAGCAGCATGGAGGTCACAAAGGCACTTGCCGCAATGGTAAGTTCGCTCTTTCTGCCCAAGGCCAGACCAATTCCCATCGTGGCCCAAGAAACATACAGGATACTCTCATAAGCATCGCTCCAAGGGGCGTGGCCAGAAATGTACCAGCGAAGGACCAGTCCCGCCGTGTGCCAAATAAAGAATAGAATGATGGTGCCTTTCAAAAAATAGGCCGCTACGTTCCATATTTCCCTTTCCTTAAAAATCTTAAAGACCAAGATGATGAAAAGGAGCCCACCGACGAATACATAATATTTGTACAACCGGTTGAAAATATCCAGTTTGTTGTAGATGATCTCCGTCTTGACCTTTTGGTCGGACGGAAGTACCTCTGCCCCGTGATTGAGTTGGTTTTGCTTGAAGGCCTCCAACAGTCGGTCCGGTTGGGAATAATCCCCGGAAGCAATGGACTGCTGCAAGGAATTCAGGTAGTAGGGCATGGCATTCCGGATAAAATTGGAATACAACGAATCTTGTACCTGGTATTGTCCACCCCGGTATTCCACGGCAGAGATCCATTTATTGTTTTCATCGTTCAACAAAGGAAAAATCTTCACCATATTCCCGCTGAGGGCCAAATTCAGAAGACTGAGTCTTTCCCCTACTTTTTTGAAATCCTTTTCAAAATTGGATGGATTGTTGGTAGAAGTAGCTTTCTCCAGATAGGGTCGCAGTTTATAGGCTCCTTTGGAATCAAAAAAATCGGTGGCCTTTACAAATTCTGTTCCTTCGGGCACCCCAATTACCTTGCGGATGCTGTCATTCTCCTCCTTGCCCAGGGCAATGAACTCGGTATTGTACCAAACCCCTGGGTTCAACATCATGGAGAGGAACACTTGGTTGGCGGAGAGGTCCTTGTATTTGTCATCACCGCTCAGTTTTCTCAACAGCTCTGAGGCAAAGGTATTGATGGGTTTCATCCGCCCTCCCTCATCCTGTATGACCAAGGCCCCGAATTTTTCGGCATGGGCCTTGTCCACCACAGTGGAATGGATCACTGAATCCACCTGTGCCTTTGTTGGCCCCACAGCATGTGCATGGTCTGTATTTTCTTGAGCGGTCATCAAAGAGGAGATCATCAACAGTCCGACCAAGGTCAGGGCCGCTTTTTTGGCCTTGATCTTTTCCAGCATTTCCTGTAAATCCCTAAAACGAGTCTTGCCAAAGAACATAATGCCCATCAGACCGATATAAAGCAGAAAATAACCAATATAGGTAATCCAAGTGCCCCAAAAATCGTGGTTCACAGAAAGTCCGGTCCCTTTTTCATCGGGGTCAAAATTGGCCTGGAAAAAACGATATCCCTTGTGGTCCAACACGTGGTTCATATAAATATCATAATCGAATGGGCGTTCATCGTGCACGGTCACCTTGCTCATGAAGGATGCATAACCCGTTTCTGTACCGGGATATTTTTCGGCGATAAAATCATTCAATTCTATGGAGAAAGGAAGTTCATAGACCTTGGAGCCGTAACTGAGCGAAAAGTCCAATCCCCCTACGTGTATCTTGTCCGAAAAATTGGTCGTGCCCTTGCCACCGAGCAATTTCACTTCTTGGGTCTCCCCATTAGCAGAGATGGCAACAACCAAGGCATCTTCTGCCATTTCGGTGGGCTCTCCCTCAGGAATCTTGACTATGCCATATTTTCCTTTGACCATGGGTTCTGGGACAACGAATTGCATCCCGGCCATAGAGTAAAGCGACCGTAATTGCAAGGGCTGGATGCTATCCGCGGTTACCTGATCTTGAAATTGGTCCGCCATCCGCATAAAATTCCCTTCAAAAGGGGTCTTTATTTGGTAATCCCCCTCTTCGGTGACGTAAATATTGATGGCCCCTTCGGTATCGTTGTTCAAGGCAAAAAGTACATTGTGTATGCTGGCAATCTTCCCGTTTTCGAGATAATGCTCGTGACGTTGGCCATCGCCAGCTTCCACAATCTGGAGGTATTCCTGTCCATTTTCGTCGGGAATCAATCCTTTTTCGGCCCCATCAATGAAATCCACATAGGAAATGGTGAACGGTTGTCCGTTGAAGTCGGATTTCCACGGCAGGCTGCTACGTTTTCCTTCAGGGGTCACAAGGATGTCATCTTCCAAAATACGACGCTTGGTCTCCCCGTTGATGTCACCGTCCACATAGGCGGTCAAATAGGTCTTGTCCGAATAGAACTGGTTCTCCGTAGCCCCTTCACGAATGGGCATCATTCCCTCATAACTGATATATCGGGTCACAAAGGCCCCAAGAATGATCAAGATCCATGACAGATGGAGTACCAACACCGGCCATTTTTTCCACTGTAGCAATTTGTATCTGTATATGTTTCCGAAGAAATTGATCATAAAAAACACCATGATCACCTCAAACCAAGTGGCATTGTAAATATAGATTCGTGCGGTCTCGGTGCTGTACTTGCTTTCCACAAAAGTGCCGATGGCCATTGCCGTAGCAAAAACCAAAAAAAGAACGGCCATAAGTCTTGTGGAAAATAGGGTCTTTTTAAGAATATTGATCATGGAAAAATCGGTCTGCTTTCGGCTTGCAAAAATACGGCCTTTTTACAACTTAGTTGTTTTTTATGGGCAATAAAACATCAGATGGGATTGTTAATTATTGGTATGATGCTTCTCCCTTAAATTTGTAATTTTGAACATGCTCAGCGTCGTTATTTTGGGAACCGGGAATCTTGCCATGCACCTGTTCAGGGCTTTTTCAAGATCCTCTGGCGTCCGTGTGGTGCAAGTGGTCGGCAGAAATCCAGAAAGCCTGTATTGGTTTTCAGGGCTTGTTTCCACCACGACCGATTTTACGATCATAGAAGATGCAGATGTGTATCTCATAGCCGTAAAGGATGATGCCACAGCCGAAGTTTCACACCATCTGCATGGTAAAAAAGGGGTTGTGGCCCACACTTCAGGCACTGTGGAAATGGATGCTTTGATACCTGAAAACCGAGGGGTTTTCTACCCGTTACAGACTTTTACCAAAGGTAAGGACATCGATTTTGAAAAAGTGCCCATCTGTATCGAGGCCAAAGAAGAACAGTCATTGATCATCCTTAGGTCATTGGCCCACACCCTATCCCAAAATGTCCATGAGGTCCATTCGGAACAGCGAAAAAAATTGCATCTTGCGGCGGTTTTTGTGAACAATTTCACCAACTATCTCTATGCGGTAGGCGAAGAAATCTGCATAAAGGAGGGGCTTCCGTTCGACCTTTTAAAACCTTTGATATTGGAAACCGCGGAGAAAATCCAGTCCATGTCCCCCAAAGAGGCACAGACCGGTCCTGCCCGAAGGAATGACCAAAAAAGCATGCAGGACCACTTGAAACTTTTGGATAACGAAAAACATATTGCGCTCTACAAGTTGATGAGCGAAGCCATAAAACAAGCCTATGAAAAAAAACTATAAAGAGCTTTTGAGCAACATCACCACTTTTGTCTTTGACGTGGACGGGGTGTTCACGGATGGGTCCGTCCTGATCACTTCCGATGGGCAGTTGCTACGAAAAATGAGTGTCAAGGACGGGTATGCCGTAAAGACCGCCATACAGAAGGGATACAATGTCTGCATCATTACTGGCGGCACCAATGAAGGGGTCAAGGAACGGTTAAAAGGCCTTGGTGTGACCGATTTTTATATGGGAGCGCACCACAAGGAAGAGCCCCTGAAAGAATACTTGGACATTTATAATATTGATCCACAGACCGTGGTCTATATGGGGGACGATCTTCCGGACATCCCTCCCATGAAACTGGTGGCACTGGCCACTTCCCCACAGAATGCCGTGCCAGAAGTGAAGACCATTTCCGACTATGTTTCCCATAAAAATGGTGGGGATGGCTGTGTACGTGACATCATTGAGCAAGTGTTGAAGGTCCGAGGGGACTGGAACGATAATTTCAGCGCCAAAAATGACTAAAAACCCCTTGCAGGAAAGCCTGAAAGATCACAAACTCATTTTGGGTTCCGGTTCGCCGCGGCGAAAGCAGTTTCTGGAAGAACTGGGCCTGGACTTTGAGGTCCGACCAAAATCGGTGGATGAAGTCTATCCCAAAAGACTGCGCGGCAAGAAAATCTCCGAATATTTGGCCCGATTGAAGGCCACACCTTTTAAGGAAGAACTCCAACACAATGAGATTGTGATCACTTCCGACACGGTGGTCTGGCACAAGGGAACCTCTTTGGCCAAGGCGGAAAACAAAGAAGAGGCCGCCAAAATGCTGCGCACCCTATCCGGGGATTGGCACAAGGTAATCACTTCTGTCTGTTTTACGACCAAGGATTCCCAAAAAATCGTGAGTTCCATCACTAAGGTGAAGCTAAAAAAACTTTCCGATGCAGAAATACATTACTATATAGATAAATACCTTCCTTTTGACAAAGCCGGGGCCTATGGCATACAGGAATGGATAGGCATAATCGGTATCTCCAAAATCAAGGGCTCGTATACCAACGTCGTAGGACTGCCTACCCATCTGGTATATAAGACGTTGATGGATATGGTTTCCTAAATTTTCTATGATTAACTTTGAGGGAATCTATTCCTGTTCCCATGAAAGAAAAGCGATTTTTAAAAACAGTAGGCATAACTCTTTTGCTTGTTCTAAGCATCTCTTGTTCCGAGAAAAAGGAAGCCAATAACAGCATGATCCCTCCCACAGTAAAAGTGGAACCAGAAAATGTAGGTCCCAAGAGACCACTTTCGGATGAATTCAAACAGTATTGGTATGCCGGGGATGCCGAGATCACTTCGTATGCCTTGGAACAGGCCCGCTATGGAGAACTCCGGGATGGGCATGCGGTGCTGATCTATGTCACCGAACCCTTTTTGCCCGAAAAGCAAGTGAAGGCAGATGGACAAAATCCTGGGAACATTTCCGTACTCAAACTGAACATGGCGAAGAAGTTCTTGACGGGCATTTACCCCTACTCCATCATGGGCAGTACCTTTTACCCAGTTCATGACAACCAACATGCCATAAAGACCAGTTTGTCTGTTCAGGAATGGTGCGGCCATGTCTATGCACAGATCAACAATAGGGACCGATTTGAATTTACCTCACATTCCTATTTTGAGAATGAGGCAGACCAGCATATGAAAATGGACAAAGACATCTTGGAAAATGAAATCTGGACCAAGATCCGGATCAACCCCGAAGGTTTGCCCGTGGGTCAACTAAAAGTAATCCCCTCTTTGGAATTCTTGCGCCTGTACCATAAGGACCCGAAAGCATATGAAGCTGAGGCATCCCTGTCCACCAAAGACGGAATCACCGCTTACTCCCTGACCTATCCCGAGTTAGAGCGAAGCTTGCATATCAATTTCACTGCTGATTTTCCCCATTCCATTGAAAGTTGGACCGAGGAGACTCGGGATGGGTTCGGGGCCAATGCCAAACTGCTGACCACATCCGCCAAAAAAATCAAGACTTTAAAAACAGCTTATTGGGGCCAACATGGAAACAATGATCTATTTTTAAGGGATAGTTTGGGGTTGTCATCCCATTAAAACGTAACGAATGAGCCTTGTTAAAACTCTTCTAAATAGCGTAAACACTGCTAACAATCTTTCTATATTTGGCCACGCCACTAAAAAACCAACTATGCGATACCTTTGGGCCTGTTTTGTAGCTATAACCCTGTCTTTTCCAAAAACCTTTGCCCAAAAACCTGTCAAGCCTACATCTGCCGAGATCCATCACGATCTGCAAAAACTGAATTTTTTAGGTACTGCGCTTTATATAGCTGCCCACCCCGATGATGAGAACACCAGTTTGATCTCCTACCTATCCAACCAAGAAAAAGCTAGGACCATATATCTTTCCCTGACCCGTGGGGATGGAGGACAAAACCTGATTGGCTCCGAACTCCAAGAACTTCTGGGTGTGCTTCGAACGCAGGAACTACTGGCCGCAAGAGGTGTTGATGGTGGCGAACAGCGGTTCACCCGCGCCAACGACTTTGGCTTTTCCAAACATCCGAACGAAACCCTCAAAATATGGGACAAGGAAAAGGTGTTGGGAGATGTGGTCTGGGCCATCCGTACCCTTAAGCCGGACATCATCATCAACCGTTTTGATCATAGGACGCCAGGTTCCACCCATGGGCACCACACATCTTCGGCCATTTTGAGCATGGAAGCCTTTGACCTTGCCAATAATCCCAATGCCTATCCGGAGCAATTGGAACTGACATCCACCTGGCAGCCCAAAAAATCGTTCTACAACACATCTTGGTGGCAATATGGAAGTCGAGAAAAATTTGAAGCAGCGGATAAATCGAATATGTTCAAAGTGGACATTGGTGTGTATTACCCTGAGCTTGGCCTGTCCAACAACGAGATTGCCGCCCTGGCCCGTAGCCAGCATCTATGCCAAGGTTTTGGTCGGTTGACTGACCGAGGTTCATCAGAGGAATATTTGGAACTGCTCAAAGGGGAAATTCCCAAAGGGAACGATCTATTTGACGGCATCAACACCACCTGGTCCCGAGTGGAGGGTGGCGAAGCCGTTGGGGCCATCCTATATGATGTAGAAAAGAATTTTGATTTTAGGGATCCCTCAAAGCATATCCCGGAACTGGTCAAGGCCTATCAGCTTTTGCAAAAAATCAAGGACGAGCACTGGAAGCTGTTAAAATCGGAAGAATTGAAATCCATCATTCTGGCCTGTGCAGGTCTGTACCTCGAGGCAAGTTCCGAGGGTTCCTCCACTACCCCAGGCAGTATGGCCAAAGTGGACATGGAGGTGTTGAACAGGAGTTCACAGCAAATTCTTCTAAAAGAGATACAGATTGTGGGAGCCGACGCCAAAATAGCTCCGAACAAGATGCTTTCCAATAACAAGAAACAGGAACTGGACATCACTTTTGAAGTGCCTGAAAACACTCCATATTCCAGTCCGTACTGGTTAAATGAGCCCGGCACGTTGGGCACCTATACGGTCAATGACCAAAAATTGATAGGGCAACCCGAAACTGACTGTGCCTTCAAGGCGAAGTTCATCCTGGATTTCAACGGAACGGAAATCGCTTTTGAAAAACCCGTGGTCCACCGCTTTTCCAGACCTGAAAAAGGGGAATTGTACGAGCCGTTCGCCGTCTTGCCTGAAGCCACTTCTAAGATTGACGAAAAGGTTTTGATATTTGCCGATGAAAAGACCAAGGCAATCCATGTCAAAATAAAGGCCGGTAAGGACAATGTCAATGGAAATGTGGCATTGGGCCACCCAACAGGTTGGACGGTGACCCCCTCTAATATACCTTTTTCCATAGTCCAAAAGGGGCAGGAACAAATGGTGACCTTTATGGTCACCCCACCCAATACCGAGAGTGAAGGTGAAATTTCACCCATTATCACCATTGGAAACAACACCTATGGCAAGGAACTTGTGGAGATCAACTATGACCATATCCCAAGGCAATCCATTTTGTTGCCCTCCAAGGCCAAAGTGGTACGCATGGACATCAGAAAATCCGGGGAGCATATCGGTTACATCATGGGAGCAGGCGACATGGTCCCTGAAAGTTTGGAACAAATAGGTTATCAAGTGCACATCATAGACCCAGATAAAATTGAAAAAGGTTCCTTGGACAAGTACGATGCCGTCGTTGTCGGCATCCGTGCTTATAACGTGGTGGAGTCACTCAAATTCAAACAGCCTATCCTGTTCGACTATGTGAAAAACGGTGGGAACATGATCGTCCAGTACAATACCGCAGGTAGGTGGGCGGCACAATTTGAAAACATTGCCCCGTATGACCTAATTCTTTCCAGCGAACGAGTCACCGATGAAAATTCAAAAGTGGGCATAGTGTCTCCACAAAACTCCCTCGTCAATTTCCCAAACACCATTTCAGAAAAGGATTTTGAGGGTTGGATACAGGAAAGAGGACTATATTTCCCGACCCGTTGGAGCCAAGAATTCACCCCAGTGCTTTCCATGGGGGATGAAGGTGAACCCCAATCAAAAGGCAGCCTCTTGGTGGCGCCATATGGCAAAGGTCATTATATTTACACCGGGTTGAGCTTTTTCAGGGAGCTGCCCGCTGGCGTGTCGGGGGCCTACAAACTGTTTGCAAACATGCTTTCAGTGGGGAAGGATGAAGTAAAAAAAGAAAACAATGTCAAAGGATAAAATGCTCGAAAAAATAGAATGGAAAAAGGAGTACACCATCGTATTGCTCTTAAACATCATCTATATATTGGTTTTTTACTTCATCATGATCTTTAATAACTAAAACCCTTAATGGCCTATCTAGATTGGATCATTCTTGGCAGTACCTTGCTCTTCATTGTTGCGTATGGAGTCTGGAAAACCCGTGGGAGCAAAAATGTGGACGATTATGTCCGTGGCGGTGGGAATGATGTGAAATGGTGGACCATTGGTCTTTCCGTAATGGCCACCCAGGCCAGTGCCATCACCTTTTTATCCACACCCGGACAGGCATTCCACGATGGAATGGGTTTCGTTCAGTTCTATTTCGGACTGCCCTTGGCCATGATCGTCATCTGTTTGGTCTTTATCCCAATCTACAAAAAACTCAAGGTGTTCACCGCCTACGAAATGCTCGAAGGTAGGTTCGACCTGAAAACAAGGACACTTACGGCCCTGCTCTTCTTGGTGCAAAGGGGACTGGCGGCGGGCATCACCATTTTTGCGCCCTCCATTATCCTTTCGGCCGTGCTGGGATGGGATTTGAGGACTCTTAACGTAATCATTGGTATCTTGGTGATCATTTACACGGTTTCTGGGGGAACAAAGGCTGTGAGCGTTACCCAAAAGCAACAAATGTTCATCATCATGTTGGGGATGTTCTTTGCTTTTTTCTTCATCCTTGGAGCCCTTCCTACCGATGTTTCCTTTGGAAAAGCACTCAAAATTGCCGGGGCAAATGGCAAACTCAACATCCTCGACTTTACTTTTGATGCCAACAACCGCTATACATTTTGGAGTGGTATCACCGGAGGTTTTTTCCTTGCATTGGCCTATTTCGGCACCGACCAAAGCCAGGTCCAACGGTATCTTTCTGGAAAATCGGTCAGGGAAAGCCAATTGGGACTTGTGTTCAATGGCATCTTTAAAATTCCCATGCAGTTCTTCATTCTTTTGGTCGGGGCCATGGTGTTCGTTTTTTATCAGTACAATACCTCTCCCCTCAATTTTAACCCAGCTGCCACAGAAGCCGTGATGGAATCTGAATATGCGGGTCAATACCAGGCCCTGGAAGAAGATCATAAGAAACTGGAGATGGAGAAACGAATGGCCCAACATTCTTTTTCTGCAGCTTTGGAACTCAAGGAATACAATGCCATTCAACAGGCGGAACAGAACATCATCAAAATCAATGAAAAGGAAAAAGCCAGTAGGGATGCAGCTAAGGCTTTGATTGGTAAGGCGAACACTGCGGTCGAGACCAACGACAAGGATTATGTGTTCATCCATTTTATCCTGAACAATCTGCCCGTTGGCCTTATTGGTTTGCTCTTGGCCGTGATCTTGTCAGCCGCCATGTCATCCACCGCTTCCGAATTGAATGCATTGGGGACGATAACGGCCCTTGATCTATACAAAAGGAACGTCAAAAAGGAGCATGATGAAAAACACTATCTCTTGGCAACCAAAGGTTTTACATTGCTTTGGGGAATATTGGCCATTGCGATTGCCAATGTGGCCAGCCTCTTTGACAACCTTATCCAATTGGTGAACATCATTGGCTCCATTTTCTATGGCAATGTACTGGGAATCTTCCTTTTGGCCTTCTTTTTCAAGTTTGTGAAAGGAAATGCCGTGTTTGTGGCCGCAATAGTCACACAAATCATCGTGATCATAGGCTGGTACCTCGATTGGATGTCTTATTTGTGGCTCAATGCCTTCGGCTGTGTTCTGGTCATCCTCCTGTCCTTCATCACCCAGATTTTTGACAATTTCCTTGGAAACTCACCCGAAGAGGCATAAAAAAACCCACTATAAAAGTGGGCTCTTCATGTTTTTCATGAAATAAAAATCTTAAAGTCCAGCCCACTCTTGTAGGGATTCCTTGTTCATTTTTACATAATCTTGGTTACCTGCCGCTTGAGCCGCTGCCAAGGATTTTTTGGCTGCTTCGATAGCACCTTTCTTGTCTCCCAGTTTGGCATAGATCAAGGATTGGGTGCGCATCATCCAAAACTCGTTTCCTTTACCCATGGATACGGCTTTCTCCACCCATTCCTTCGCTTGCTCCATGTTCATCCCCTCACTGAAGTAGTAAGAAGCTGCAGCAAAATAATCATTTGCGGAAAGATCGGGTTTGGACATGGTCTCTTGGATGCTCTTGATGGCCTTGTCCACAGTCGGAACAACAAATTTTACTCCGGCATAGGTCTTTTCCCAAAGCAATCCCAATGTGGCCCCGTTATTGTGCAGGTCATCAAAGGTAATGGTAAAGGTTTCGATGGACTCGGAGATTGGATAAGCCTCTACCTTCACCGTGGCCGCTACTTTTGAGGCATCCCATTCCTCTGGCAATCCACCATTGTTGGTATCGGTGTAAAAGAAGACTTCCCAAACAGCCTCGTTCGGCTTGGTGTAGATGGCATAAGTCCCTGCTTTGAGTTCTTTGCCCTCTACCACAACATCGTCACTAAAAGTGATCTTTGTGTTCATGTTGGCCCCTGTTCTCCAGATAGCATCGAAAGGAACCAAATCCCCGAATACCTTTCTGCCCTTCATGGATGGCCGGGAATATTCGACTACTACATCGGTGAGGCCTACTTTTTGCTCAATTTTTGAGAAAGGGCTGGGAGCCGGTGTCTGCACTTGGGCCTCCAAAGACATGGACAACAGTGCAACAAAAAGGAATAGTGAAATTTTCTTCATAGGAATAGTGTTTAAATTGTTTAGCGCAACAAAGCTATACCAAAAGAAATCCGCCATTTGTTAATAAAATCTTAAAAGAAACGGGCGTGTTTGAACCATAGAATTTGAAAGAGTCAAATTATTTTGTTTAATATTTTTAATTATTAATTAAACAAAATGTATCTTTGACTAAAAGCGCTTGATGAAACTATATCAGCTCCGTTCCAAACAATTTCTTCCCATTTCCATGAATGAAGCCTGGGAATTCCTATCCAACCCAAAGAACCTTCAGGTCATCACCCCCAGCCACATGGGGTTCCATATTCTTTCGGGTGCAGAGAAAAAAATGTATGCAGGACAGATCATACAGTACATTGTAAAACCCTTCCCGTTCTTGACGACCCGATGGGTCACGGAAATCACCCATGTTCAGGAAGGCAGCTATTTTGTGGACGAACAGCGTTTTGGGCCCTACGCCCTTTGGCACCACAAACATTTCTTGACTCCCATTGAAAATGGTGTGGAAATGGAAGATGTGATAGATTACAAACTGCCCTTTGGTATCTTGGGAACATGGGGCCATTCCCTTTTGGTCAAAAAACAATTGATGAAAATTTTCAAGTATCGCGAGCAAAAGCTATGCAGTGTTTTTGGGGCAATTCCGCAAACCAATAATTCATTGGAATTCAAAACGATTTGAAATGCAAAAGAATATACTGTTGATAGGAGGGTCCTATGGCATCGGGTTTGAAATGGCAAAGCAACTATCTGCTACATACCATGTATTTGTGGCCTCAAGAACAATTGGGGAGTTGGCCGGAAATGGTGCTACGCATATCCCTTTCGATGTCCTAAGTGGGGATATTTCCAATACGTCTCTTCCTGATGAGCTCCATGGCTTTGCCTTCTGTCCAGGGAGTATTACCCTAAAACCATTGAAAATGATGGATATCGATACCTTCAAGGAAGATATGGAAATCAATTTTTTCTCCATGGTCAAAGTGGTCAAAGCCATCATGCCCAAAATGGCGGAAAACTCCAGCATGGTGTTTTTCAGTACAGTTGCAGTCGAAACGGGCATGCCTTTCCACACCAGTGTGGCCGCTGCCAAGGGTGCCATAGAGGGTTTTGCATTGGCATTGGCCGCTGAATATGCCCCAAGGATACGGGTAAATGTGATTGCACCATCATTGGTGGACACTCCATTGGCCGGAAGACTGCTGAACAATGACAAAAAGAAGACCATGATGGCGGAACGCCATCCTCTAAAACGGGTCGGCATTGCCAAGGATGTTGCTAATATGGCCGCTTTTTTATTGAACTCGGACAATTCATGGATTACAGGGCAAGTGTTCGCCGTTGATGGAGGAATGTCCAAACTGAATACAAACCCATGAGTGAAAGGATTTCCATTTTTTGGTTCAGACGGGACCTGCGGTTGGATGATAACGTAGGCCTCTATCAGGCACTACAAAGTAATCTACCCGTTCTGCCCATATTCATTTTTGACACCGAAATCTTAGGCACCCTTCCGCGCAAAGATCCCCGGGTACCCTTCATACACCTGCAACTCCAAAAGCTGCGCAACCAACTTCGGGACAACCATCAAAGTGGCATAGCACTTTACCATGGCGAACCGTTGTCCATTTTCAAGAAACTGACCGAAGAGTATCAAGTACAACAGGTTTTTACCAACCACGATTATGAGCCTTACGCCCTTGGGCGTGATGCCAAGGTAAAGGATTATCTCGTCGAAAAAGGCATTCTTTTCCAAACTTTTAAAGATCAGGTCATATTTGAGAAAAATGAAGTTGAGAAGGATAACGGGGATCCTTATGTCGTTTACACGCCCTACATGAAACGCTGGAAGGAAGCCTTTAAACCATCCATTCATTTGGTGGACTATGACACCCATCCGCTGATGGAGAAAAATCTTTATAGGGCTCCTTCCTTCCCTAATCTCAGTCTTAAGGACATCGGCTTTGAACCTGCTGACATCAAAGTGCCCGACTATAAGGTTTCCCCAGATCTGATCCAGGACTATAAAGAGACCAGGGATTATCCAGGCATCCAACATGGTACATCCAGATTGGGTCCACACCTCCGGTTCGGGACCGTGTCCATCCGGAAAATGGTACAAAAGGCCATTGCCGAAAAGGACAAGACCTTCCAAAATGAACTGATCTGGCGCGAATTCTTCATGCAGATCTTATGGCATTTCCCAAAAACGGTGAACCATGCCTTCAAACCTAAATATGACCGTATCAAATGGCGCAACGATGAGGACGAGTTTGAACGTTGGAAAACGGGAACCACTGGTTATCCACTTGTGGATGCCGGCATGCGGGAACTGAATGCCACGGGCTACATGCACAATCGGGTCCGTATGTTGGTGGCCAGCTTTCTTTGCAAGCACTTATTGATAGATTGGCGCTGGGGAGAGGCCTATTTTGCTGAAAAGCTGTTGGATTATGAACTGGCCAGCAATGTGGGCAACTGGCAGTGGGCGGCGGGAAGCGGTGTGGACGCCGCACCTTATTTCAGGATATTCAACCCCATCACCCAAGCGGAAAAGTTTGACAAAAACTTGAAGTATATCGAAAAATGGGTGCCCGAATTTCAAGAGCTCACCTACCCTTCTCCCATGGTCGACCATAAAATGGCACGCGAACGATGCCTAAAAGTATACAAAGAGGCCGTTGGTTAATGCTTTTTCTTTATTTTTAAGACGAATTGAATAAAAGTCGTCCAAAACAAGTGGAATTTTGATTTTGTCAGGTTGAGCGCAGTCGAAACCCCCTTATACATTTTAAGTTCTCGACTCCATTCGAACGGACTGACAGCGATTTTTTTTCAAGCTCAACACCAACTAACTCAAACCTTTTGAAAATGAAAAAAATCCTCGCCCTGTTCCTTTTGGGTCTTATCTCAGGGAATCTCTCAGCCCAAAAAATGACCAAACACAAAAAAGAGGTTGTTGCTTCCATCGAAAAGCACAAGGAAAACCTCATTCAGATCAGTGATTCCATTTGGGCCTTGGCAGAAACGGCCTTTGAAGAAACCATTTCCGCAGAACTGTTGGCCGATTATGCTGAAAAAAATGGCCTGAAAGTGACCCGTGGGGTTGCCGATATCCCAACTGCGTTTACCGCAACATATGGGTCGGGCAAACCTGTGATCAGTGTGCTGGGCGAATTTGACGCCCTGCCCGGACTTTCCCAAAATACCGTCCCTACAAAAGATCCCAAGACAGAGGGTGCTCCTGGTCATGGCTGCGGACACAATATGTTCGGTGCGGCCAGTCTTGGTGCCGCCATTGCCATTAAGGAACAGATTGAGGCAGGGAACATCAAAGGAACCGTAAAATTTCTAGGGACCCCAGCCGAAGAAAAATTCTTTGGAAAAATTTGGATGGTGGAAGCAGGACTGTGGGACGATGTGGACGTGAATGTGAGCTGGCATCCTTCCGCAGAAATAGAGGCCGATGTGCAGAGCGGGCTTTCATTGGTGGATTTTATTGTGGAATTCTATGGACAGGCCGCCCATGCTTCCGCAGATCCTTGGAACGGTCGCAGTGCCTCCGATGCCTTGGAACTCTATACAACAGGTATCAATTACTACAGGGAACATATAAGGCCAACCTCCCGTATCCACTATCACATCCAAGATGGTGGTCAAGTAGTCAACGTAGTTCCTGATTATGCCAAAATTTGGGTGAGGGTGAGGGACCCCAAGCGAAAAGTGATGCTGCCCACCTATGAACAGGTCAAAAAAATGGCAGAAGGCGCCGCAATAATGGCCAATGTGGACCATAAAGTATCATTGGTTTCGGGTATTTATGAGACCTTGGTGAACCGTGCTGGCGGGGAGATCATGCAAGGCAATCTGGAACTTTTGGGACCGATCACTTATACGGAAGAAGAAATTGCCTATGGCAAGGCCATCCAAAAAGCCACAGGAAAGCCAGAAGTGGGCATGGATGCAGAGATCAAGCCACTTCGGGAGACGGAGGAACTGCCCGGAGGTGGTTCCACAGATGTTGGCGACGTGAGTTGGAACGTGCCCAATATCAATTTGGGAGTGACGGTAGCTCCCAAGGACACACCTTGGCATTCGTGGGCCGTAGTGGCCTGTGGCGGTATGAGCATCGGCCACAAAGGAATGGTCTATGCGGCCAAGGCCATGGGAATGACCATGCTGGATCTTTTTGAAGACCCAAAATTGGTGGAAAAGGTCAAGGAAGAATATAAGACCCGAAAAGGTGATGAAAAATACGAGGCCATGATCGATGGCCCACCACCCATTACCGGAAAGTAATTTTTGGGTAGGGGAATCGACATACCGTATCACAGTATCGAACACCAAAGTCCAGACCTTGGTGAACATCGAACAGAAGTCCATACCTCAAATCATTATATGAGCACACCTATCATACAAACCTTTCCTTTGGGAACTCCTTGGCAGACCCAGGACCCTTTCCTTTTCAGTGTATACCACTTTGACCTTTATCCTCACGGAAATGGTGAAATGGGGCCTGACCCATCCCTACTGCAAGGAAGAAACCTGGGCAATGATTTCAATACCAGTGAAAAGTGGCGCATGTACCACGGGCAGAGCATCCCTGGTTTTCCGTACCACCCACATCGGGGTTTTGAGACCATCACCATCGTGAACAAGGGGTTTTGTGACCATTCCGATTCCCTGGGAGCCGCCGGTAGGTTCGGTGAAGGTGATGTGCAGTGGATGACAGCCGGAAGAGGGGTGCAACATTCAGAAATGTTCCCCTTGCTCAATGACAATAAGGACAATCCCCTGGAACTGTTCCAGATATGGTTAAACCTGCCTCGGTCCAGCAAATTTGTGGAGCCTCATTTTAAGATGTTGTGGCATGAAGAGATTCCCATAGTAAATGAAGCAAATGCAAGAATAAAGGTGATTGCGGGAAACTATAAGGAAACCCAGGCCCCCGCCCCCGCCCCGGATTCATGGGCTGCCGATCCGGACAACCATGTGGCCATCTGGAACATCCATGTAGATGCTGGTTCGGAATACATCCTGCCCAAAGCCACTTCCGGACTGACCCGTTCCTTATACTTTTACGAAGGCTCGGAAATTTATTTCGGAGAGCAAAAGATCAATCCAAAGTTTGGGATTGCACTGGATCCTTCACAGGACGTTACCATCCGAATTGGAGCTGAAAAGGCACATTTTATACTATTGCAAGGAAAGCCCATTGAAGAGCCGGTTGCCAAATATGGTCCTTTTGTGATGAATTCGGACGAAGAGATCCAGAAAGCCATGGAAGAGTACCGCCTTACCCAATTCGGGGGATGGCCCTGGCCTTATGCAGACCATGTCCATGACAAGGATAGAGGGCGATTTGCACTATACCCAGATGGGAGGTTGGTGGAAAAAAGTTGATTTAAAGACATTATTAAGGAAAAGTAACACACTACTTGCTGTTCAATTCCTATAAATAGCTGATTTTGTGATAAAAAGAATCACAAAAGTACAAACTAATCGATAAAAAGAATAAATTGGTTTGACATGCACCAAACCAATGAAACCGTTCCAATCCATTCTTTGCATTTCAGCAATGTTTTGCTGTACCCAATTTTGTGTCGGTCAGTCCAAAGAAATAGACAGTCTTCAAGCCTTGATTGAGACCACCAGTGACACTGCGCAAATCAAACTAATGATAGATCAGGGATACCTGTTGAGGTCCTATGACAGGAAAAAAGCCATTGATATACTGGAAGAAAGTGTGGAAAAGTCAAAAGGAATTGGATTTATACGAGGCGAAATTCAAGGTTTATTTAGCATTGGGGCAATCTATGGGATGACCGGCAGTTATGGAGAATCGTTGGAATACTTCAATAAGTGTCAAGACCTCGCTGCCAAGCATAAGGATTTTGAAAGAATCCTTCACATATATAATTCCTATGGAATAATCTATAAAAATATAGGTGATTACCCTACCAGTCAATCCTATTATCTCAAAGGGCTCCAATTGGTGGATTCCTTACAATTGGGCGTTGATGTCTCCTCCATTTACATGAACTTGGGAGTGCTTCATGATCTTATGGAGCAAGAAGACAAGGCCGTGGAAAGCTATGAAAAAGCCCTCGAGGTCCATAAGGGACCAGATTTGGAAAACCTTCAAAACTCCGTAATGGTAAATCTAGCTGTAATAGACCTTGACAAAAAAAACTACAGAGCGGCCCTGGAAAAATTTCTGAAAATCCATGCTTTTTATGAAAAACGGGAATACAATATTGATCTATGTGAAAGCCATTCAAACATAGGCAATTGTTACATACGTCTAGAACAGTGGGAAAAGGCCCATGAACATCTCATGAAATCCCTGGAACTGGCCCAACAGCTTTCCATGGAACAACAGGCTGCAACTGCCTACTATAATCTTGCCGATCTTATGCTCCGCCAAAACAAACTGGACGAAGCCATTGGCTATTCCGATAAAAATCTTTTGACTTTGGAAAAAACGGATGGATATCAAAGAAAACAGGAAGCTCATGAAATGGCCTATAAGATCTATGAGGCGGCGGGCCAATTGCCCAAGGCCATTTACCACCTGAACCAGACCATGGCCTATAAGGACAGCCTGCTCAACGAGACCAAGATCAAGGAAATCCAAAACCTCCAAGTCCAACATGATGTGTATTTAAAGGACAAGGAAATAAAGGAAGGGGAGCTACAAATGGCGTTGCTCAACACCGAAGTGCTCCTGAACAACAAAAGGTTGGCCTATATGACCATCATTGCAGTACTATTGCTGTTTTCAGCCAGCTTGCTCTATTTTCGGTTCTCGGCCAAGAAAAAATCGAACGCTGTCCTAATGGAAAAGAACAAGCTCATTTCCCATCAGAACGAAGTGATCGAGTCCATGAATGTTGAACTGGAAAAACGCATGCTCCGCGCCCAGATGAACCCGCACTTCATCTTCAATTCCCTGAACTCGATCAAACACCTTGTCAATTCAGGGGATAGGGAAAACGCCCTGAAATACCTCTCCAAATTCTCGAAATTGCTCCGCCAAGTACTGGAAAGCTCCGTGAATGTCAGTTTGGTGCTAAAAGAAGAGATAGAATTGCTGAAGATCTATGTGGAGCTCGAAGCGCTCCGATTCGACAATTCCTTCAGTTATAGTTTTCATGTTGATGAAAACCTTGATCTGTACCAAAACGAGATCCCCATGCTGCTGGTGCAGCCCTATATTGAAAATGCCATTGTCCATGGGCTGCTTCCCCTTGAGGGACCAAAAAACCTCCAAATTTCGTTCAATGACAGATCCGACCATATTGAGTGTATCATAGAGGACAATGGGGTCGGTTTCAACCCAAAATCCAATAAGGATAAGGAAAAAAGAACATCCAGGGGAATGTCCATCACTGAAACCAGGATCAATGCATTAAAGAAATTCTCGGACCAAGAACTTATCAAAATCGAGAACTTGGGCAATGGCGACGTTACAGGTACAAGGGTGACCATCACCATTCCCAAAGACCAGTCTTCGACAAGCGAGCAGGAGAAAGCCATCGCTTAATACACATTGTATTTTGAAAGAGGTTGCTGAAACTTAAACCCTCACGATACGGGCACCTATGGCCCTTAGTCGCTCATCAATATTCTCATACCCACGATCAATCTGTTCAATATTATGGATAGTGGATGTCCCCTCCGCCGAAAGGGCTGCTATCAACAAGGAAATCCCTGCCCTGATATCGGGCGAGGTCATCGTAGTGGCCTTCAAAGTGGATTTAAAATCATGCCCAATGACCGTGGCACGATGGGGATCGCACAGAATGATCTTGGCCCCCATGTCTATCAATTTATCCACAAAGAACAGGCGGCTCTCGAACATCTTTTGATGAATGAGCACTTCCCCCTTGGCCTGAGTGGCCACTACGAGGATGATGCTCAAAAGGTCCGGGGTAAATCCTGGCCATGGCGCATCGGCGATGGTCAAGATGGAGCCGTCTATAAAATTCTGGATCTGATAGCCCTTTTCATGTTTTGGAATAAAGATGTCATCGTTCTTACGTTCGATAGTGATCCCCAATTTCCGGAAAACGGCGGGAATCTGGCCCAAATCGTCCCAACTCACATTTTTGATGGTGAGCTCGCTACGGGTCATGGCCGCCAGTCCTATCCAGCTACCGATTTCAATCATATCCGGCAACATGGTATGCTCGGTACCGCCCAAAACCTTCACGCCCTCTATGGTCAACAGGTTGGAACCGATTCCTGAAATCTTGGCACCCATGCGGTTCAGCATTTTGCACAATTGCTGCAAATAAGGCTCGCAAGCGGCATTGTAGATGGTGGTAGTGCCCTCGGCCATCACAGCGGCCATCACAATGTTGGCCGTGCCCGTTACCGAGGCCTCATCCAACAACATGTGGATCCCAGTGAGCTTTTCGGCTTCTACCCCATAAAAATATTCTTCCTTGTTGTACCGGAACTTTGCCCCGAGTTTGATAAATCCTTCGAAATGGGTGTCCAATCTCCGCCTTCCAATCTTGTCACCTCCCGGTTTGGGAATATATCCTTTGCCAAACCTGGCCAACAGCGGCCCGACCAGCATGATGGACCCTCTTAGGGCCCTCCCATCTTCCTTGAACTGGCTCGATTGTAGGTATTCCAAATTGATATCGTCCGCCATGAAAGTGTAGGAGCCCTTCCCCTTCTTCTGGATCTTGACCCCCAAATCTTCCAAAAGGGCTATCAATTTGTTGACATCTACAATGTCCGGTATGTTGTTTATGGTGATTTTTTCTTCGGAAAGCAATACGGCACAAAGAATCTGCAATGCTTCGTTCTTTGCACCTTGGGGCGTAATTTCACCTTTCAATTGGTGGCCACCCTCTATTCGAAATGTACCCATGGACCGTCTAGAGTTTAGTATCTTTTCTTTCGGCTACGCTGCTGATTCTTTTTTGCTCCACCGTTGTTGTTCCTGTTAGACTTGGCTGGGCGGTTTTTGAGGAACTGTCCGCTCTCGGTCAAGTTCTCGCCGTCTCTTGCCAAATCTATCTGTCCATCGCTCATTTCTTTCAAATGCACGAAGATGGCAGAATCCTCAACAGTGTCCTTGTTCCAGTTCAGGTAACATTTCTTCATGTGGTTGGCAATGGCATATTCCAGACCGGAACGCATGTCCCCCTTTTCCCATTTTACGGCCACATCGATCATTCGTTTGATGTTGTTGCCATAAAAACGGTATTTGGGATGGTTCTGCGGATATTCCAACGGTTCTGGTCGCTGTTGCAAAACTTCCTTGGAGGTAATGGGGAACGGGGAGTCCACATCCAATTTAAAATCGGACATGATGAACAATTGGTCCCACAACTTATGCTGAAAGTCGGGCACGTCCCTCAAATGGGGCTGTAAATTGCCCATGACACTTATGATGGCCTTGGCCTCTTTGTTCCGTTCGTCCCTATCCGCTATGGAAACGGCATGGTCCACCATTTTCTGAAAATGACGGCCGTATTCCGGAATAAAAAGCTTTGGGCGTTCGGTGTTGTATTCTAAATTTTCTACTAGGTTCAAATCAAAGGATTTAATGAAGTTATGTTATGGCGAAGTATCTGTCCGATAACGTCCGCAAAATAGTAAAATTATGGCAATCTTTATGCTTATAGGGAAATAACGCCCTCAACGACGGCCACTTCCTTGTATTTTTTGATGACCTCGTCCGGATCTTTCAAGTTCACAGTAATGGAAAGACTGGTATAGTTGCCATTCTTGGACTTTTTGGACTCGATGACCGCACCCGTATTGTCAAAAATATCTTGGATCTGCGCAATGCGTTCGTCGTCTGTGGGCACTATGAATTTATAAAGGTAGTTGGAAGGCCAATTGGTGTTCTCCAACAATTGCTCCTTGAGTCGTGCATAAAATTCGTCCGTGTTCTCCTTCTCCATCTTGTATTTTTTACAAATATATGGCTTACCTGACAATTTTTTTTCCTTCGGGCGATTTCATTACTTTGTAAAGAATAAAATATTGCATTTGGGCAAGAACAAAACAGTCATTACCGGAGCTCCCGGAACAGGGAAAACATCCATCATCAAAGAACTGGAAAACAAAGGGTTCCATTGCTTCCATGAAATCATAAGGGACATGACCTCCAAGGCAAAGCAAGGGGGAGAATCCAATGTTTTCGTTTCCAATCCGTTGGTTTTTGTCGATGATGCACTGCAATTCAACAAAGATCTATTGGAAGGTCGCACGGCACATTTCAAGGAATCACTCAAGATAGATGAACCCATCAGCTTCTTTGACCGAGGCATCCCCGATGTTCTTGCCTATATGGATTTCTTCGGACAAACCTACGACGAAGAGTTTGTGAAATACATTGAGGATCATCGATACGATGCTGTCTTCATTGTACCGCCATGGGAAGAAATATATGTGTCGGACAATGAGCGGCTGGAAACCTATGAAGAGGCGGAAAAAATCCATCATGCCCTGATGAACACCTATTCCCAGTATGGTTACGAGCCCATTGAAGTGCCCAAAGATGTTGTTCCCGAACGTATTTCCTTTATTTTGGAAACCCTTAAAAAAATGTAGTGCAAAAGGAGACCACTGCCATTCTAAAAGAGTTCTGGGGTCATGATGGTTTTCGGGGATCCCAAAAAGCCATTATCGATACCGTGCTTTCGGGAAGGGACGTCTTGGCCCTAATGCCGACTGGTGGGGGGAAATCCATCTGCTATCAGGTCCCCGCATTGGCCCAAGAAGGTCTCTGCATCGTGGTGTCGCCTTTGGTGGCCCTGATCCAGGACCAGGTGGCCCAATTGAAATCTAGGGGCATAAAGGCCATTGCACTGACAGGGGGTATCCCATTTGATGAACTCAACGACCTTCTGGACAATTGCCTTTATGGCAACTATAAGTTCCTGTACCTCTCCCCCGAACGCTTGCAGCAGAACATCGTCCAGGAACGCATCCAAGGGATGAACGTGAACCTCATCGCCATAGACGAGGCCCACTGTATCTCCCAATGGGGAAATGATTTCAGGCCAGCTTATTTGGGCTGTGCCATCCTTAGGGAATTGGCCCCCGGTGTCCCCATGATGGCCTTGACCGCAACGGCCACGCCCCAAGTGGTGGAAGACATCTTGGAAAACCTTGATATGGTCAATGCAGCAGTGTACAAGGATTCTTTTTCCCGGGCCAACATTGCGTTCAAGGTAAAACACACCGAGGACAAACTGTACCAGCTCAACAAATATATGGGCAAGATACCGGGCAGTTCCATTGTTTATGTACGGTCACGGAAAATGTGCGTATCCCTGTCCAACTTTTTGATCAAACAAGGGTTCACCTCCACTTTTTTTCATGGCGGTATCACCAAGTCCGAAAAAGAACAGAAACTTAACATTTGGTTAAGTGGTGAAATCCGGGTGATGGTGGCCACGAATGCCTTTGGCATGGGCGTGGACAAGCCCGATGTGCGCTTGGTAATCCATTATCAAGTGCCGGACAGTCTGGAAAGTTACTTTCAAGAAGCTGGAAGGGCAGGTAGGGACGGCAAGCCATCCACAGCCATCATCCTCACCTCCAACGAGGACAAAGAAAGGGCCAAAGATCAGTTTTTATCGTCCTTGCCCGATGTGGATTTTGTGAAAAAAGTGTATTCCAAACTGAATAACCATTTCCAGATTTCCTACGGGGAATTGGTTCCCGAACCCTTAGCTTTTCAGTTTAATAAATTTTGTAGCCACTATGGCCTAAATCCCTATATGGCTTTCCATGCACTACGGATCTTGGACCAAAACTCGGTATTGTCCCTTTCCGACAATTTCAACGAAAAGAATACATTAAGGTTCATTGCCCCAAAAACAGCCATTTTTGACTATTTGGGCAAAAACCGTAAAACAGCCCCCATTGTCCAGACCATTTTGCGGACCTATGGTGGCATCACGGAATACGAAACAAAAATAGACCTGTACCTGCTTTCCAAAAAAACCAATGAGAAGGAGGCTAGCCTTAAAAGAATACTGCACCAGCTTGCGGAAGATGGCATGGTGGACTACCAAAACACGACCAGCGATCTGGAAATCACCTTTTTGGTCCCGAGGGAAGATGACCATACCATCAATCCATTTGCGAAAAAGATCAAGGATTTCAACAGGGTGAAACAAAACAACATGATGGCCATGCTGGGCTATATTGATAACAGGGAGGAATGCCGAAGCAGCTACCTATTGAAATATTTTGGCGAAAGCGTCAAGGAAAAGTGTGGTACTTGCGATATTTGCACCCAAAAGGAAAAGAAAGGATCGTTACCGAACCTTGGGGAGCGGGTATTGGACCTGTTACAGATTGCGCCCAGTACTTCAAGACAGTTGGAAAAGGCCACGGGGGCGGACGAAAAAACACTTTTGAAGACCTTGCAGCAGTTGCTTGAGGACGAGATGGTCCAATTAAACCAGAGAAATGAGTACAGTATCAAAAAATAAGGACCTCCACATCGTGTTCATGGGCACGCCCGACTTTGCTGTGGGCAGCCTTGCACGCATCTTGGATGCCGGACTGAATGTGGTCGGCGTGGTCACCGCACCGGACAGAGCCGCTGGACGTGGCCGTAAAGTGCAGCAATCCGCTGTCAAGGAATTCGCAGTACAGCACCAACTCAAGGTATTGCAGCCCGTCAATTTGAAAGATGAAGGCTTTTTGGAAGAACTCAAAGGCCTTAATGCCAATCTGCAAGTGGTAGTGGCATTTAGGATGCTGCCCAAAGCGGTCTGGCACATGCCGGAACATGGTACGTTCAATCTCCATGCCTCGCTCCTACCCCAATACCGTGGCGCGGCACCCATCAACTGGGCCATCATCAACGGGGAAACGGAAACCGGGGTCACCACTTTTTTTATCGATGAAAAGATAGACACGGGAAACATCATTCTTCAGGCCAAGGAAAAAATCAATCCCGAGGACAATGCGGGGAGCTTGCATGACCGATTGATGCAGATTGGTGGAGATTTGGTCGTGGAAACCTGCAAACAGATTGCGACCGGAACTGTCACCGTAAGCAAACAGAACGAAAGCGGCGAACTCAAACCAGCTCCCAAGATCCATAAGGAAACCTGCCAAATCGATTGGAACACATCTTTGGAACATATCCATAACCATATACGAGGACTCAGCCCCTACCCCGGGGCGTGGACCACTATCATCAATAATGGCGTGGAAGAGCCCCTCAAAATTTATGCTACCCAGATAGAACCTTCGAAGCACGGACTTCAGGTCGGTAAATTGATTGCGGATAAAAAATCCATGAAAGTGGCCGTTAAGGGTGGTTATCTAAATCTGTTGGAACTCCAATTTTCTGGAAAGCGTCGGATGAAGGTCTCTGAGGTTTTGAACGGATTGAATCTGGATGAGGACGCCCACCTTCGCTAATCCCTTGCTGTGATTGGGCTGGCAAAAAAGTGTCAATTTTTTCCGACTTTATCAACAAACGTTTGAAGTTATCAACAAAAACCCCTATTTCCCTTGGTTTTGCTTGTGTTACTGCCAAATCCGTATAAATTTGTTTAGCATTAAAATTATTTTAACAACAATTAATTTAATTCCATTATGAACAAAACAGAATTAATCGATGCTATGGCAGCTGATGCTGGCATCACTAAAGCAGCAGCAAAAAAAGCATTGGAATCTTTCTTGGGAAATGTAGAAGGAACGCTTAAAAAAG
>JASBTQ010000012.1 GCA_030148335.1 Allomuricauda sp. | reverse complement strand
ACAAAAGAAAGTGTTTATGAATGGTAAAAAGATATTGTTTGTATCTTCTGAATTAGTTCCATACCTCCCAGAGAATCCAGTTTCCTTAATGTCGTACGAAGCACCGAGAATGGTGAACAGCAATGGGGGGCAAATACGCATCTTCATGCCAAGATATGGAAATATCAACGAAAGAAGGCATCAATTGCATGAAGTCATACGCTTGTCGGGGATGAACCTGGTCATAAACGACATGGACATGCCCCTGATCATCAAGGTGGCTTCCATTCCAAGGGAACGTATCCAGGTGTATTTCATAGACAACGAAGAGTATTTTAAGCGCAAGGCGACCTTCAAGGATTCGGAGGGGAAGCTGTTCCCTGACAATGACGAACGGGCCATCTTTTTTGCCAAAGGGGTAGTGGAAACCGTGAAAAAGTTGAACTGGTCGCCGGACATCATCCATGTGCATGGTTGGATGGCCTCCCTTCTTCCACTATACCTCAGGAAATATTATGCCGACGAACCTTTGTTCGCGGACAGTAAGATCGTGACATCGGTCTATGGAAAGGGATATGAAGGTGAACTGGACAGTGAGATGATCAACAAGGTTTCCTTTGATGGGATAGACAAAGGGGATATTTCTTCCCTGTCACATCCCGACTATAATAATTTGTTAAAGGTTGCCGTAGATTATTCCGATGCCGTTATTTTAGCCTCGGAGGAGATGTCGGAGGATCTGAAGGACCATATTGCCAATCTTTCCAAACCCGTACTGCCCTATGTTTCGCTTCAGGAAGCAGAAGAGGCATACACAAATTTCTATAAAACGCAGGTTTTAAAATAAATTGAATGAGATTTCCCAGAATCATTAAGGTTTCAACTTTGGTTGGGACTTTGTTTCTACTGATAGCTTCTTGCGAAGACGAACTGAACACCATAGGTGAGGGTGTTGTTGGTGGTGAACCCTTTACCACAGATAAGGTCGAGTATGATGTATTTGCCTATAACAAGGGTATAACCGCCGTGCAGACCAACAGGTTGCCACTCTATCAATTGGGCACCTTTACCGATCCCCTTTATGGAAAAAGAACGGCCAGCATCATTTCACAGCTCACTTTGTCCACCGAGAACCCCACTTTTGGGGATATTACACAAGCGGCAGAGGACAATGCAGATTCTGACGACAGTGCATCCACGGTCAAGGAAAATGAAACCGTGAAGGAGGTCTATCTCTACATCCCTTTTCAATTGCCCCCTTCGGGAGACAGTGACGGTGACGGTGTGGATGATGAGTTCGAAGAAGGCGACGATGTTGACGATCCAAATTCCGATTGGGACGGGGACGGTGTCACGGACAATCAGGAAAGGGTGATAGGCTCCAATCCATTTGATCCCGACGAAGATGGCACTGGCGACGACTTTGTGGCAAATACTTTTAAAAAGCGATATGACCTGGACAGTATTTATGGGGACAGGACCGCAACTTTTAATCTGAGTGTTTCACGTTCGAATTATTTTCTGAGGAACTTGGACCCGAATTCCGGTTTTCAGGAAGCACAAGAGTACTATTCCAACCAAGATTTTTCAGGGTTTATCGGTGAACTCATTGCCAATCAGGAAGTGACCATCAGCAATGAAGACATGTTGTTTTTTAGGGAAGATGATCCTGATACTGAAGATGTTGACGAATCCGAGCAGGTGGAAACCAGACTGACCCCTGGAATCCGTATCCCGTTGAGCAATGAATTTTTCCAGACCAACCTTCTGGATATGGAAGGAAAGCCGGAATTGCTCAACCAATCCAATTTTAGAAGCTTTCTTAGAGGAATCCATCTTGCGGGAACAGATATGGAAGAACTCATGTTCCTGTTGGACCTTACCGAGGCCAACATAACGATTACCTATGAGTACCAAGATTACGATACCGAAGAGGAGACCGTGGTGACCGCCGAAAAGGATTTTGTACTGAACTTTATGGTAAGCACCCAAAGCGGTGTTTCCGGAAATGCTGTAAATGTATTTGAAAATGAACCCTTCCCAACGGATATTGCCAGTGCGCTGGACAATGGGGAAAATGCACCAAGAATATATGTGAAAGGAGGGGCCACATTGACAGAGATCAGGCTTTTTGACGAATCGGAGAACGGTGGTGAGCAGCTTATAGACGAGCTCAGGGCCAAAAACTGGATCATCAACGAAGCCAATCTGGTCTTTTATGTGGACAGGGAAACCTTGGACAATTCGGGTGGCACGGTTGAAGAACCACCAAGACTCTATCTTTTCAATGCAGAGACCGGTTTTCCATTGTACAATTCGGCCAATGAGGCTAATACGCCCAATAACACGGCAAACCCACTGGAATATTTTTCCAATCACGATGGGGTCATCCAGAAGGAAGGCGGGAAAGGCATAAAATATACCATTAGGATAACGGAGCACATCAACAACATTATCGTCCGTGATTCAACCAACGCCAAATTGGCACTCTCGCTGACGTCCAATATAGCGATTCCCAACGTACAAGAAGCGGTGGGCAATGTGTCTGACGAAGTGGATTATCCCGTGATGTCTGCTGTCAACCCCTTGGGAACAGTGCTCTATGGCAGCAATGTGGCTACAGGAGAAGAAGGGAAGAGACTGAAACTCGAGATTTTCTACACAGAGGCCAATTGATGGCTACCTCTTAAAGAAGATTTTTGGACGTTCATCGTTTTATATGGGCAGATGTATTGATTTTGCCCAATAGATCTTAATTTTGGGGAACACTTTACCCCCAATAGTGGACATTAACTAAAAAAAATCTTATGTGTGGAATTGTAGGTTACATTGGCCATCGGGATGCTTATCCTATTATAATAAAAGGCCTGCAAAGGCTGGAGTATCGAGGGTATGACAGTGCGGGAATAGCACTTTACGACGGGGAGAACACCCATCTTTCCAAGACCAAGGGAAAAGTCGAAGACCTCAAGCAAAAGACAGAAACTTCCATTTCAATTTCTGGAAAATTGGGACTTGGACACACCAGATGGGCCACCCACGGGGTACCAAACGACGTAAACTCGCACCCCCATTTTTCCAATTCCGGGGATTTGGTCATCATCCATAACGGTATCATAGAAAATTACGATTCCATCAAACAGGCATTGATCAAACGTGGCTATACGTTTGAGTCCGATACCGATACCGAAGTGCTGGTCAACCTTATTGAAGAAGTAAAAAACAAAGAGGGTGTCAAACTTGGAAAAGCTGTCCAAATTGCACTCAATCAAGTAGTGGGGGCCTATGCCATTGCCGTTTTTGACAAGAACAAGCCCGATGAGATAGTGGTGGCTAAATTGGGAAGCCCATTGGCCATTGGTATCGGCGAGAACGAATATTTTATTGCTTCGGATGCATCCCCCTTTATCGAATACACAAACAATGCAGTGTATTTGGAAGATGAGGAAATGGCCATTGTCCGTATTGGTAAGGAAATCAAGTTGCGCAAGATCAAGGACGATTCCATTGCCTACCCGAACATTCTGGAACTACAGCTCAACCTTGAGGAAATTGAAAAAGGAGGGTACGAGCATTTTATGCTGAAGGAGATCTACGAACAGCCCAGGGCCATATTGGACACCTATAGAGGCCGTTTGTTGGCGGACAAGGGAATTATCAAAATGGCAGGGATCGATCAAAACCTGGAAAAATTCCTCAATGCCAATAGGATCATCATTGTGGCCTGTGGAACATCGTGGCATGCCGGACTTGTGGCCGAATACATTTTTGAGGATTTGGCCCGTATTCCCGTGGAAGTGGAATACGCGTCCGAATTTAGGTACAGGAATCCCGTCATCACCGAGAAGGACGTGCTCATTGCCATATCGCAGTCGGGAGAAACAGCAGATACTTTGGCGGCCATCAAATTGGCAAAAGAGAAAGGCGCATTTGTTTTTGGGGTATGCAACGTGGTAGGTTCATCCATAGCTAGGGAGACCGATGCAGGAGCCTACACCCACGCCGGTCCGGAAATTGGAGTGGCGTCCACTAAAGCATTCACCACCCAAATCACGATATTGACGCTAATCGCCCTGAAGTTGGCCCATGAGAAAGGAACTTTGTCACAGTCCAAGTACCATGAATACCTAACAGAACTGGAAAGCGTTCCTGCAAAAGTGGAGAAAGCACTTTTGTCCAACCCAATTGTGGAAGAAATATCCAATATTTACAAGGATTCGCCGAACTGTCTCTATTTGGGCAGGGGATACAATTTCCCAGTGGCTTTGGAAGGAGCCTTGAAGCTAAAGGAAATCAGCTACATCCATGCGGAAGGGTATCCCGCCGCAGAAATGAAGCACGGTCCCATTGCATTGATCGATGAGCAAATGCCCGTAGTGGTCATTGCCACCAGAAAAGGACACTATGAAAAAGTAGTGAGCAACATACAGGAAATCAAATCCAGAAAGGGAAGGATCATTGCCATCGTCACCGAAGGGGACGTATCGGTAAGGGAGTTGGCCGATCACGTGATAGAGGTGCCGGAAACCTCCGAAAGTCTTTCGCCGCTTTTGACCACAATCCCCTTGCAGCTCCTGTCCTATCACATTGCCGTGATGCGGGGATGCAACGTGGACCAGCCAAGGAATTTGGCCAAGTCGGTCACCGTGGAGTGATTTTTTAAGATATATGTTCAAATAAAGGGCGCCAATATGGGCGCCTTTTTTATTGATACCGTATTTTTGGATATGGAATTTTGCCAAAAAAGTATTATGCATGCATAATTTTTTCCATATTTGTAGAAATCAAATGAAAAAAAATGTATCTTCCATCTAAGTTACTTAACAGATACTTAAACCAAATTTAACTCAAATTCAGAGCCAATGAAAAGACTAATGTTCATTTTCCTTATGCTGATAGGTATGGTCTCGAATGCACAGACAACCGTCCAAGGAAAAGTAGTTGATGAAAATAGCCAGCCCATCCCAGGGGCCAATGTGGTCTTGGTGGGAAAAACCGAGGGGACCGTTACCGACTTTGATGGAAACTTCACCTTCAATACCTCCCAGACCCCACCGTTCCAACTTCGGATAACCAGTATCGGATTTTCGGATTTTGTGGCGAATGTCACCGCCAATAACCAGACCCTTTCCATTACCCTAGCTGAAGCCTCTACTCTATTGGACGAGATTGTTATCTCAGCGTCAAGGACTCCCGAAAGGATTTTTGAGTCCCCGGTTTCCGTGGAGCGTTTTGGACTCAAAGAGATAAAAAACACTACCTCCGAATCTTTTTATGGTGGCTTGCAGAACTTGAAAGGAGTGGACATCAACACCAACAGTTTGACTTTCCAGTCCATCAACACAAGGGGTTTTGCCACTTTTGCCAACAACAGGTTCTTGCAGTTGGTGGACGGAATGGACAACACCGCGCCCGGGCTCAACTTCGTTTTGGGTAACTTGGTGGGGATGTCCGAACTGGATGTGCAGAGCGTGGAGATCCTACCTGGAGCGTCTTCTGCCCTTTATGGTGCAGGAGCCTTCAATGGTATTCTTTTCATGAACAGTAAAAACCCATTTGATTTTCAAGGGATAAGTGCCTACGCCAAAGGCGGGGTCACGGTACAGGATGCCGCTGGGAACAATTTTTACAAAGACTTCGGCATACGGGCCGCCCATGCTTTTAGTGACAAGGTGGCCGTTAAGGCAAACCTATCGGTGTTGACCGGTGAGGACTGGCATGCCAACAGCAGAATGGACCTGAACAACCCTGGGGCCGACCGTTCCAATCCCGCTTATGATGGATTGAACGTTTATGGGGATGAAGTATCAACCATACTGGATTTTGATGATGCTGCCAACCTGCCATCTGGTACCGTTGGATCTGCTTTGGTTTCCAGAACAGGCTATGATGAGGCGGATTTGGCCGATTATGGGGCAGAAAGTGTAAAATCAGATTTTGCACTGCATTACCGTCCTTTTGCCAACGATTTTGAAATCATCCTGAACAGCAGGATCGGTCGCGGAACCACCATCTATCAAGGAGCCAACCGCTATGCGGTAAGCGGGTTTACCATGCAACAGCACAAGGTGGAGATCAAGAACAAAAATTTCTTCCTTCGTGGATATATCGTTTCCGAAAATTCCGGAGACGCTTATGACACCCGTTTTGCGGCCATCAACATAAATAGGATGTGGAAGAGGGATGCGCCAAACCCAGACAACCCTAGTGAAAGATCATGGTTTGGGGACTACGCAGGGAGATACATTCCTACATTTTTAGGACTTGTACAGCAAGGAAACACTAGAGAAGAGGCATCTGTTCAGGCACATGCCGCAGCACGGGCGTATGCCGATGAAGGAAGATTGATTCCTGGCACACCAGAATTTGAAAGCGCGTTCAATCAAGTGACCAATAATGGGGATCTGACCACGGGTGCCAAGTTTATTGATAAGACCAAGTTCCGTCACGTCAATGGAAACTACAACTTTGCCCATTTGATCGATAACTGGGCCGATTTGCAAGTAGGGGGCTCCTTTAGGGAATATGTGCTGAATTCCAACGGAACTATTTTTACCGATATCGATGGACCTATTTCCTATAATGAATATGGAGCCTATGTACAACTCCAGAAGAAATTTTTAGATGATCGGTTGAAGTTTACAGGTTCTGCCCGTTACGATAAAAACGAGTTTTTTGATGGCTTTGTCTCACCAAGGGTCTCTTTGGCCTATACTGCTGGGGAAAAACGGAACCACAACTTGAGGGTTTCCGTGCAACAAGGTTTTAGGAACCCTACCACCCAGGACCTATTTATTGGGTTGAATGCAGGTCGCGCCATTTTGGTGGGATCGGCACCTTCTAACTTGGACAGGGATATAAGGACGTTAAATGTAAGTGAAGCAGGCCAGGAAGATGGCCTGCCAGCTACTGTACAAATTACAGGTAGAGCTGCTTATGAAAATGCTTTCACCCAAACCTCCTACGGTCAATATTTGGCAACCGGAGATGTCTCTGTTCTACAGCAAGCAACACCAGAACTAGTTCAGCCCGAGGAAATCATTGCCTATGAGGCAGGGTATAGAGCCCAGATAGGTAGATTTACAATAGACTTAAGCGGATACTATAACAGCTATTCCAATTTTATAGGAAATGAAGTTACAATAGTTCCTAAATATGGTACAGTTGGAGATGGTAGCTTGTCCTTGGATGCAGTGGTCAATGAAGATGTTCAAGCCTATCAGACATATACAAATTCTAAAGAGGATATCAACTCCTATGGGGGAACAGTAGGCGTGGACACTAAAATTGGCAACTTTGACCTGGGTATCAATTACACCTTTGCTGAGTTAGACATTGATGAAGGAAAATACCCAGATTTAAGGACGAATTTCAATACGCCAAAACACAAGGTGAAAGCCTCTTTCGGGAACGCGGCTCTTTTCAAGAACTTTGGATTTAATGTGAACTATAGGTGGAGCGACAGTTACTATTGGGAAGCATCCTTCGCCGATGGCGATATTCCCGCCTTTACCGTATTGGATGCACAGATCAACTATGCAGTTCCAAGTATCAAATCCATATTCAAGGTAGGTGGGTCCAACTTGTTGGGTGATGAATATTTCAGTGCCATTGGTACGGGTAACGTAGGTTCCATTTACTATGTTTCTTGGGCCATCAACCCATAAAAAGCAACCATAAAACACATAGAAGGGCACTGAATTTTTCAGTGCCTTTTTTCTTTTCAAAAAAACAAAAAATCGGTTTCTTAATAAAAAGGGAAAAGCATATCTTTGCAGCCGGAAAAAAAACGGTTTTTTTCTGTGTATTCAATTAAAAATAAACACACTAATGTCTAAAGTTACAGGTAAGGTTGCCCAAATTATAGGCCCGGTCATTGATGTTGAGTTTGAATCGGGGACGGTGATTCCACGAATTTACGACTCCCTTGAGATTACAAAAGCCAATGGCTCCAGATTGGTATTGGAGGTACAATCGCACATTGGCGAAAATACCGTAAGGACCATTTCCATGGACTCAACAGATGGTTTGAGTAGGGGAGTTGAGGTAGTTGCTACCGGAAACCCCATACAAATGCCCATAGGCGAGGCCGTATATGGAAGGCTTTTCAACGTGATCGGTGATGCCATCGATGGTTTGGAAGAATTGCCAAAAACTGGAGACAATGGACTTCCCATTCACAGGGAGGCCCCAAAATTTGAAGACCTTTCCACTTCAACAGAGGTCCTTTTCACAGGGATCAAGGTAATCGACCTTATCGAACCTTATGCAAAAGGAGGTAAAATTGGATTGTTCGGTGGTGCAGGTGTAGGTAAGACCGTATTGATCCAGGAGTTGATCAACAACATCGCCAAGGGACACGGAGGTCTATCCGTATTTGCCGGTGTTGGGGAACGTACCCGTGAAGGAAACGATTTGCTCCGCGAGATGTTGGAATCCGGGATTATAAAATATGGTGACGAATTCTTGCACTCCATGGAAGAAGGAGGATGGGATTTGTCCAAAGTGGATAAAAAAGCTTTGAAGGAGTCCAAGGCAACCTTTGTGTTCGGACAGATGAACGAACCTCCTGGTGCCCGTGCCCGTGTAGCATTGTCAGGACTGACCATTGCCGAGTATTTCCGTGATGGAGCAGGGGACGGACAAGGAAAGGACGTACTTTTCTTCGTGGACAACATTTTCCGTTTTACCCAAGCGGGTTCCGAGGTATCCGCACTATTGGGTCGTATGCCTTCCGCGGTAGGTTACCAGCCAACCTTGGCCACTGAAATGGGTGCCATGCAGGAAAGGATCACATCAACAAAAAGAGGTTCCATTACCTCTGTACAGGCGGTTTACGTGCCTGCGGATGACTTGACGGATCCAGCGCCAGCAACCACGTTTGCGCACTTGGATGCCACAACGACACTTTCAAGAAAAATTGCCGAGTTGGGTATTTACCCCGCTGTGGATCCCTTGGATTCCACTTCAAGGATCTTGAGCCCTGATGTTTTGGGGAAAGAGCACTATGATTGTGCCCAGCGTGTAAAACAAATTTTGCAGAAATACAAAGAGCTTCAGGACATTATTGCCATTTTGGGTATGGAAGAACTTTCCGAAGAAGATAAGAGAGTCGTACATAGAGCCAGACGTGTGCAACGTTTCTTATCGCAACCATTCCACGTAGCGGAGCAGTTTACCGGTATACCAGGGGTTTTGGTGGATATCAAGGACACCATCAAAGGATTCAATATGATCATGGATGGGGAATTGGACCGCTTGCCAGAATCTGCATTCAACCTTAAAGGTACCATCGAGGAAGCCATTGAGGCCGGGGAGAAAATGTTGGCAGAAGCATAAATTAGTTATGAGTTAAGAGTTATGAGTTAAGAGTTTTCACTCTCACTTCTAACTTTAAACTTTGTACTTCTAACTTAAAAAAGATGTATTTAGAAATCGTATCACCTGAAGCCACATTGTTCGCTGGGGAAGTGACCTCGGTCACCGTTCCAGGAGTAGATGGTGAGTTCCAGATGCTGGAAAACCACGCACCCATTGTCTCCCTGTTGCAGGAAGGCAAGGTGAAGGTGAAGGGCAATATTCTCATTGATGAAGCCTTTCAGGACAAGTTTTCCAAAGGAAGCAACGGAGAAACTGTTTTGCACATCACCAGCGGTACCGTTGAAATGAAGGACAACAAAGTGATTGTACTTGCTGATTAACAAGTACAACCATGTACATAAAAAAAGCCGCCCAAATAGGGCGGCTTTTTTATTTCAACCCAATCAAGTGCCATTCCCTTCCGCCCGACCAATACACTTTCAGGGTCTCGAACCCAATGGCCGAATGGGCGGCCAGCGACCTTTTGTTCTGTCCATCCACCTCGGTGATGATCGTGTCAAAACCTATTGGCAGTTTTTCTTTCATGGTAAGGTACAGCTTTCGGAATATCCCTTTCCCACGATGGCTTTTGGCCACACAGATCTGTCCCATGGCCATGTAATCCATCCGGTTTCCTCGGATTTTTTCGATTTCGGCGAACATGGGCCGCAACACCTCGACAGTATCGCCAAATTTCGGGTGCATACACAATGCGTAACCCACAACAACATCATTGTCCATAGCAATGATATGGCCACATTCATCGTTCATGGCCTTTAATTGTTCCAAGGTATGTTCCACAGTGACAAAACCCTCTTTTGCGCTTTCCTCCGCAGAGATGTTTTTGGGTAAATTTTCTTGCTGGAGGGCCAAAATCTGTTCGAACTCCTCCAAGGTCGATGCCTGTTTATAGGAAACCATCACTCTACCTTAAGCCAATCCTTTCGTTGTTCCAGCATTTTGGAAGATGGGGTTTGCCCTTTATTCTCCATCAAACTGAATGAATAATCTGGACTAGGGGTCAATGTCATCATCGTGGTCCTAGGTTCCCCAAATCTCGTGTAGTTGACTTGGAGCGGTGTCCCCATTTGGAATTGCTTCAGGTAGTCCTCAAACTTTTGTTCCTCGGAAAAAGGAATAGCATTGATGTTCAGGATAATGTCGCCATTGTCCAGACCCGCTTTGTAGGCAGGGCTTCCCATTTGGGGATTCCTTAATAGACTTGCCCCCAGACCGTCGGCATTCATGGACACATAGGTGCCCAAATAAGGGACGTCCTTGGGTTGCTCCAACAAAATGCCCATAGATGTCAACAAGGAAGCATAATCGGGCATTTCACTTTGGTAGATGTACTGGTTAAAAAAGGAATCCCCAAAATCCTTTCCTGCATAATCGTTCAATGCATAATGGAGATCTTCAATGGTGTAGGGCACTTCGGGTTTTCCATAAGTTTCCCATATCGATTTAATATAATCATCCAGATTCAACCCTTTTTCCCTTAGGGAAAGGTCCAATGCCAGACCTAGGACACTGCCGTAGGAATAATAGGAAATAAAGGTATTTTCACGGTTTACGGGCTCCACCGAGGTAGCGGCGTCCACAAACGGGGCCTGATAGCTCATTTCAATCGGGTTGAAAAATTGTAGCGCAGGGGAGTTCCAAACATAATTGAAGGTGCCCGCCAAGCCTTCTACATACTCCTTCGGGGAAATCAATCCTGCACGGCAGAGGATGAGATTGGTGTAGTAGCTGGTGAATCCTTCGGCGAACCAAAGCTCCCCACTCATGTCCGCGGCCTCAAAATCAAACGGTTCCAAGGATTTCGGGCGGATGCGCTCCACATTCCAAGCGTGGAAAAACTCATGGGAAATGGTACCGATGTTTCGCTCCATGCCCCCATTGCCCAAACTACGGGTGCTGGTCACAATGGTCGAATTTCTGTGTTCCATTCCGTCCCCAGAAGCATTTGGAATGTAACAGGCCAGAAAAGTATAGGAGCCATAGTCAAAATCGGGGAGTTCCCCATAAACCTCCTTTTCGGCGAGGACCACCTTTTTGACCTTTTCAAAATAGGTGTCTGCTTCAGCTTCCGTGCCGTTATGGTGCAGGGCAAGGTTGATGGTCTGTCCGTCCACCTCAAAAGAACGTAGCATAAAATCGCTGATCTCTGTGGGACTGTCCATAAAATAATATAGATTGGGCGCGGAATAGGTAGTGCCGGAGACCAGGGGCAATTGGGCGGCCACCTTCCAATTGAGGTCTTCCCTCACATCAAAGGTCACCTCTATCTTGCGCTCGCTCAGTTCCGAAGAGAACATGAACGTAGCGGGAATGTTCAGGTGGGCATGGGTCTCATCGACTTGGGAATAGGTGCCATCTCCCCTATTGGCAAACAGCATATATTCGATTTTTATGGTGCCGTCATGTCCGGACACTTCCCACTCATAAGGATTGGGACGGTGCACCTTCAACAGTTTTCCCTTGCTGTCCATGGCCTTGAAACCGTACACGTTCTTGGCAAATTCGTGCAGGGCATATCTCCCCGGCGAGGTCCTGCTCATCCGAAAGGAAACCATGTCCGTCTTCAGTTCGGGAAAAGTGGCCTGCACCACAGCTTCGTGATGTACTGCGTTCT
The DNA here is from genome assembly GCA_030148335.1 of Allomuricauda sp. Lineage (GTDB taxonomy): Bacteria > Bacteroidota > Bacteroidia > Flavobacteriales > Flavobacteriaceae > Flagellimonas. The sequence goes on along the minus strand of JASBTQ010000012.1, from coordinate 13,630 downwards.
CAAAGGAAATGGTGTACGAATTGGTCTGTGCCATCCCTAAAAAGCAGGAAAACAGCACCAAAAAATAAAAGGAAATCTTCATTCTCAATACGGTTTATGAAGGACTAAGATACTGTTTAAAAACAGGAAGTACTACATTTGCCCCATGGAGAAATTGCCCAAAAAATTGCAGTCCAAACTTTCGGCACGTAAGGAAAATGGTTCCTTGCGCCATTTGCCATTGCAAGGCGACTCCATTGATTTTTCATCAAATGATTATCTGGGGCTGGCCAAGAGTGAAAAAATTGCCCAAATGGCCCTTGATTTTTTGAGAGAGGGCCCCCAAAAGAACGGTTCTTCGGGGTCCCGATTGCTCTCGGGCAACCATCAGCTTTATACACGATTGGAAGATTTTTTGGCCAGCCATCACAACTCTGGAGCCGCTTTGGTCTTCAACTCGGGCTATGATGCCAATATTGGTTTTTTTTCATCCGTTCCACAACGGGGCGATATGGTTTTATATGATGAATTGGTGCATGCCAGCATCCGGGACGGAATCCAGATGGGGAATGCCAAAAGCTACAAATTTGCCCATAATGATATTGATGATTTGGGCCGTCATATTGAACGCAGTCGAAATATGGACGGCTTGGCGGAAATCTATATCGTGACCGAATCCGTTTTTTCCATGGACGGGGATTCCCCAGATCTAAAGAGATTGGCGCAATTTTGCAAGGAAAGAGGCTGTTTTTTGGTGGTGGATGAGGCGCATGCCACCGGAATTTATGGAAATGGCCGGGATCTGGTTGCGGAACAGGGATTGGAACAGGAAGTATTTGCCCGTATCATCACTTTTGGTAAGGCCATGGGCTGCCATGGCGCGGCCCTACTTGGAAGCGAATCCTTGAAGGAATATCTGGTGAATTTTTCGAGGAGCTTTATTTATACGACTGCACTTCCACCCCATACCGTGGCCACCATTTTGGCGGCGTATCAATATCTTGGGGATGAAGGAGAAACTGTTTCGGGACGACTTCGTGCCAACATCGGGCATTTCAAGCAAGAAATGGAACGACTGGAAATGACGGACAGGTTCATCAAAAGCGATTCGGCCATACAGTGTGCCCTGGTTCCCGGAAATGGCAAGGTAAAGACCATTGCCAAACAACTGCAGACAGCAGGATTTGATGTAAAACCCATTCTTTCCCCAACGGTGAAGGAAGGGGAGGAACGCCTGCGTTTTTGCTTGCACGCATTCAATACAAAAGAGGAAATAACCAAAGTTTTGGTATTGTTGAACAATCTCATCAACCCATGAAAACGGAATTTTATACTTTGGGAACCTTTGAGTTCCCTGCCGATGCGGTCATCATCAAAGGAAAACTGGAAGCAGAGGGCATTGCCGTGTTCCTTAGGGACGAAGCGACCATCAATTCTGACCCGCTGATCAGTGCTGCGATAGGTGGGGTAAAGCTCCAGGTGTATTCCAGTGACAAGGAACTGGCCAAACAAATCTTTGATGAGATCAGGAACTATGCCACCGATGATTCTGGAAACCCCATCGTCTGCCCCAATTGCAAGGCCGCCAAATCTGAAATTTATTATTCGAGGAAGAATATTTTCTATAAGCTCTTTCCTTTTTTTGAGCCCAGAAAATACCAGTGCATGCAGTGTAACTTTGTTACAAAACCAGATAGATGAAACTTTTTATTACAGGAATTTCGACCGAAGTGGGAAAAACTGTTGCATCCGCCATTGTGGTGGAAGCCCTTCAGGCTGATTATTGGAAACCCATACAGGCCGGGGACTTGGACAACTCGGACAGCCATAGGGTGGAGTCGCTTATTTCCAATAACAAGACCGTTATCCATCCCAACAGTTATGCCCTCAATACCCCGATGAGCCCACATGCCGCTGCGGAAATAGATGGTGTCACCATAGATTTGGATGCCATTGTACCGCCTGTCACCGAAAATCATTTGGTGATCGAGGGGGCGGGTGGTTTGTTGGTGCCCCTGAACGATACAGATACGATTTTTGACTTGATCCAGCCCGATCACAAAGTGATCGTGGTGTCCAGACATTACTTGGGCAGCATCAACCATACCCTACTGACCATCGAAAAATTGCAGCAAAAAGAAGTTCCGGTGGGGATTATTTTCAGTGGGGACGAACATCCCACCACCGAGGCAATCATCTTGAAGAAAACAAGGGCCATTTTTTTGGGGCGTATTCATGAGGAGCCAAAATTCGATAAAATGAAAGTGAGGGAATATGCTTATGAGTTTCGGGAAGCTCTCTTATCATTCTAGCCGTTGGTAAATAAGCCCACGCCCAACGGTCGCCGTAAGTCGGTAATGTTCTTCAAGGTAGGCATCGATATAGGTGTTGTAGCTCACCAGCTTTTTATCGAAGATGGTCTTTCCCTTTCGGGCCACCAAAATCTTGGGCCGAATCGTTTCCATGATATACCGGAGTTCTTCCATGCCACTGTTCCTCGGGTTGTCCAGATCGGAGAAGAGCTCGTCCCGGGCAATGTTGCTCGGATGGATGGACACCTTGGTCGGGGGTGTTTCGCCCAGCACCCAATAGCCGATATGGTACTCGGTAAAAAAGATGTTCTTTGTGTCCAATTGGTGCTTTAAAATATAGTTCGGGACATCAATTCCTTCACCATTATAAAAGGATCCTTTTTTTATTTTGTTGGAAACGATGTTCACATACTCCAGGTATGATTCCATCGGGATCAGGAAGAGCAGTGCAATGACCAAGGGGCGGTACGATTTTTTCAATTTTGGAAGCTTGCCAAAGGCCACGCCCAAAGGGATAAGGATGAACGGATAGAGTTGGATGAGGTAATGGCCGTTTACCTTTCCCGTTTGCATGAAGGAAAGCAGGATCCCGATGATCACCACCGTCAGCAATTGGGATTCCCGCGTCTTGAAATCAATGATTTTATATGCAAATCCGGTGATCAATAGTCCAAGCACAATGAATACGAACGGCAGTGTTTTCACGGGGGAATGGTATTTTCCGCCCGAATAGGCCAAAGGAGCCTCAAAAATGGACTCCCACCAAACGTACAGGTTGTCCTGAAGGTAATAGGGCAGGGCAGTGATGGATACCATAAGAATGACCCCGATGCCCATAAAGAATAAATTCCGGACGCTACGGGGCAAGGTGTTCTTGGCAAACCCTTCGGACAAGAAATAGATGCCCAAAGTGAGCACGGGATAGGCCATGTTCAATTTGGACATGATGGCGCACCCAAAAAGAAGCCCTGCCAACAAATACCAGCCCCATTGCCTTTTATAAACGACAAGATATATCCCCATCACAAAGAAAAAAGTGCAGATATGTTCGGACATCACGCCCTGCAGGCTCCCGAACAGACTTTGAAAAAGCACACAGAAAACCGCTACCCAAAACGCAATTTTTTTGGAGGCGATCTTTCGGGTGATGCCATAAGTGAACAGGGCGGTCACGGCGACCATGATGGCCCCAAAAAAACGGATGGCGAAGAAACTCTTCCCAAATAGCTTGATGATGATGGCAAAATACAGAAAAGTGATCGGGGGTTTTAGGTCCCAAAGTTGGGTGTAGGGCAGATGCCCATCGACCCAAGATTGTCCCATGATGATGAACGTGCTCTCGTCCCGATCCACATAGTCCCTAAAAAAAAAGGGAAAACGGATAAAAAGGGCCACTATGATCAATAGGGTCAGGACCTTCTTCCAATCGAGGTCGTCGTAGTCACGAAGCTGGAATGTATTAAGCACGGTCGGCGGCGGGTTTATTGGCTATTAATTATCATCTTTGCAATATAGATAAATTGAATGTTTTGAGAGATCCTGTAGCACTGGAAAAATTATCGGACAGGGACAAAAAACACCTGTGGCACCCCCTTACCCAGCACAAGGTAAGCCCTGACGTGTTGGCCATATCCAGGGCAAGTGGCGCACTGCTCTATGATGAGGACGGCAAGGAGTATGTGGACGGCATCGCTTCGTGGTACACCTGTATGTATGGGCATTGCAACCCCTTTATTTTGGACAAGGTGATGGACCAGATGCAACGGCTGGACCAGGTGGTCTTTAGCGGATTCACCCACGAACCTGCCGTACGGTTGTCCGAAGAACTCGTCAAGATATTGCCCAAAGGCCAACAAAAACTGTTTTTTTCGGACAATGGCTCCACGGCGACGGAGATTGGGATCAAAATGGCGTTGCAGTACCATTTTAACCAAGGGCAAAAGCGCAATGTGCTTCTGGCTTTTGAAGAAGGCTTTCATGGCGATACCTTCGGGGCCATGTCGGTCTCCGGGCTCTCGGTTTACAATGGTCCCTTTGAGGATTTCTTCATTGAGGTGGAACGAATCCCTGTGCCCACCAAAGAAAATATCGGTACCATTTTGGCACAATTGGAACATCGGTTGAAAAACAACAATCTTGCTGGATTCATTTATGAACCTTTGGTTCAAGGTGCGGCGGCCATGAAGATGCACGATGTTGAAGGTCTGGACAAGATCCTTGCCCTTTTGAAAGAATATGGAGTTCTGTTGATTGCGGATGAGGTGATGACGGGTTTTGGCAAAACGGGACGACCATTTGCTTCGGATTACCTGCAAACCAAGCCAGATATTGTTTGCCTGTCAAAGGCATTGACGGCTGGCTTGATCCCAATGGGGCTGACCACTTGTACCGAAGAGGTGTATATGGCCTTTTATAGTGATGATATTGCCAAAGGGCTCTTCCATGGGCACACCTATTCGGCGAATCCTTTGGCCTGCACAACGGCCTTGGCCGCTTTGGAACTTCTCCAGAGCGAGGAAATCCAACAATCCATCAAGGCCATTTCTCAATGGCACCAGCAGTTTGGTGAAGAGATCAAGGACCATCCCAAAGTAGAGGGCATCCGTCAGCTCGGTGTCATCTTTGCCCTCGACCTGAACGTGAAAATGGAGCGTTATGGCAATTTGCGCAACAAGCTCTTTACCCATTTTATGGACCAAGGGGTGTTTTTGAGGCCTTTGGGTAGCACCATCTATATTTTGGCGCCCTACGTGACCACAAAAGACCAAATGGTACGGATCTATGGCGCCATTCGGTCGGCTCTTGAATTGGTATAAGCTATTGCTATGTTGAAGGAACCCATTTCCATAACGGCCCTATCCTCCATCTCTGCTTTGGGAGAATCCCTTGAAGAGGTTTGGAAATCCTATAACCAAAACGAACATTTTCTCACCGAGGCACTTATTGGGGAGCAAAAGGTCTGGGTATCGCAACTGCCAAAAACCATCAAACTAAAGATTAAGGATCTACGCCATTCCGATGCCAAGTACAGGCATTTGGACGATTCTGTGTTGTTTGCCATCCATGCAGCCCGAAAGGCCATAGAAAGTGCCGGCTGGGAGAAAGGGTCCAATTTTGGAATCAACATAGGATCTTCACGTGGGGCCACTTCCCTTTTTGAAAAATACCACGAAGAATTTTTGAGGGATGGCAAATCTGCTACCCTATCCTCCCCTACGACCACGTTGGGGAACATTTCCTCTTGGGTGGCCCACGACCTCAAAAGCAAAGGCCCGGAAATTTCACATTCCATCACCTGTTCCACGGCCTTGCATGCGGTGTTGAATGCCGTTGCATGGATCCAGAGTGGAATGGCGGACCAATTTTTGGTTGGGGGGAGCGAAGCGCCATTGACCCCTTTTACCATTGCCCAGATGCAGGCCCTCAAAGTTTATTCAAAAGTGTCTTCTCGAGCGCCCGCCTTCCGGACAGGCAGGCAGTCGAGAGATGAGTACCCTTGCAAAGCCATGGATTTGGACAAGAACCAGAACACCATGGTGTTGGGTGAAGCGGCAGGACTCGCCTGTTTGGAAAAAGGGGTCAAGAAACATGCCTTGGCGTTGATTGAAGGCATTGGATATGCCACCGAACCCTTGGAACACAGTGTTTCCATCAGTACCGATGCCCAATGTTTCCAGGATTCCATGAAAATGGCCTTGTGCAATCTGGACCCTTCCCAAGTGGATGCTGTTGTGATGCACGCTCCTGGGACCATAAAAGGGGACCAGACCGAATTCAACGCCATCCAAAAAGTGTTTGGACATACAGTGCCTTTTTTGACGACGAACAAATGGAAATTGGGGCACACCTTTGGTGCTTCAGGATTGTTGAGTTTGGAAATGGCTGTGCTCATGATGCAAAACCAAGAGTACATTGCCAGTCCATTTTATGACAATGAAAAACAATCAAGACCAATAAAAAAAGTATTGGTGAATGCCGTTGGTTTTGGTGGCAATGCCGTCAGTATTTTGTTGAAACGACCCGATCATCAATAAATAGGCTTGTCCTAAAAACACAGACTTTGGCAGTTCTTTTTGGAAGAATGACTTATTTTTGAACTAGACATCCTAGAAATATGACTACAAGACACGATTGGACCAAGGAAGAAATCCTCGAAATATATAACAAGCCTTTTCTGGAGCTGCTGTATGAAGCGGCCACTATCCACCGGCAACACCACGACCCCAACACGGTACAGGTTTCCACCCTGCTTTCCATCAAAACTGGTGGGTGCCCGGAAGATTGTGGGTACTGCCCTCAGGCGGCCCGTTACCACACCAATGTGGAGGGCAACGACCTGATGACCGTACATCAAGTAAAGGCCCAGGCGTTGCGTGCCAAGGCTTCAGGCAGTTCCCGTGTCTGTATGGGTGCCGCATGGCGAAATGTAAAGGACGGCCCCGAATTTGACCAGGTGTTGGAGATGGTCCGCACCATCAACAAGTTGGATATGGAAGTCTGTTGTACCTTGGGCATGGTGACCGAAAACCAGGCCAAGCGCTTGGCGGAAGCTGGTCTCTACGCTTACAACCACAACCTCGATACTTCGGAGGAATATTACAAGGAAGTCATTTCCACACGTGGGTATGAAGATCGTTTGCAGACCATAGAGAATGTACGCAAGACGAACGTTACGGTCTGTAGCGGCGGAATCATAGGCATGGGGGAATCCATCGAGGACAGGGCCGGGATGTTGGTGGCCCTATCCACCTTGAACCCACAACCGGAATCTGTTCCTATCAATGCTCTGGTAGCAGTGGATGGCACCCCGATGGAAGACCAAAAACCTGTGGAGATATGGGAAATGGTCCGTATGGTGGCCACTACCCGAATCGTGATGCCGCAGACGCAGGTCAGGTTGTCCGCAGGAAGAACGGGAATGAGCCGTGAAGGACAGGCCATGTGCTTTTTTGCCGGGGCCAATTCCATTTTCGCGGGGGACAAGTTGCTCACCACGCCCAACCCCGATGTGAACGAGGATATGGAAATGTTCAGGCAATTGGGACTGAACCCCCAGAAAGCCTTTGTAAAAGCTCCCCAACCGCAGACCGTGGAAGCCATGGATTCTGAATATGTAGCGATGGGAGAGAAGCCAAAATGGTCCAGACCTGGCCATAAGATTGATCGGAACGAAGCTGCCAAACACAAAGGAAGTTTGGTTTCCGAAGATTAAGGTTTGGTAACTATTTAAAAACGTTTTAGTAATTTAGTGGTTTCAAACTCCTTGAAATCTTGAAGCTGAACCTTGAACAAATTCCTAGGGAAACAACTCTTTCCAAGAGGGAGTTTATCCAAAACTATTTCAAGCCCCAAAAGCCAGTAGTGATCGAACGCTTTATTGAGGATTGGCCTGCACATTCCAAGTGGAGCTTGGATTATATGAAACAAGTGGCAGGGGAAAAGGAAGTGCCCCTCTATGACGATCGCCCTGTAAAACACGATGAAGGTTTCAACCAGCCACATGCCAAAATGAAAATGTCGGAATATGTGGATTTGTTGAAGAGCGGACCTACCAAATACCGTATTTTCCTTTGGAATATTTTGAAAGAAGTTCCCGAACTGCAAAAAGATTTTGCCTATCCCGATTTTGGACTGAAATTGATGAAAGGCTTGCCCATGTTGTTCTTTGGTGGAGAAGATTCCTATACCTTCATGCACTACGATATAGATCTCGCCAATATTTTCCATTTCCACTTCGAAGGGGAAAAGCAATGCATTCTCTTTTCGCAGGAGGAAACCAAATATCTATACAAGGTCCCACATTCTTTGATCACCAGGGAAGATATCGATTTTGATAATCCCAATCTGGATAAATGGCCTGCCCTGCAGCGAGCCAAGGGGCATATCGCCAATTTGGAACATGGGAATGTGCTCTACATTCCTGAAGGATATTGGCACTACATGAAATACGTGACCCCAGGCTTTTCCATGAGTTTACGGTCCATTGCCAAAAAGCCCAAAAACTTGAGCCGGGCTGTGTACAACATTTTTGTGATGCGCCATTTTGATAACCTGATGCGCAAGTGGAAAGGGCAACAGTGGATCGATTGGAAAAACGAGCAGGCGGTGGTGCGCACCCAAAGGTTGATGGCCGAAAAATGGACCTAAACTGCTTTGTCCCCAATCAGTTCGGTAAGTTTTTCATAGACCAAGTGGCTTTCCCAACCGCGATAGAGCAGGTAATCCGCCAATTTTCGCTTTTTTTTGTGGATATTGGTTTCCCTGATTTGTTGCAATCTTTTTCGGGCCAGTTCGTCCAAAGTGTCCAAGTAATCCCCTTCTTGGATTTCTTTTAGGGCACTTTTGATGTTGAACACGGATATTTGTCGTAATTGAAGTTCCCGCACAATCCGGTTCCTGCCCCATTTTTTGATGTTGAACTTGCCCCTGGCATAGCTTTTGGCAAAACGTTCCTCGTTTAGATAATTTTCTTGGATGAGGTGAGTCACAATTTGGTCAATGGCTTCGGGGATCATGTTCATCCCTTTGAGTTTTTCCACCACTTCGTAATGGCATCGCTCTTGGTAGGCGCAATAATGCTCCATTTTTTTGGTGGCCTCTGTGACCGAGACGAACGATTTTTGGGGAAATGGGCTTGACATTCCTATCGGTTTTTCGTTATCACAAGTGATGTGCCTTTGCCTGTAATCGTGGTGCTTTTTCCTGAAGAGATAACTTGGGCTTCGCCTTCCATGATTTGATAATCGCCTTGGGGCAAATCGACCACGATGGACCAGTCGGATTTGGATTGCTGTACCTTGATTTGAAGTTTCCCATCCTTATTTTCATACCAAATGGAGATTTCATTGCCCCCTATTTTTACATTTTCCAAAGAGGCATTATCCCACGAACTTGGCATTTGTGGTCTAATCAAGACCGTCTTTTTGTGTGCCATGGGCTGAATCCCGAAAAATTGCCGAACAATAGGGAAAGTATACGCATAAATGTTCCAGGCTTGGGTTACCATGCCATAATCCGGTGAGACTTCGTAAATGCTTCCGGGCAGTGCATAGCTGAAAGTGCGGGTCATCCGCTTCAGATAATCCAAGGCATCATCGGGTCGGCCGTAATTGTTCTCGGCAACCGCTTGGACCCCTGTTGGCAACGTCATCACAGCCCCAGTATATGAGAAAACCTTGCTTCCCTTGAAGGAACCCATGTCCTTTCCGGCGGATTCATCCCTATCGATTCCCGTAACGAACATCCCAAAGGGATTTGTAAATTTCTTGGCGTTGTCCAACGCGGTAATCGCTTTTGTTGAATCGACGATGCCCATCTCCATGGGAGTGTTTACCACCCAGTTATGATAAAGGACAAAAGGTCTTGGTTGGCTTGATGGATGGTCAAGAATCTGTTGTTTGGTCGCTTTCAGTTCTTCCACTGCCCAAGGTTTGTTCAGGGTATCTGCACGAACAATGGCGTCCTCGATCAAATGGATGGCCTGTTCGTCCGTTCCGATAAAATCGGCATAAGAGCCAAATTGAGCTGACCAAAATTGCTCATTGATTTTGTGTTTTAAGGTATCGGCCAGTGCTTGGTATTTTGTAGCCAATTCTTGTTGTTCCAATTCAATTGCCATTAACGCAGCATCTGCAAAGGCTTTTTGGGTATAGGAAGCCACATCGATCATTTCGCTATCAAGGCCATGTATTTCCATCATCCCAAAACCATCAGGGAAGAGATTTTTGTTGCCATCATTTTCGACGAACAACCAATCCAGTCCTTTTTGAACCGTCGGAAAATACTTTTTCAAAAACGCTTTATCACCATTCCAGTTGTAGATTTCCCAAATCAAAGAGGCAAATTGAGGAGTCTCGTTGATGTTTCCTTCGTTGAACACAGCTCCATTGGTGGACATCTCATGGAGAATCCTGCCGTTCCCATTCAGGGCCATGGAAACACTGTCCAAAAGGCGGATGGTCTTTTCAACAATATCTTCGCGGCCAATGGCCATATAACCTTTCAGTGCATATTCGCTATCCACACCAAACCACCAAGGATAATCTGGAAGTCCGGCCCCTATGCCCGTTCCTATTTCGGGCACCGTGCGCACCAACCAATCGCAATTGTACTTGAGCCATCTAAAGGCTTGCTCCAGCTCTTTATCGGGAATCGTAAGTTTGGTTTGGTTTGCCAATTGTATATATCTTTTTTTCTTGGCTTCGGCCAAGGCGTAGTAATGCTCTTGGATGGAGCTATAGTTTTCCAAAGCATCATCCAAAGAGGTGTATGATCCTGCGATGGTAAAATTCAATATAACATTCGATTGGGCAGGAAGTTCAATATTGTAGGTCAATGTGCTTGTAACGCCATGGGTACTTTGTGGATTTTCTGTTGACAAGGTCGATTCAGGGGCTTGGTCGGACCCAAAGATGTTGTACCATGTATTGGAAACGTCCTTGACGATCCATTTTTGCCCATCAAAATTTGCTTCATCCGGGGTATCTTCCATTTGGGTGCGTTCGCCAAGCCAAGTGGGTCTAAGGTCGGTATGGCCTATGAATTGGAACTTACCTTTTTTGGTCTCCTTGGAATTGTTACGTATGACAAATTGGACAAAAACGCCTTGTTTGCCATCTGGTACAAACTGATAGCGTTCAACCGTGATCTGTTCTTGTTCGAATTCAAACAGATGTTTGTTGGCAAAGGGATGGTTGATAAATGTAGTGGCCTTGTTGAGAGCTAAAACCTTTTCGCCCACGATCAGTTCGGCATCAAACCCGTCCATGAGTTTGATGGGATGGTTCCAGATCCCGCCCATTTCTCCCTTTATGTGCCAGCCCAAAGGGGGAAAACTACCATCTTGATGGCCGACCATATATACACGGTCCCCAGCAGTCACGAAAGGGGATTCCAGATAGGAGGGTTTCCCTTGGATGGAATCGGAATCTTGTAATAGCCTTGATATGGGCTGTGCTGTTTGTTTGGAGCAGGCCGCAAGAAAGAAAATGGATATCAGCAGTAAAATGGGTCTCAACAGTATGTCTTGCATTGGTGAATGCATAAAAGTAGCATTTTGTATTGAAACCCCTAAAAACAAAAAAGCGACTCCAGAAATGGAGTCGCTTTTTGATTATTGTATATTGATTGTTTTGCCATCTTTGTCCTTGAATTGGTATTCAAGGTAGGTATAGGCATCCCTAGGCTGGACCTTTATCCATTTTTTATAGGCTTTGAACCATTTGGAACGGATGGAAGGGAATCCTTTGGTAAGGTAAGCCGCAATGAACGGATGGATGTTGAGTACAATCCCATTGTTCTTTTGGTCACTTTTGATGATTCGCTCCAGATCTGATTGGATCTTATCGATCAATACAATGGGGGCCTCCACTTCGGCACCTGTGCCGTTGGGGTTCTCCTCACTGGTCTTGATGTTCATTTCGGGACGCACCCTTTGGCGGGTGATCTGCACCAGTCCAAATTTACTGGGGGGCAAAATCTTGTGTTTTGCCCGATCGTCCTTCATTTCGTTCCTAAGGTGATCGAACAGTTTTCTCCTGTGATCGCCCCGGGTCATATCTATAAAATCCACCACGATGATGCCGCCCATGTCGCGCAAACGCAATTGTCTTGCAATTTCTGTCGCGGCCAACATGTTGACTTCCAAAGCGGTGTCTTCTTGGTTTTTGGCCTTGTTGGAGCGGTTACCACTGTTCACGTCGATGACGTGGAGAGCTTCGGTATGCTCAATGACAAGGTAAGCGCCCCTGCTCATGGAAGCAGTTTTGCCAAAAGAGGTCTTGATTTGACGCTCGATCCCAAATTTTTCAAAAATGGGTGCTGGGCCTGAATATAGCTTTACAATGGATTCTTTTTCGGGTGCAATTTCATGCACGTAGTCCTTGATCTGGTTGTAAAGCGTTTCATCATCAACATAGATCCCTGAAAAGGAATCGTTGAAAACATCCCGAAGGATGGACGAGGCCCTGTTGAGCTCCACCAATACTTTTGATGGATGGGAGGCTCTCTGCAATTTCTTGCTCATGGCTATCCATTTGGATAGCAGGTTCTGAAGATCTTTGTCGAGTTCTGCAACTTTTTTGCCTTCTGCAACGGTACGGATAATGACTCCAAATCCTTTGGGCTTGATGCTCTTCACAAGTCTGATGAGCCTGTCCTTTTCCTCTTTGCTCGCTATCTTCTGCGATACCGAGACCCGATCGGAAAACGGGACCATGACCAAGTAGCGTCCGGCAATGGAAAGCTCGGAGCTGATTCTTGGGCCCTTGGTGGAGATGGGTTCTTTTACAATTTGTACCAATAATGACTGATTGGCCTTGATCACTTCGGTGATGCTGCCATTCTTGTCAATGTCTTTTTCAAATGGAAAATCCTTCAGGGTATAGTCTTTCAACTTCCCTGTTCTAGCTTTTTTGATGAATTTAAGCATGGAGGACAATTGCGGACCAAGGTCATGGTAATGCAGGAACGCATCTTTTTCATAACCAACGTTCACAAAGGCCGCATTTAGGCCTGTAACGGGTTTTCTGATCTTGGCCAGGAAGACATCCCCTACGGAAAAGTTGTTGTTGTCCTCCTCTTTGTGTAATTCTATGAGTTTTCCATCCTTTAACAAGGCAAAATCGACTGCTTCGGGACTAGATCTAACGATTAATTCTCTATTCACCTGAATCGATTTATATTCATCCCAAAGAATAGGTTTTGGGACAAATGATTAAACAATATATGGAATCGGTTATTTTTCGAACCGATTGAAATTCGCTTCTTGAATCTCTATGTCAAAGAACGTATGGATGTAAAATGAAAAAGTAGTCGCTACAACTACTTCTTCTTGTGGCGGTTAGCTCTTCTGCGCTTTTTACGCTTATGGGTAGCTACCTTATGTCTTTTTCTTTTCTTTCCACTCGGCATATGGCTCTTCCTTTAAGTGTTGTTAATTCTATTATTTTACTTGTACGTTGCTCTTTACACCTTCCACAAAAACTTTGGCGGGCTTGAAGGCAGGGATATTGTGCGCGGGGATTTTGATGGTAGTGTTCTTTGAAATGTTCCTACCAGTCTTTTCGGCGCGGGTCTTTATGATAAAGCTCCCAAAACCTCTTAAATAAACATTATCTCCATTTTCCAAGGAAGATTTCACCTCTTCCATAAAAGATTCTACTGTTGCTTGTACGTCACCTTTCTCAATTCCTAGCTTTTCTGAGATTTTAGTTACAATATCTGCTTTCGTCATTTCTCTTGATTATTTTTCTTATTTTTTTAGGCTTGCAAATATAAACATTAAAATTAATCTTTCATTTAAAGCCTTTAATTTTAAGTATATAAACTGATACATTTGG
>JASBTQ010000047.1 GCA_030148335.1 Allomuricauda sp. | reverse complement strand
TGGCTTTTTTGAACTATTTGTACTATTCCAAACATCTTCATATTCTTTTGGCCTTCCCGAATACGTATTTTGGAAAAGTTAAGCCGAAGGGGCAGCTCGACAATCTGCAATCGGTGACCAATGAGGTCAAATTGATGATGGATCCCAATGCGGACCCCTTTGCTGCACCTGCTACCACGGATGCTGCAGCAGTACCGGAGAAATTTGGGGCCTCGGACGTGATGGATTTGAACTGGGTACAATTGCTGAATGCCTATACCTGCACAGAATGTGGGCGTTGCACTTCGGAATGCCCTGCCAACCAGACTGGTAAAAAATTGTCTCCCAGAAAGATCATGATGGACACCCGTGATCGTCTAGAGGAAGTAGGTAAGAACATGGATGCCAACAAAGGAGAGTTTAAACCCGATGGCAAACAATTGTTGGACGATTACATCAGCAGGGAAGAGCTTTGGGCCTGTACCACCTGCAATGCATGTGTGGAAGCCTGTCCTGTGAGCATCGACCCCTTGTCCATCATTGTGGAAATGCGAAGGTATTTGGTGATGGAGCAGTCCACTGCGCCCATGGAACTGAACAACATGATGTCCAACATAGAGAATAACGGGGCACCTTGGCCATACAACCAAATGGACCGTTTGAACTGGGTAAACGAATAAAACTGGCACTATGGACGAACAATTGAAGGTGAAGACCATGCAGGAGTTTATGGCGGAAGGCAAACAGCCCGAAATTTTGTTTTGGGTAGGTGCTGCTGGAAGTTATGACGATAGGGCAAAAAAGATTTCCAGGGCATTCGTGAAGTTGTTGAACAGGGCCAACGTCGATTTTGCCGTGTTGGGTCAAGAGGAAAGCTCAACAGGGGATGTGGCCAAACGTGCGGGGAATGAATTTTTGTTCCAAATGCAGGCCATGATGAACATTGAATTATTGAATGGCTACGAGATCAAACGCATCGTGACCTGTGATCCACACTCCTTCAATACCCTCAAGAATGAATACCCAGGATTAGGAGGCAATTACGAGGTGATCCACCATACCCAATACCTGAAAGAACTCTTGGACCAAGGCCGTTTGACCTTGGAAGGAAAAACCTATAAAGGAAAGCGCATCACGTTTCACGATCCATGCTATCTGGGCAGGGGCAATTCCGTTTATGAGGCCCCTAGGGAGGTACTCGCCAAGACCAATGCGGAATTGGTGGAAATGAAACGTCACAAGAAAACCGCAATGTGTTGTGGGGCAGGAGGGGCACAAATGTTCAAGGAGCCCGAAAAGGGGGATATGGATGTCAATGTGCTACGTACCAAGCAGGCCCTGGAAACCAATCCCAACATCATTGCAACGGGATGCCCCTATTGCAATACGATGATGACAGATGGCATAAAGGCACATGAAAAAGAAGGCAGTGTTACGGTCTTGGACGTAGCCGAACTTTTAGCAAATTCAATTTGATATGTTGGTGGATTTTAATGACTTACCGGAACACTCAAGAATTTGGATCTATCAATCCAATCGTAGTTTCACGGATAATGAAATACAGGAATTGGAAGAGAGCCTGTCCAATTTCCTAAAGGAATGGACCGCCCACGGCAGTCATTTGCACGCCGGGTTTGAGATTAAGTACAAACGGTTTATCGTGATTGGATTGGATCAGACCAATGCCAGTGCATCAGGGTGTTCCATTGACGCCTCGGTCCATTTTGTGCAGAGTTTGGAGAAAAAATACAATGTGGAGTTGTTGGACCGCATGAACGTATCCTTCAAGCAGGGCGAGTTCATCGCCTACAAACCGTTGAAGGATTTCAAAAAGATGGCCAAGGACAAGTCCGTTTCTCCCAATACCATAGTGTTCAACAATTTGGTGGCCACTAAGCAGGAATATCAGGAACATTGGGAGGTGCCCGCCAGCGAAAGTTGGCATTCCAGGTTTGTATAGGACAATCTTAAAGTATCTTAATTTCTGTGCATTTCTCGACCAAATGCAATATTTTTATCAGCTATAAGTTCATGTCCTAGACAAGATATTTATGCGGTCAACCCTATATTTCCCCCTTTTCATATTGTTTTGTTTTCAGGCCATTGGTCAAAAGAACCCTTTGGTGACCCAAGATTCCCTTGCCCAGATGGCATGGGTGGAAAACAGGTACAACAGCATGTCCCTTCAAGAACGAATCGGTCAGTTGTTCATGGTGAGTGTCGCCTCCAATCAGGACAAAGCCTCCACGGACAAAATTGGGAAGCTTGTCAAGGATGAAGGCATTGGCGGGGTTATTTTCTTGACCGGAACCCCGGTGCGTCAAGCCAAATTGACCAATGAATACCAATCACAGTCCAAGGTTCCCTTACTCATTGGCATGGATGCGGAATGGGGCCTGGCCATGCGGCTGGATTCCACCTATGCATTCCCTTGGAACATGACCCTAGGGGCCATTCAGGATAGCACCCTTGTGGAAAAGGTGGGCAATCAGATAGGCAAACACGCCAAACGACTTGGGGTGCACATCAATTTTGCCCCTGATCTGGATGTGAATAATAATCCGCAGAATCCCATCATTGGCAACCGTTCCTTTGGTGAAGACCCCATCAATGTAGGAAAAAAAGGTACTGCCTTTGTGAAGGGGATGGAAGCAGCGGGGGTACTTTCCTGCGGCAAGCATTTTCCGGGCCATGGCGACACCGCCACGGATTCGCACAAGGCACTCCCGATCATTGCCTCTTCCAGGGAAGTGTTGGATTCCATCGAACTACATCCCTTCCAAAAAGTGATGCAGCATGGGCTGAGTTCCGTAATGATAGCCCATTTGGACGTACCCAGTCTGGAGAGCAGGGAAGGACATCCTTCATCCCTTTCCAAAGATATAGTCACTGGATTGTTGCAAGAAGAAATGGGTTTTGAAGGCTTGATATTCACCGATGCCCTGAACATGAAGGCGGTCTCCCAATTTGCGGATGAGGGAGAAGTGGAACTGGAGGCCTTTTTGGCAGGAAATGATATGTTGTTGATGCCTGAAAATGTCTCCAAGGCAAAGGACAGGCTTATCTTGGCCTACAACGAGGGAATCATCAGCGAAGAAAGATTGGCTATGTCCGTGAAGAAAATATTGATGGCCAAGTACAAGGTAGGGTTGAACAATCACCAGCCCGTAAAATTGGAAAACCTATACGAGGACCTGAACACCCTTGAAAACGATGTGATCTATGAAGAGGCCATCGAAGGGGCCATCACCGTGGCCAAGAACAATTTTTCCCTGATGCCCATCAGGAAGCTGGACAATAAAAAAATTGCCTATGTCCAGTTTGGAGACGATTCCGGTTCCACCTTTTTGGAAACGATGAACAAGTACTACAAGGTCACCCACATAAAGGCCAAGGATATTTCGGCCTATAAAAATGAACTGGCCAATTACAACTTGGTCATCATTGGTTTCCACAAGAACAATGAAAGCCCGTGGAAGGGTTATAAGTTCTCCAAAAATGAACTCTTCTGGATGGAGGAAATATCCAGACTCCGTACCAGCAATACCATTTTGGCCTTGTTCGCAAAGCCCTATGCACTTTTGGATGTGCTCAACTTTGACACTATGGACGGAGTTGTGGTGGCCTATCAGAACAGTGACATTGCACAGGAAAAAACGGCAGAAGTCATTTTTGGGGCTATAGGTGCAACTGGCAAGCTGCCCGTTTCCGCACATGCCGAATTCCCGGTCGGCACTGGGGTCAAGCTGGAATCCTTGCAGCGGTTGGGGTACAGCATTCCCGAACGGGTGGGCATGAGTTCGGAGAAACTCACCAAAGTAGATAGTTTGATGCAACAGGGACTCGATTCCCTGATGTATCCCGGGGCCCAAGTGTTGGTGGCAAGAAAAGGGAAGGTCATCTACAACAAAAGTTTTGGGAAGCCTACTTACAATTCGGACCTGGAAATAACCGAGAAATCCGTTTACGATCTGGCCTCATTGACCAAGATCCTGTCCACGCTGCCCATCATCATGAAAATGGAGGAGGAGGGAAAAATTGCGCTCAATGACACGTTTAAGGATTTGATCCCTGGCTATGTGGACACCGAGCTGAAGGACGTGACCGTTTTGAAGGCCTTGTCACATTATGGTCGGCTTCCGGCCTGGATCGCTTTTTACATCGACACTTTGACCAAGGACAGAAAGCCTTCCCCGGAATTTTACAGTAAGAATCCTTCTGAGGCTTTCCCATACAAGGTTGCGGAGCATTTGTACTTGACCAGGGCCTACAAAGATTCCATCCATGATCGGATAGGTAGGCAAAGCTTGAAGTCCAACCGTTACCGATACAGTGACCTTGCCTATTATATCTTCAAGGAATATATCGAGAACACGTACCAAAGGCCGATAAACGAACTGGTGGATGAATTTTTTTACAGACCCATGGGACTGCAACGGACTACTTTCAATCCGCTGAAAAAAATTCCGAAAGAAGAGATAGTTCCTTCCGAAGAGGACGACTATTACAGATATCAGACCGTGCAAGGCTATGTCCACGATATGGGAGCGGCCATGCAGGGTGGGGTTGGTGGACATGCTGGACTTTTCAGTACGGCCAATGAAGTGGCGAAGATCATGCAGATGTACCTGCAGGGTGGATATTATGGTGGGGAACGCTTTTTGAACGAGCGGACCATCAAAAAATTCAACACCTGTTACTTTTGCAATAATGACGTAAGAAGGGGAGTGGGTTTTGACAAGCCACAGTTGGGAGGAGGTGGCCCTACATGCGATTGTGTGTCCCGAAAAAGTTTTGGACATAGTGGTTTTACGGGCACGTTCACTTGGGCAGACCCCGATGAGGAAATTGTCTATGTTTTTTTGTCGAATAGGACCTATCCGTCGGCGACAAACACATTGCTGATAAGTTCAGGATTGCGGACGCGTGTCCAACAGGCTATTTATAATGCCATTATTGAATAGACAATGAATATTGCCTTAAATTTGTTCGGATGAAGTGCCATCCTGTTTGGTTTAGGCCGAAAGTGTTCAATCACAGATAATTGCATTGGCCATGGCAAAAAAAATAAATACTGATAAATGAAAATTGCGATTGTTTGTTACCCCACTTTTGGAGGTAGTGGCGTGGTTGCCACGGAATTGGGCATCGCCTTGGCAGAAAGAGGGCACGAAGTACATTTTGTGACCTATAAACAACCGGTCCGTTTGGGGCTTTTGGACAACAACATCCATTTTCATGAAGTGCATGTGCCGGAATATCCATTGTTCCATTATCAGCCCTATGAGTTGGCATTGTCCAGCAAATTGGTGGATACCATCAAACAGTATGATATAGAACTGCTACATGTGCACTATGCCATTCCCCATGCCTATGCCGGGTATATGGCCAAAAAGATGCTCCAGGAATATGGCATCTTTATCCCTATGATCACAACCCTGCACGGAACGGACATTACTTTGGTTGGCAAACATCCTTTTTATAAGCCAGCGGTAACGTTCAGTATCAACAAGTCCGATGTGGTGACCTCGGTTTCGGAGGCCCTTAAAAAAAGTACTTTGGAACTGTTCGATATTGAAAGGGAAATCGAGGTGATTCCCAACTTTATCGAAACGTCCAAGTACAGTCCGGATTATTCCGACTGCCAGCGCAGTTTGATGGCCAAAGAAAATGAACGCATCATCACCCATATCAGTAATTTCAGGAAGGTAAAGCGCATTCCCGATGTGATCAATGTATTCCATCGCATCCAGAAAGAAATTCCAGCAAAGCTGATCATGGTGGGCGAGGGCCCCGAAAAAGAAAAAGCGGAGCAGTTGTGCGATAGGCTCGGCCTGAAGGAAAAAGTATTGTTTTTGGGTAACAGTACCGAGATTGATCGTATTCTTTGTTTTTCAGACCTCTTCCTTTTGCCTTCCGAAACGGAGAGCTTTGGGTTGGCGGCTTTGGAGGCCATGATCAACAAGGTGGCCGTTGTTTCCAGCAACACAGGCGGTATTCCAGAGGTGAACGTTGATGGTGTGTCGGGATATCTGGCCAATGTGGGCGATGTGGAAGATATGGCGGCAAAGGCTTTGAAGATATTGAAGGATGATAAGGTCTTGGAACAGTTCAAGCAGAATGCTTACAATGTGGCAACCAAGTTTGACATTGTGCATATTCTGCCCTTGTACGAGGAAATCTACGAAAAGGCATACAAGTCACGTTTTAAGAATACCTTTTGATCATGAAACACGTTCTGTTCCTCACCTGCATATGTCTGCTCTCCTGCAACGCCCAAAAACATTTGGGCAAAGAGATTGAAGGCTTGGTCTTGTTGGAACAGGATGGCTATTCCGGGGTGGAGGTATTTGAAACCAAGGAAATCCGCGATACCAAATCACTGAACAAATTCTATTCACAGATCAACAGGACCCGAAAACCTGGGCTCCCTGTGCCCATGATCGATTTTTCCAAGGAAATGGTCCTCTTGGTATGCTTGGGCGAGCAACAGGGTCAAAAATCGATACAATTGTCCAAGATCAAGGAAACCGAGACTGAGTTTGTTGTAGGCATACTAATGGATGGCAAGACTGGGAAGCCTGAGGAAATGAAGCCTATCACTACCCCTTTTTATCTATATAAAATGCCCCTTACCGATAAAGCAATCGTTTTTCAACAGGTCGATTGAGAATATTGCAAAATCCTTTCCTGCTTCTTGTCGAATAAAAACGCACTTAAAAGTGCAAAGTTTAACCATAGGACGAGTTGATATAGCTTTAGCAACGAAATTGTAAAGTATATCTTTTTGAAAATAGTTCATTTGAGAATAAGCGCATTCCTGTTCATTTTTGTGCTCCAGCTCCATGCACAAGAAAGGAGTTTGGTAAGAAAGGATAGTATCGTCGAAAGTTATTGGCTGGTAGGTTTGGGAATGAACATCGTTGATGACTCTGGGGACGAATTCAGGGAGCTTTTTGATATTAGGGATGCATGGAACATAGCTCCCTATCCATCCCGCATACATATAGGGCGTTATCTGAAAAACGGTGTAGGATTTGAGGCGATAGGATCGTATAATGTATATAAGAGAGGGAAGGTCGTTGATGAAATTGAACTAGCGGATGATGTAGATTATCTTTCTGTGGATTTTCGTATAAGTTATGATTTGAACAAGATCTTGGGCGAGACAGGTTTTTTTGATCCTTATGTCGGAATTGGTGCGGGTTATACCGATGCCAATGACCAAGGTAGGGGCACCTACAATGCAGTAATGGGTTTTAGGACATGGTTCTCGGACCATTGGGGGTTGGATGTCAACACGACTGGAAAATGGGCCATGAGCACGGAAAATGCCACCAACCATATCCAGCATGCACTAGGGGTAACCTATCGTTTTGAAGTGGAAAAAGAACTTTCCAGAAAAGGGGAGGAAAAATTGGTCTTGTTGGAGGAAATGGAGAAAGAACAGCAAAAGGTCCAGGATTCCATAGCGAATGCAGAAAAAGAAGCACGGTTACTGGCCGAACGCCTGCAAAAAGAAAAGGAAGCCGCAGAACTGGCCGCTGTTGAAAAGGCAAAAAAGGATGTGGAAGAGGCCAGACGTGCCGCACTACAAACTAAAATCAATAATTTGGGGAGCGTTTACTTTAAGCTGAATTCTTCGTACCTCACCCAAAAAGACAAGGAGTTGTTGGACGAATTGGTGTCCATTATGGAAAATGAGCCCAACATCGCCATCAAAGTTACTGCGCATACAGACGCAAGGGGAACCCATCAATACAATCAATGGCTATCGGAGCGCAGAGCGGAACGCACGGTGGAATATGTGGTATCCAAGGGAATTTCAGCAGAACGTATCAGCCATGATGCTTATGGGGAGACCAAACTGGTCAATGAATGTAAGGATGGAGTTTATTGTACTGAGGAGAAACATGCCAAGAACAGGAGGTCAGAGCTTGAGATTATAGAGTTTTAATTATATCTAGTGCATTCATGCTGTTCAACTCGCTAGAGTATTTTATATTCCTACCAATAATGTTTGTGCTTTATTGGTTTGTCTTTCATAAAAGGGTCAAGGTGCAGAATGCCTTGATACTAGTGGGAAGCTATTATTTTTATGGTCTTTGGGATTGGAGGTTCCTGTTCTTGATCTTGGCCAGTACAGCGGTTGACTACTTTGTAGGCCTCATGATCTATAAGTACAAGGAGAAAAGGAACAAACAAAGAATATGGTTGTGGGTCAGTATGGTCTTCAACATATCATTGCTGGGGTTTTTTAAGTACTATAATTTCTTTGTGGACTCCTTTGTGGATCTTTTTGAAACGTTCGGGTACACGATACAAAGCACATGGACACTGCAGATTATCCTTCCCGTTGGAATTTCCTTTTATACCTTCCAGACCATGTCCTATTCTTTGGATGTGTATTATAACAAAGTGAAACCGTGCCGAGATTTCTTGTCGTTTGCCACTTTTGTCGCTTTTTTTCCACAATTGGTCGCAGGCCCGATTGAAAGGGCATCGAATCTTCTCCATCAGATCACCCATAAAAGGATTTTCAGTTATGACCAAATAGTTGCTGGACTAAAACTGATTTTGTGGGGCTTGTTCAAAAAGATGGTGATAGCAGACGGGATAGCGCCGATTGTGGATGATATCTTTCTTAATTACGACACTTATTCTGCATCCACCCTTATTTTGGGCGTGACCTTGTTCAGCTTTCAGGTATATGGGGATTTCAGCGGCTATTCGGATATAGCCATTGGTACCTCAAAAATGTTCGGGGTGGAGCTGATGTCCAATTTCAAGTTTCCTAATTTTTCTAGGAACGTTGCCGAGTATTGGCAGCGATGGCACGTGTCGCTCTCCACTTGGTTCAGGCATTATCTATATATTCCTTTGGGCGGCTCTAGGGTGACCAAACTAAAATCGGTCAGGAACATCTGTATCATTTTTTTGGTCAGTGGATTTTGGCATGGTGCCAACTGGACCTTTATCTTTTGGGGAGGTTTTCATGCCTTGGCCTATATACCGGTATTTCTGATGGGCCGCAATACGATGTATAAGGACAATGTGGTGGGAGAGCATACTTTTTTCCCCACGCTCACTGAGCTGGGGCAGCTGATCTTGACCTTTGGCATTGTGACCTTTTCCCGCATCTTTTTCAGGTCGGAATCGTTGACGGATTCTTTCCAGTTCATAAAGGGAATATTCACAAATTTCCAGTATGAGACCTACCATCATCCCAATGGATATCGAATGGTCGACTATTTTATACTGTTGGCGGCATTTGTCCTCTACGAATATAGAATCCGAAGGGATGAGCGCAACCCGTTCAAGTTCAAGTCCAAAGCGGTGAGGTTTTTGGTCTATACTTTGGTGATTTTCACCATGCTGTTGTTTTATGACAGTGGTTTCGACAGGTCTTTCATTTATTTTCAATTTTAGAAAAGATGAAAAAATTAATAACACAATTAGGAATTTATTCAGTCCTCATACTGATTTCTTTGGAGATCTTGGTGAGGATATTTTACCTGGGCGAGGACAAACCCACCCGTTTTGTTGATGGGAAAAGCGTGGAAAAATGGGTTCCTAACCAAGAAGGCTATTCTGTGACAGGCAACAGGAACCAAAATTTCATCAGGTACAACATCAACAGCTCTGGATTCAATTCGTACCAAGAGTTCATACCTACAGAGCAAGGGATTGAGGTGGCATTGGTGGGGGATTCATTCATTGAAGGGTTTCATCAACCTTATAAAATATCAATAGGTAGAAAAATTGAACAAAGACTCAACGACAGGGTCAAGGTATTTGAATATGGTTATGCGGGCTATGATATGGCCGATCAGCTCCATTTGATCAAGGCATATGAAGAGGATTTTGGATTAATCGATAGGATCTATATCAAGCTGATGTTTTCAAACGACCTCACGCGTGGAGAATATTTTATTGAAGAATCCAGACTGAACCTGGAATCACCTGTCAATAAATTGCTCAAGAAAAGTAAATTGTTGGTTTACTTTTCCGAGATAGGTGCTTTAAATCCAGCTAGGAACCTAGTCAGGGACATCATGGCCGTGGCAAAAGGCGGGAATGCAAAGGAACAACCGGAAAAGGATGAAAAAGAGGTGGGAAGAGCGCACGAAATATATCTGGAAAATTTCAAGAACCTGGTAGCACTTTATGGTTACAATAAGCAAAAAACCGTCCTTTTGATGGATCAGAGCACGACACCACAACTCTTTTTGGACTACTTGGACACAAACGGGTTTGAATACATTGATTTTGGTGCTGATCTGAACGCGTCAAAAAGAAAGACCACTTTGGTCTACGATAGGCATTGGAACAACCATGGGAGGGATTTGGTGGCAGAGATCATTGTAAAGGACCTGAAAGCCAATTTGTTGGACACCGCCCCATAATCCTTATAGATATAGATTGATGATCACCCATGATACAAACATGGAAATACCCATCTTAGATTTGTTGGGAGAGAGCTATACTAGAAGGACCAAAGATTCAAGTTCCAATAGCTCGCACAGTGCAACATAGATAAGGGAAGACCCCACTTTACTCTTGATAGCCTTGATCAAGCTCCCGATGTTTTCCAAGTTCATTAGATCCATCAAAGAAAACTTTATATTGTATTTCTTTTCGATTTCGTTGATGAGCATCATGTGCGTCACAGAATCCCATCCATCCACATCCTTTGCAGTGGTATCATCTTCGAGTTCGAATGAATTGTGTCCTAACGTGTCCGTGAATATAGCTTTCAAGGACTCTTTTATTTCAGTAGTTTCCATATCAAATGTGTTTGGTTTTTAAGTCTGTGAACCGTGCCCTGAGTTCTTTCATGTCCACTTTATCATTTACGCTATGGGGAAATTGGTCAAGGAACAGAAATTGGGTAGGGATCATATAGGGTGGCAAAACTTCCTTTAAGTGGGAAATGACAGGTTCCAGGTCAATTTTGTTGCTGCAAACGGCCAAGCCCAATTCCAGATTGCCCATACCATCAGGAACGTCGATGACCACCACATCCATGCCCACCAATTTTGTTTTTACATGGTATTCTATTTCTCCTAATTCCACTCGGAATCCTCTTATTTTCACTTGAAAATCAGCCCGGCCCACATACATATAATCCCCGTCGGCATCTTTATAGCACAGATCTCCTGTTTTGTAGAACCTATGTGAACGACCCCCGTGTTCCACAGTAAAAAAGACCTGTTTGTTCTTCTCCTCGTTTTTGATATATCCCGGAAATAATTGCTCCCCGGCTATGCAAAGCTCCCCGGTTTTTCCCACACCAAGTTCTTCACCATTTTCGTCAATGATCATATAAGATGTATTGGGAAATGGCTTTCCGATGGACAGTACGTCATTTTCATGCTTGTTGCCCCCTTCCTTGTTGAAGAGGTACCCACCACAATATATGGTCGTTTCGGTGGGGCCATAATAGTTGATGATCTGTGCATTGGGAATGCACTTGTTCCATTCCTTTGCAATTTCCCCGAAGAGTTTCCCACCGGCAAAACATGAATACCTGACGCTCGGGCAATGGATTTCCTTGAAATAAGGGCGTAGGTAGTGGATGATGGAAGGGACCATGATCAAAACCGTCAATTGATATTCCGACAACAATTTCACGATCTCAAAATATTTGATGCCCTTTTTGGACAGGGTATACACACAGGCACCTTTCAATAAGGGGGCGAGAAAGGAGACCACCGACATGTCGAAGGTCAGCTCGAACATTTGTAGGCAACGGTCGGACGGGTAAAGGGAGAAAGACAGGTTCTCGTCTATGGCGGATGCAAAGCTATCTAAATTTTTGAATGTAATCGGGGCACCTTTAGGAACACCCGTACTCCCAGAAGTGAAGATCACATAGGCAAAACTTTCAGGATGAACAGTTTTGGGACACAGATCCATTCCTTGTGTTGATAGGTTTCCAGCGGAAAGAACATGGAACCCATCATCAAGATATTTGGTGTCGGACGAATCCAAGATATAAGTACTTTCCGTTTGTTCCAGAATCTCTTTGTTGCGTGTTTTTGGGTAAATGGGGTTGATGGGGACATAGGCCTTACCTTCAAACCACAGGGCAATCATACTTGCATAGGTTTCCAGATCATCATTGGTGACCACTCCTATGAATTTTTCAGAAGAGGGGACCTGGTCCTGCACAAGTCTCCTGATACCTGAAATCTTGGAACCCAATTGGCCATAGGTATAATAAGTGCCATTGATCAAGAATGCATTCCTTAAGGAATGTTCTTTCATGGATTCTTGTAGTGTCTGGAGGATTTTCATATATTCTATATAAAATGTCCATCTTGCTCTGTTACGACAGCGTTGCCCACCATATCATAAATGGAATTGTGCGCCATGGATTTTTTGGTCTGTGTGTAGTGGTAAACTGTTGAAAAGTTGTCCAAAAAATGTTTGGCCAATGAGGCGTTGTCCGTAAAAAAGTAAATGACCCCCAACTTGTTCAGATGTTCGTAGAGGGTCGCACATACACTTGCCATTTCATCCGGGTGGGCAAGAACATATTTCATATATGCGGTACGCCCTATATAATGGAAAGAAACAAATCCGATATGGGCATTGTCCCTGGTCACCATATAATTGACCATACCTATCTTGGACCCATATCCCCTTACCAACCCTATGTTGGATTTTTTCTTATCCAAAGGTGTCGATAAGTATTGTTTATGGTCAATTTGCCAATTGATGTATTCCCTGCTCTTTTGGACAATGTCATTTTCAACAAAAGGTTTAATGAAGTTCCAAGAATCGACATCCAGTCGGTGGAAGTATTTTATTTTTAGGTCATGACCCAACGTATTGATTCGTGATCGGTTCAACCAGGCATATATTTTTACGGACGTTTTTTCCAGTCCTTTTGTAAAGAATTTGACTTTACTTAGAACCGGCAGCCTCTGCGCCAAAACGTCACTGGCCAGACCAATGAATACGACATGCCTCTGATTGGTCTGAACCATAGAGAAAGGCTGTTTTGTATAAAAGGCCTCTGCATTCTGTTCATATGCCTTTACCAATATCTTATTGGACGTGGCTTTTAGGGACTCACTGAAGACATAGGTTGAGACCACAGTGCTCTTGGCCGTTTCCGAGGCCCACCATTGGGGCATCCAGTATATTTTTCTCTCCTCTTGCCCATAGCCTTCCCGATTGGACAATAGGTCGGGAACCAAATGGGTGAAACTTAGGATTTCCTTGCCCGTTGTTGCCATGATGGCACAAAAGTCGGCATCGTCCATTCCCGGTTTTTCGATTAACCAATGGGCTTTGTTCGCAGAAAAAGGAAGACTATACTCACGCTCAAGGGCAGGTTTCTGTAAGTAGTCGCTAATTTCTTTCTTGGTAAGGATGACCACTTTTAAATCAGTACCGTCCATACTTGTTTATATAGGTTATCAATCCGCAAGGATCATACTCGTAAATGTGTTTGTTGGGGGTATTCTTTTGCTGTCCATCAGTCGTAAATTTGCCAAAAATATCCTCCAATGTCCAAACAAATAATCAAAAAAAGAACCGAACTTGCAATATATTATGATGTAAGGCAAAAATGTACGTTCTAAGGTTCAAATGGGACAGAATGTGCAGACGCACCAACATTTTCCCTTTGAAGCAAAAACCACTTGGATTCCAATTTGGCATAATAATGGCCACCACCCTTGAAAAGTTCGATTTTCTCGCGGCTCACTTCTTGTAAATACAGTAAATCGTACAGCGCTTTTTTTAGGCCATTGGGCAAGGATTCGGAAAACGAGAGTGGATACAGTTCCATATTTTTGGGAGGATGTCCCAAAAGGGAATGGGAGAATGGCATCTCCCCCGCTTCATTATGCTTTCTTTTAAGATCCAATTTGCGCAACAACGTATCCTTCAGTTCATTGATTTTTTTTGATTTGAGATATTCCTTTACTTGTATGCGCCAATATTCCATGGTACTTACGAACTTGGAAAACGAGGTTTTTTTGGGAAACAGGATGCAATGGTCGAACTGATAGATACGGTTGCTCCACCTCCTTTTATAGTCCATGCCGCCCACCCCCATTTCAAAAATGGAACAACCATTTTGCAGACACCATTCCAATTGTTTGTAGATTTCGACATGCCCAAGTCCAAATTTGGTGTAGTCTGTGTCGAACGATGAAATGGAACTGAACAAAATTCCTTCCAGATGATAGTTCAACGATATTTCAATGGGGGTATTTCCATCAAAAATGACGAAGAACGATGCTTTCTTTGAAAGTATCAGGTCATATGTGGAATCTTTTAAGGCCTTCCATCTCCACATTTCCTTATGGGTTTCTTCCCTTTGTTCGAAACGGTTGAGAATCATTTGCTCCAAGGATTCAAATATTCTGGTATATTCCCCATGTTCCATTTCTCCATAATAGTATCTGTAGGATATGGGAAAACATATTTCCAATCTCTTGATATATCTTTTGATGATACTTCTTGTCTTGGACTTGAATTGGGACTCCATGTAGTCATCAACGGATGGGAACCCCTTCAGGTCTATGGAATGCCCCCAGTTGAATTGAGGGACTTTTTTTAGGCAATATTGGTTGGGGATGTTTGCAAATTGCACATAATAAGGCATCAAACGTAAGGAGTAACTGTCCATATTGCTTTGGGGAACGCTAGGGTTTTGACCAGTATCAAAGTGCCTACCATTGACCATTGGTTCCGGAAGTCCATTGGGCAGGCCCTCCCGTTCATAAAGGGCTTGGAATATGTTTATTTTATGTAGCATCCCAAAAACGATTTCATGGTTTGAATTTCTGTTTCATTATTATTGTCGGTGAAATCAATCCTGTTTATGGTGGTTCCACAGCCTGTATTTCCATAGGAAAAATTTTCTGGCCATTTGTTGTCCCCCCATTTTTTTCAGGAAAGCGATGGTGTGATAGCGAATCGTATTGATGGTCCAGATGGTAAAGGCCTTGGACATTTCCAAGACATTTTTGGCCTTGAAAAAGGTAATTTCCCTATAGATATAGGAACCGTTTACCCATTTTCGTTTATGGAAAAAATCGCCTCTTCCCATATCCACCATGGAAATCCTTTTTTCAAAGCACCATCCCAGAACATCCAAGAGTAATTGGTTGCCCAATCCGTATTGGCCATATTGGACATCAAAGCCAATATTGAACAGATAAAGGATGTTTGCATTTACAAAACCGATTCCGATCCCTATGGGGTTTTTGCCATGGAACCGGGCAAATATCACAGCTTCTCCCTTGGGGACAAGGGTCCTGAGCATTTTTTTATATAGGGGCAACAATGGAAGTTCGTAGTTCTCGGATTCCTTTTGCTCAAATCGGTTTGTAAGGAATGTTTTAAGACGGTCAAACAACAGGGTCAGTTCCGCTTCATCCATGCTGCTCCCATAATAAATCTTGGTTGTGGAACCCACTTCCTCCCGAAGTCTTTTTCCGTGTCTTCTGAACATCCGCGTTGTGGTGGGAAAATGGGATTTTAAATACCCATCCAAATTTTCATAGGGGGTAAGGTCTAGCAAAAATCCTTGGTACAGAGGGGAGTCCAATTTTTTGAGTGTTTTCAATTCTCCTTGCAGTACCAACTGTTGATAAGAAGGCAGATCACAAATAAAAAAAGGCGAGTTCATGGATTCGCCGTCCCTGAGGGCCATTTTGAAGGTCTTGGGGTCATCGATCTCCGCACAAGCGGAGAGGGGCCCGAGACGGTCATGGCCATGGGAGAGAACAATATCCAGAAGGAAGCGTAATTTCATGGGATTGATTTGTCTTTACCAAAAATGAACAAATAGCAGGCGTCCCCGATTTCGATCAAAAACTGCCTTGGGTCATCCTTTTTTATGGATACCTTGATTTTCTTCACAGGAAAACTGTGCTTATAGGC
The DNA here is from genome assembly GCA_030148335.1 of Allomuricauda sp. Taxonomy (GTDB): domain Bacteria; phylum Bacteroidota; class Bacteroidia; order Flavobacteriales; family Flavobacteriaceae; genus Flagellimonas. Next base: position 71,434 of record JASBTQ010000047.1, on the reverse strand, counting down.
TAAGGTGAATAAGGGTCGGTTCAATTTCTTTTCCTGTGAATGCCAATCAGGTAGGGCATCAAATAAATCCGCTTGTTGATTGGTACAAGAGATTGGCCGAATTTCGGGTGGGTCCATCTCCCATTTGGGAGCCGATTGTCTCTTCATTTTTCTGATGGACCGGTCTAGGCCAAGGGATTTGGCGGCCCGTACAAGTACCAGTAATGCCTTTTTTCTCCTATAACAAAGCAAGAGTCCCATCCTGCCCTTAAGGGAAGCGTCCCGGTTGACCAAGATCAGATTATTGTCATAAATGGAATCTGCCCATTGCTCCTTGATATAGGCATACCCTTTTAGGAGGTCATATTTTTTATAGCCGTTTTCCAAAAACCAATGGATGTTTTGCCACATGTCCAGTTTCCCTAGGCGAAAGATGTCGTAATCAGGATCATAGGCACTTAGGATATAATAGGCTAGGGTGCCCCTCATCAGGTTGATTCGGATACTGATCGGTCTGCCGTTGGCGGTGATCACAAAAATGGAGGCTTGTTTTTCAAGGAGTCTTGGATATACATCATTCTTTATTTCTTCCAAGTGCTGGAGTTCGTAATTCCGTTCCTTTTTTTGTTCGAACCTCCGTTCCATCAGGTCTCGGACCTGCTCGAAGAGGGCATTATATCCGATTTTGTCCATGGCTCCATAATGGACCCAATATTCGACTCTAAAGCACTGTTCCAACCGTTTTTTGTACCGTCTCAATGCGGAACGGCTCTTGGGCCCAAAGTGTTTTTGAAGATAGGCATCCGAATTCCTGTAATGATCGAGATCTACCACATAGGTCTTTTGGGTGGCAAGGCTTTGGGTCTTGATTTTTATTTTTGTCTCCTCCCATTCGATTTCTAGGTAGCTTGGGACATCCTTCAAGATCATATGATCTCGAGTATCCATTGGACGTTTTTCGACCGATTGTTCGAACAGGACTTCTCCGGTTCTGGTATCCCTGATTTTAGAAATACAGGCCGGAAAGCTCCCCATGGAAGCCAACTGCTTTAAAAAAACGATGGTTTTGGACTCCATGGATTCCATTAGCTTTTTTTCGAGTTTGAAAATTGTACTTTTTTGACCTGCCCGTTCCCTTTGAAAAAATAGATGTCCTGTTGCCCAGGAATCCCATAGACCTCCAATTCTTTTATGGGTGTCTTAGTATTGTACAGAAAATGATAGGCCGCTCTTTTAAGATATTCATGGGGTTCCGTTTCCAAATTTACTTTAGGCATATGATTTTTTGCCAATTGGATGGATTCCTCCTGACTGGGTGCATCCAATTGATAAACTGAAACTTTTTTCTTCCGTCTTTTTGGTAAAAAGGGCATGCCATAGTAAAGAACCCCAAATTTTCTCTTGAGGTTATAATAGACATCAAATTTGAGGGAGCACCCTATCCATGGCAGGAGGGCCAGAGGATTACGTTTTACAGAAGGTATAATAAAATGGGCCCGGTATAAATAGGTGGTATCCGCGAACATTATCTTATAGTCCAAGTTTCCCCTTAAAAAGTCATGGATTTGGAATTGGTTGTTGAAGCTCCATTCAATCTGGATTAACATATCGATAAACCCCAGGTGAAATCTCGAGTAATTAACATCGAATCCCCTGACAAATGCAAAAACCAGTTTTTCCCAAACATAATTAAAGGCGATATGTATGGGCTGGCCATCACTGTAGATTACGAACATTACTGCTCGTTTTTCCGCTATCAAAATTCTGCCCCACTTAATGAAATTGTCCCAGTCTTCCAAGGCGGTATGTTTCATCTGCTTTTCCTCAAACCGCTTGGTAATCATTTCCTTTAAGGCTTTCATAAGCCCGAAATATGTGCTGTCCGATAGTTCCACACCATAATAATAGGCATAATCGATTGGAAATATATGCTCTAGGTTCCGCTTGGCGGCCCTTATTTTGGCTCTTCGGTTGGAGCTTAACTTTTGCCTAATAAAATGGTCAAAGCCCTGGTATTTGCCCAATTCGATGTAGGAGCCTTCATAAAGGGCAACTGATCTTTCAAATACCTTCCCGTTGTCCCCGTGAAAGGTAGCCTTCATATAATCGGGTATGTCCCAATAGGAACACGCCACCCCTGCCTCGGCTATGGTGGAAGAACCCGAAGAAATGGGAATCGTTCGCAAATGCGGTCCAATATCGATAGATCTGCAATGATTCTTGATGGTACCCGATATCAATAATTCCTCAAAAAATGAATATTTTCTCATGATTTGGATTTTCGGAAATTTTGGTCCTTGTTTCCCATGATCAACAGCATTTGAGATCCCTCCATCAATATAATGGTGGAAGGTGTTTCCGAAAAGGAGAACAGGTTTATACTTTTTAAGGGCTTTTTGTTTTTATGGCAAAAATCACAAATGGCCTTTCTAAGATTGGGGGAGGCAATTTCAGACCAATCCACCATAAAGCTATCATGCTCCAATGGGCCCTGTCCGGTATGTTCCAATTCCCGTAGATGAACCTGGCCATTCAATTGGGGTTTTATGTTCCTTGGTTTGGACAGAGTGTGCCATAATTTAAGAAGTCCTACGGACCGTATAACATTATAGAGGGTATAAAATACTGAAAGGCTATAATATAAGGACAATCCTTTTAGTTTTGGCCACCAAATATTGTTTCCAAAAACCAATTGAAGGGTAAAAGAATAGGGAGTGTCAGTGAATTTGTTTTTATAATTGTATTCCCCTTTCATGAAATCAAGGATTTCGAATCCCTGCCCAAAACACCATTCCACCATGTTCAACAACTCGATGGTTCCCAGGCCGAATTTGGAATAGGCCATGTCAAAGCTTCGGTTAAAACCGTGCACAACCTTCCCTAGGATAAAATTTAGGCTTATGGCAATAGGTCTATCCCCGTGATAGACTACCGAAAGGCAGGCCTCTTGGTCCAAAATTTGTTGGTAGGCACTTGCTTGGTACAGGGCCCACATCCCAGCGGTGTCATCCGTACAGCCCTTATGCGCCAAACGGACCAAATGCATTTCTTTCAGTGTCTCAAAAAGCCGGTCGTATTCTGGCTTGTCAATGGCCCCGAAATACACCATGTGCACAATTTCAAAGCAATGGTGGAGCAGGGCTTTGGAGCTTCTGAACTGGGCTCGTTGCTTGCCGGTGAAACGCATATCCAGATAGGATCTATAATTTGGGTACGCCTTTAGGTTGATCAGGGAACCGGGGAAGGTTTTTATCGTTTTGACCTTCAAGCTGCCACCACGAACATATTGTCCCTTCATATATCCGGGCATGCTGGATAGGAGCAAGGGCTTATCCAGATTCTTTTGGGATGCCGTGTTTTCCGTTTCCACAAATTGGATACACTCCCCGGTAAACATATTGCTCAAGGATTCAAATAGTGAAGCTCCCTTTCTGTGTAGAAGGGTGGATTCATGAAAATCCACGGCTCTGAAAAGTTTGTGCTTACCTTTGAACATGGCTAAAGGGGGCTATTGGACTGAATTGGATCGTTGAATGTTTTCCTATGCCTTTTATAGAGCCATTGGTCAACGTTGATTATATTTCCCAATACCCCAAGGTCCCTTAGTTTTTGAATCGTGTTATACTTCAGGGCCAAGGCACGTGCACATAGGGTCAGTGAAAGGGAATTCTTGGGATAGATCAGATCATGGTATAGACGGTACCTATGGTTGCACCATTTTTCCTTATATGCGCTCTCGCCCTTGGAAAGGTCGAGAATCGATTTTTCGTGGTCCAGGCACCATTCCAATTGAAAATACAGCATGAGGTCCCCCACATTATATTTGGAATACTCCTGGTCAAAGGTCTGTATATGGCTGAAGACACTGGATTCAAGAATATAATCCAGGGCCATCCCGATGGGTTTTCCGTCCACTTGGATAAGGAACAATAGGGCCTTTCCCTCCACCAATCTTGGATATGCCTGAAGGTACAGCCCCTGCCAGTCCATGAGATACCGGTTCAGGATCTTCTTTTTGTCGAACCTTCTTTTTAAAAGTTCATGGAAGGTTTCAAAAGCCTCTTTATAGACTCTTTCCTGTAAAGGCCCCATCAATACTTTGTACTCCACCGCCCCCAAGCTTTCCAGTTTTTTCTTTTTTGCCTTGAAATTCTTTATGTTACGCCTGCTCAATTGTCCTCGAAGAAAATCCTCAATTCCAGTATATGCTTCCAAGTTTACCAAGGAGCCATGGTATTGGGGAACACGCAGGGATTTTATTCCAACGGGCAATTTGGTCTCAAAATAGAGGTAATCCGGTATATCCTTGACCAGATTAAGGCCCTTGTAGATGTTTGCACGGTCCAGGGTAATGGAGTTTAGAGAGCCGCCCAAAAGCCTGTTGTGGACCTTTCCGGTACACATACCATGGACGCGATGTTCCAGATAGAACTGAAAGATGCATTCATGGATCTGCATGTTGGAACCTTTGCTCATCGTATATTTTAGTATTTCAAGATTTTGGTCTAAACCTATATCGTATTTTATGAACGGTTTCCTGGAGGTTATATTTTCGCGCCCAGAACTTGAGAATGAACTTAAGGGCCAATGTCCTGGCCAGGAGGTTGCTCTTCAAATTTCTGGAATCGTACCAAATGTGATATTCAAACATATATGAGCTATTGCACCATTGTTTTTTATACTCGTAAAATCCTTTTGAGAAATCCAGGATCTTGAAATTGTTCCCAATACACCATTCAATCTGTTCCATTAGGCTGAGGGTCCCGATACGGTACTTGGAAAAGGCTATATCAAAGACCCTTATGACATCAAAGGCCCGATTCTCCGAAAAATTTAAAAGTGTGATCGCTACGGGACGGTCCTCAATATAGGTGACAAACATGCCGGCCTCTTTGTCCTTCAGCATGGGAAAGGTCACTGCCTTATAAAATTGCCATTCAGAGGGGTCGAGATTATTGTTCACAATTTGTTTGTCTTCAAACCTCTTGAGCAATAGGGAGTGAAATTGCTCGAACAAGGTTTCATATTCCTCAAAGGAAATATCGCCCCATACCATTCTGTAAGCTATCTTATGGTCCCTATGCAATCTGTTCCTGTAGTTTCTGAGTTTTGAACTGGTGCGTTTACTGATTTGTTGGGCCATGTAGTCTTCTAGGGTGGTACAAGCTCCAAAATCGCAAAAAAAGCCTGGGTATTGTGGAACCTTTTTAAAGCGGAATCCATGAACAGACCTGGCCTCGGGTGCTTGCAGATCGGGAACATCATGGATAAGAAGCACTTTGTTCTTCAGGGCCCCAAGGTCCCCCTTTGGATTGACCCCATAGGACACCCCCTTGGTATTTGTACCCCCGACATTCATCCATAGGAGAGCGGTCCTGGATTTGCAAAACTCAACACCTGTAATAAATTCCTGGGCCAATAATTCCCCTTCTGGGTGGAAATGTTTCAACCAAATGGACTTGAAAGTTTTGTTCTGATATGAGGAACTGAACTTCATACTGGATTTCTAGATATCGGTTTCAGGGTTCATACGCCTCCGTGGTCCAGCCATTTCTTAGGATATCCTTTGCCAATTGAGTGCTGAATTCCTTGGCCGTTTCGGAGTATAGGTGAGAGCCATCATAGGTTGCAAACTTTCCTCCTTCCTGGGAATAATCAAAATAGGGGATATTTTTCTCCAATGCGACACCCCGGATATAGCTGTTGAATTCCTTCCAACTTTGGTTTTCGAAATTAAGAATTTCCCGGTCAACTGGCATTCTTACCAAATAGACTGACCCCTCACTTTTGAGAAACTCAATGGTTTTCACAAACCATTCCTTGCGGTAGGGCTTTATTTCTAACTGGGACAATTGCCGATGATAGTAGGCAAGATTCTGTCTTTTCCAATCTCCCATGAGCGTCTTGCCTATGGGTGTGGACTTGGATTCTAGGGATATTTCGTTCCAACCATTGTTGTGGGCGGTGAGGTTATCCCAATCTCGATTTTCAATCAGGGCAGTGTATAGCCCGTTTCCGTAACAGTTCATTATATAACTGTAATTGGGGTTGGATGTGAAATCCTTGGTTTTTCCAATTCCCGTTTTTGAATCCATTGCAGCGATTCCCTTGTACCCGAAACCCATTGGTGCCGTAAAACTTCCTGGAGAAACCGTGATTATGAAAATTCGTTTTCCAGGTGCTGTATTGAGCTTCCTCTTTATGGCCTTGAAATAAGTTTCCCCAAAATTGTATTGGTTGGAGGCAAAGTTTATCAAAGGTCCGTTAAAGGTTTCTTCTGGTATATGGTCCTCAATGGTTTCGGGATCAATGCCAAGATCTGCCCTGGAAAGGCCAATGATGAGGCTGCCGGCTTCCTGGGTGAATTTCTGGTAAGTCATGTCCACATAGCCTTTGGAGAGTTGATCAACCAGTAGAAAATAGCCTCCCCCCAGAATCGAACAGAAAAAAATTGTCTTTATAATTAATTTCTTCATGGTAGGATCAAAATTGAAAATAGATGAAACTCTGTTGGCTGTTCACCCCGAACAGCAATATAAGTATCAGATAGATAAAATAAATGGACCATCTGGCCCATACAGATTTCGCCTCGACCAATTCATAAATTTTATTGTTTCCTTTGTAATAATGCACCAACTGTACCCCTAAAATCAAAGCAAAGCTCAAAATCAGCTCAAAATAATTGTTGAGGATGTTAAAGTGAAGGTTGGGCCAAATAAAGAGATTCTGGAAATATGTCACGGCATCCCCAATACTTGGTGCCCTAAAGAATATAAGGGAGAGAAGCATAAATGAAAATGCAGCCCCCCAACCCAAAAGTCCCCTTATCCTTGGACCCGCGCCCAAAAATTCAAATATTCGTTTTCGAAGGGTGTAGGTCATCATTTCTACAATCAAGAACACGGCATTGAGAATTCCCCACACGACAAAGGTCCAGTTGGCCCCGTGCCATAGTCCCATGACAGAAAAGACGATCAAAACGGCCAATGCCCGGTCGATATTTGCATTTCTTGTAAGGGGACGATATAAATAGTCCCGGATCCAATGGGTCAGTGAGATGTGCCAACGTTGCCAAAACTGGGAAATGCTCTGGGAGAACAGCGGCCTGTTAAAGTTGTTGATCAAGGTGATTCCCATGCACTTTGCAGCACCAATGGCAATATAGGTATAGGCTGCAAAATCAAAATAGATCTGAAAGACGAAAAAGAAAGCGGCCAGGATCAAGGGCAGGCCCCTGTTTCCCTCGGGATCGGCATAGGCAACATCAACATACATGCCCAATCGGTCTGCCACGACAATCTTCATGAAAAAACCCCAAGCCATAAAAATGAGGCCTCTCTTTATTTGATCGGCATCAGGGAGTACAATTTTTTTGAATTGTGGCAACATTCGGGAGGCCCGTTCGATAGGACCGGCCACCAATTGTGGAAAAAAGGCCACGAAGAGGGCAAATCGGCCAAAGTGTTTCTCAGGATTTACATTTCCCCTGTACACGTCTATGGTATAGCTCATGGTTTGGAAAGTGTAGAAACTGATTCCGATGGGTAAAAGGACCTGGTCAATTCGATACCCTTGTATCTTTTCAGCTGCCTCTACTTGGATTCCGAACTGTTCCAACAATCCATTGAACGAGTCCCATAGAAAAAACAAATATTTAAAGCTGACCAGAATCCCTATATTGATTATGATACTGGTCCATAAAAAGATTCTTTTGGTTCTCTGGTTTTCAGTGGTTCCGATTTTCAGCCCACAATAATAATCTGTCAACGTGGAAAACATGAGCAAACCAATCAGGTATGGCTCCCCGACAGCATAAAAATAATAACTGGCCAGTACCAAAAACAACCAACGGCTTCGATGTGGCAACACATAGTACAAGATTAATACAACTGGGAAGAAAATCAGAAATTCAAAAGAGTTGAAAAGCATAGGTTGTCCTTGATACTGGATAAAAATAATGCTAAAAAGGAAGTCAAAAACCACAAAAAGGCTGATGTTGAAGCTTTGATCGATAAACAACCATAACTATTGCCCAGCTGTTATTGGTTACTCCCAATGACTTGTTTGGTATCGGTACTTACGCTTATATTAGTTGGCTGATGAGCCAGGGAAGGAAAACGCTTCTGTCTTTGGGCAAAACAGGGATGAAATCTAAGTTAAGTTATTGATAATGAATTGAAAAAATATGTGGGAGCCTACAAAGAACAATACGATCAATCCAAGGGAATCATGAGCGGGCAAACAATCAAATGGGCCTTTTTGTGCAGTTTTTGGGGCAAAAATGCGAAGGATGCCATCAATTGGTATGCAGAAAGAGATCTTACCGACAAAATAGGCGTATTGATTTATGAACAAGAAGAATGTGGTGCGGCCATTGAAGCGGAAAAGTATGGGATAAAGACAGTTTTTTTGCCAAAGGACAAGTTTGGAAACAAAAAAAAACATCAGATGGAAATCCTGAGGATATTGGAACAGGAAAAAATCACACACGTGTTCCTATTGGGATTCCAACATTTGGTCCTTGATGACATGCTACAAGCTTTTCCCAATAGGATTGTTAACATCCATCCGTCACTGTTCCCTAGTTTTTTGGCAACAAAAACTGCAATTCAGGATGCATTGGACTATGGCGTGAAGGTATCTGGAATAACGACCCATATCATAGATGACAAGTTTGACAGGGGCGTCATCCTGTGTCAGGAACCCATCCGAATCGAACAAACGGATACGTTTGAAACCTTGTACCCGAAATTCTCCCTTAAAGGGCTGGATATTATAATTGATACAATGAAGATGATGGAGGATGGGAATTGGCAAAAGCAACAGAAACATTAAACAAGTTGATGTGTATAAGAATGGTTTAAAAAGGTTTCTTGACTTTCTGATATCTCTTTTTGGGATTATACTACTTTCCCCTTTTTTCATTGTCATAACCATTGTTTTATGGATCGACTTTCAGGGCAATCCTTTTTTTAGGCAGGATAGGCCTGGAAAGGATGAAAAGATCTTCACTATCCTTAAGTTCAAGACCATGAACGATAAAAGGGACAAAACAGGCAATCTGCTTCCGGACAATCAACGGATCACCAAAATGGGGAGGTTGATAAGGAAAACCTCTTTGGACGAGATTCCCCAACTCTTCAATATACTTAAAGGTGATATGAGCTTGGTAGGTCCAAGGCCATTGCGGACCTTCTATCTTCCCTACTACAATGAGGTCGAAAAACTGAGGCATACTGTACGGCCGGGTATAACAGGCCTTGCCCAGATTTCAGGAAGGAACTATCTCACGTGGGAGGAAAGGTTCGGTCTGGATGTGGAATATGTCAGGAATGTGAGCCTGGGCATGGATATTAAGATTTTGGTGGAAACTTTCAAAAAGGCAGTCACAGGAAAAGATGTTGCAGAAGATCCCGACGCCTTTATCGAACATTTTGACAGCTATCGCAAAAAACAAATGTCCGAAGGTGTTTTTTCCAGTAACCAGGACCAAGTTGTCGAGTGAATTGTTACGAATGGTCCAGGGGTGGCCGATTCCTGTCAAAATTGAATACTTTCAGCACCTTATTTTAAGTTGCTCCGGTATTTTGGAAAATAATTGGGTTTTCCCGAATTGGGTTCGGAGGGATACTTTTGGCAAAGCCTGTCATAAGCTTCCCAATCGGCAATAAACTTCCATACCTGAAAAGGGACACTGTTTTGGGAGAAAGAGGTCTTGAACTCATATAGCGAGTCATTTTTGCTGCCAACACCGCCACCAAGATTAAAATAGCGATGGCCATTTGAAACACCCAATTTCCTGACATGGTCGATCACTGTGCGGATGGGGGAGAGGTGACGATATTTGTCTGAGGTGCCTGATAGGTGATATTGTATGATACGGTTTTGGGTAGACACAATGAAGGCCCCGGCAGCAACTTCCTTCGAATCCTTGGAAACGGCAAATACAAACCGGGCGTCAAACTCATCATTCTGGACCAAACCCATGAAATAGGGGAGCTTGAAGTAGTAGTTGGGATCTGCATGGATCCTATCCATAGTTTGGTAATAGATATCCATGAACAGTAGGGCATCCTTTTCCGTTTTTCCCTCCAGGATATCAAAAAGTTGCTGGTTCCGTTTGACGTACCTCATGGTCGTTTGAGAGTACTCTTTCATATGATTACCGGACTTTTCCAGATCGAGATACACAATTCGTCCCAAGTTCTCAACCTCGCCGAGTCCTAAAAGAAGACTGTTCTGTTCGCTGATGAATGGGTTCATACTGGAAAAAGCACTGACTATTCTGTTCTTTGCAAAAAATATAACCAACTGTTGATGCCATTCGGATAGCGTATCCTTCCACCCATCTATTTTTGTTACCAAAGGACCAACATAACCATATACAGATGTTACATCAAAATAGCCACTGTCATTGATGGGGCGAACCACCAAAGGAAATGCGATGGAAACCCCATTGGAAGTATAGAAAAGCAACACAGGCGTTTCATCCTCCTTTACATTGGCCTTATGATAGTCAAAGGAATGGTAAAAGTCAATTTCACCGAAACGTTTCACTATCCGGTCCCAATCATTTTTATGGGTGATCACTTCTAACATCCTTTTTCTATTTAAATGGAGCTCTTCCGATACATTGGGAAAAATGGAAGGTTTCCCGTTTCTTTACTAGTGGTCGACGAAAGCTCACTTAATCTATTATACCCGTCCACGTCTACTATTTTTCTGCCGGTATAAAAGATCCTGTCCGACGAATTTGGAAAAAGCGACTTCTTGAATTTGTAAAGTCCATCCCCATTCGTAATTCCGCCTCCCAGTATATAGTGTTTATCACCCCTTTCAATTCCCCAGCGGATCACTTCCACTCTCAAAAAGTCGTTGGGCCTGTAATTGAAATAGTCGGACAAGGTCCCGCCCAAATAGCCATAGATACAGCCATCCAAATGGATTATCAATTCTGTTGACACAGGAATGCCATTGGTGTACACAAAAACCAAGCTAAAGTTTTCATTGTGGTTAAGTATCAGATTTTCAAAATGTTCCAAAGAGAAGAACATTGCTTTGGAAGCCTCGTTGCGTACCATGGTACTGACATAGATATGGTAAAAATCTGAAACGTGCTCTTTGGTAATGTGGTCATTGGAGAAAAACCCCATTGTAAGATCGGCCTTGGCCGCTTTTCGGTAGTTGTTCCTTACTTTTGGCAAAAAGGATTCCCATTGGGCATCGAAAGTGTCCATGAGCGTTCCATACACATTGTCAAGAGTAGGCAATATGGTGCCTGAATAGTGTTGATGGTTACCATTAAGGTGGAACCTTACAAACTCTGTTATGATGTGGTTCTCCCGATACCAGTCGTCAACTGCACTCCAAAAGGTTTCTACCACTTGTTGGGCCGTATCTTTTTTGAACAAGGGCCCACTATAGCCATAGGGGGAGATTACATCCAGCAAGGGTTCGTCCGTCATCTCTATTTCCCTGACAACCATCGGCATTACAACGGTCGATTTGCCACCGACCGTAAAGTTAAAGGCAATAAGCCTGTTCGTGCCATTACGGTGATGGCGGAAATAATCGTATAGATAGTAGGGATTATTATCCCATTCTTCCTTGATCAGGTTCGTATAAGTATGCAATCCATCCTTATCGTCAAGATTTAGTACTTCGAGCTTAAAATCCATAGGTGGTTATGGTTTGGTGATTATGGTTTTAAAGTGTTCTCAAATACATTGTCATTTGTCGAATTCTCGTTTTACAATGTTTTAGATCTTTATATCATAGGCTCCTTTATTTATTGTTCTTTAAAATATTGGTATAATGCGTAAAATGTCTTGGTTCAGGTTCTTTCCATTTTTGGAAGGTTTCCCTGAGATATTAACATACTTTTATTTGTTATATTTTATGACCCTTCCAGGATTGCCCACTACAACGGCAAAATCGGGAACATCCCTGATGATCACTGCACCTGCTCCCACAATACACCATTTTCCGACATTTATCTTTGGGATAACGATTGCACCTGTACCAATATGCGTTCCTTCTCCTATGGTGACTTGGCCCGCGAGGGAAACATTTGGTGATATATGTACAAAGTCGCCAATGGTATTGTCATGGTCCACCAGGGCGCCCGTATTGATGATGACATGGCGACCTATGGTACTTCCTGCCTGAACGATGCCACCAACATTTACCACCGTTCCCTCCCCCAATTGGGCATGGCGACTTATAACAGCAGTGGGATGCACAAGAGTTTCAAAACAGGAGTTCAATTCATTGGCCAGTTTCGCCCGTACATGGTTGTCCCCGATGGCAACTATCATGGGCTCGCTGTCGGAAAAAAAGGTTTCCTTGTCGACGGAAAGCTCTTGTATCTCTAGTCCATCATTTAAACTCGTCTGGTCGGGAAAATCGTCGTATACTTTGGTAATGGTGTGACCAAGGCTCTCCGCTATGTCCATGATTACTTTGGAATGCCCACCTGCACCGTAGATTTTTATTTTTTTCATAGGATAGTGTCGTGTTGATAAGAGTATTTTGAGGGTAAAAAATTACAAAGAATATTACTCAATTTCCTTCCCAAACGGGCATTGTTTTATCAATCCCTTGGTTGATGTCCTTTTTCTTGACCACTTTGATCAGTGTCAGATACAATATTTTTAGGTCCAATGAAAATGAAAGATGGTCAACATACCAAACATCCAACTCAAATTTTTGGGTCCAACTGATACTGTTCCTCCCATTTACTTGGGCCCATCCCGTAATCCCAGGCCTTACCAAATGCCTTTTGCCCTGGACCTCATTGTACAATGGCAAGTATTCTACCAATAAGGGTCTTGGGCCGACCAGGCTCATATCACCTTTTAACACGTTCACCAATTGCAAAAGTTCATCCAAGGAATATTTGCGGATAAGGTGTCCTGCCTTTGTTACCCGGTTTAGGTTATGTACATCCACTGTTGAACCTGGGTCCAGGTCCCTCATCGTCTTAAACTTGATGATCTTAAATATCTTGCCATTTTTTCCTGGACGTGGTTGGAGGAAAAATGGAGTGCCTTTGTTGGTTAACATGAGAATTAAAGTGAGACTCAGGACAAAAGGGGCCAACAACAAGAGTAGGGCCAATGCGATAAATAAATCAATAATTCGTTTGAGCAAATTCCTATACATGGTATCGATTAACTGTGATTTAGGGGCCATATTCAATCAGGCTGAAAAACCTTCAGGTCTGTATGATAAAAATACAATATGTCTCCATAGAATAGGGAGTTTTATAGTCCAAGCTATCAAAAACTTAGATATATTGAGGCATATGACCATATTGACAATTTACTTTGGACGAATGTAGTTGATGAACTTGGAAGGACTTAAAGTGCAGAAATACTTTTAAGTAGTGGTGTTCAGAAGTTGTGGTCAATAATTTAAATACCCTTTGTAGATTTTATTCCACGAAGCATGGAGTTGATTTTAAATGCTAGCACAAACATATTTTTATTGCTGAATAAGAACATTCGCAATAAATTTTTCTTTTTGACCATAGTATTTCTTTTGATGTACAAAAGATTGCTGCTAGCCAGTCTGTTACGATATTGTACTGCAAAATTTAAAGAAAACCTATTCTTAAGAATGAGTATGAATGAGTTTGTGTTTATCAATGCCATTCTCGAATGATAATATTTGTTGGACTCCAAAGTCAAGGCAGGTAGTTTTGAAAAGTATGTTTGAAGATTGGTTAGGATTTTCACATAATCTTCCAGATATTTTATTTTCTTGCTTACGTCATTGTTTCGGGTTATTGAATTAGGAGATTGCAAAAATGCAGACACAACTTTATTACATCCTTTAGACCTCAATGCATGGTAAAAGGCTCTGGTATTGAACTCAAAATCTTCTCCATAAACCTTTTCCATAAACCGTAGGTTGTATTTGTTCAAAAATTGTAGTGAATACAATTTATTGCAAGCCGATCCCGAACAATAATATTGATTGGAATACTGAACACCTGATAGTACATTTTCATGATTTTTAACCTTCACTTTCTGTAAATCCTTCCCTTCTGGACTGATCAGTAACGCATTGAATTCCAAAATTTCCAAATTGTTCGAATGTGCTTCATGTATGGTCTTTCTCAAGTCTGTGTCCACGATAAAATCATCTGGGTCAAGAAAAATCAAGTAGTTCCCGCTGGCGTTATCAATGCCTGTATTGCGGGCTCCGCCCAGTCCCTTGTTCTTCTGCGATACCAGCTTGAAGTTATATCTTGGATTTTCCCTCATGATTATACTTGCAATTTCTTTTGAACTGTCTGGAGATTCATCATCCACAAAAATGATTTCAAAAGAAGCTGGATCAAGATTTGTATTCAAAACTGAATTAACGCATTTGTTGAGATAATCTGCAACATTGTACATTGGAAGGATAAATGAAAGTTCAATCATATTAAATAAAGTATACCAGATAGATAATTTTCAATCATGCACCAATTATGTTTTGGCTCTTAGGCAATTTGGATATCAATAGAACTATTATCAAGCATAAAAATAATGATGTTGCGGTTATTAACGGAGTTTCCACAATGGGGTGATAAATTCTATTTTTTTCCAGTACATTCCACACTAAATCCCTTACCACAAGTAAATGTATGAGATAAATCCCGTAGGAATATTTTGCAATGAGATTAAAAAAACTTTCAATGAAGAATGGAAGCCTAAAGTTCTGGAAAAAAATAAATATTCCTGCAACATACAGCATACTTGTAATTGATAAATTTTCTCGTGAAATCAAAAGCACATCCCTATCAAAAAATACACCATAAATGACAGGTAGTGAGCCGAATAAAAATATAGCTAGTAGGGACATTATAGAGTTCCTTTTGTTTTTGAACACTACGGGATATTTTCGAAGAAAAACACCTAGAAACAAAAATCCCACAAATCCCCCTAGGTAATTTAAAATGAAATAATAATCACCATCGATGGAGTAAATCGATTTATCAAAAATTAGATTCAGATATGGAAACAACAGTGTCAACGACCATAGGGCCAAAATAAAGTAAAACATTCTTTTTGTGGCCGACTCCAACCATGGTGAAACGATGGGAATGATCAAGTATAGCCCACAAATTGCATAAACAAACCAATATACACCCGTAACAGGACTAATAGGGAACAATAACAATTTGGTGCCTGCTTCATTCAAGGTTACGTCCCCCTGCAAAAAGTCGATTAAGACAACAACAACGGACCAGAATAGAAAGGGGCCAATAAGCTTTGAAAACCTTTTTTTATAAAATTCAAACATTCCTTGTTTGGCAGGCGCCAGCAGGCTTGCGGAAATAGTCACAAATAGTTCCGAGCTCGGCGAACTCAAAAGTGAGAACCCAGCCAAAAATATACCAAATGCTGGATTTGAAGCAGGCATGGAAGCATGGGTTAAAATGACCAGAATACATGCAATTGCCCTTAAATTGTTGAAGTACTGTATTTTGTCTTTCATTTCTTATGTAAGTGGGGTTATGTATTGACTGGACATAATTTTTCATGGTGCATATCCAGACCAATTGATGTCGTTTAAACGCTACCTTCCAATTTTCGATATTCTTTTAATAGTTCGTTCCAAATGAACTGTCTTTCAAAACGGTCTTTGATCAGCTGCCTACATATAGGTTTAGTTCGGGCGAGTTTATCCCGGTCTATCAAAACCTGTTTCATTGCCACGTATAATGCTGTTGGGTCCTTAGGGGTAACAATGGTTCCATTGATTCCTTCTTCTATAATCTCGTTGCACCCATTGATGTCGGTTACTATACTATATAGCTCCATGGCCCCGGCTTGCATGACCACATTTGGAAATCCTTCCCTGTAACTTGGAAAGGCAAGGCAATCACTGATTCCAAAATAGGGACGTACATCATCTACCCAACCGTCCCATTTGATCTTGTCCGATGTTCTGATAAATTCTTCGGTCTCGGGCATAAGGGGGTCAAGTTCTTTTTCAAGATTGCCGACCAAGAGCAATTGGACGTTCTGGTATTCCTCCAATATTTTCCTGAACGCAACGATAAGTTCATTGATCCCTTTATCCCCAACTATTCGGCCAACAAAAACAAAAACAAAATCATCACAGGAAATTTTCAATCTGTTTCTGAGTTGGGCAAGTTCGGACACATCGTTCAATTGTGGGTCGAAATAGGAAGTGTCTATTCCATTGGAACTGCCATGGCCAATGACCTTGAGTTTTTCTGGTCTTGTAAAGCTATGATCCAATATTATTTTCTTAAGACCTATTGAATTTGGATATATCATGGTTGAACAGCTATAGGTAATCCATTCGACCATATTCAATAACCTTCGCTTGAAACCTTTGGCCTCGACCAAGGGCAAGCCTGCTACGGTGTGCAAACGATGGGGCACTCTGGCAAGTTTTGCAGCCATCATTCCAAGGGTTCCTGCTTTAGGAGTATGGGAATGTACAATAAATGGCTTTTCTTTTTTGAATATGCGCCAAAGAGCGATTAGAGCTGCTAGGTCTTTTAGTGGTGTGATTTTTCTGGTCATTTCGACCGGTATGACCCTAATCGCTTCCTTTTCGCCTACTTTGGCCAGTTTGCTATCGTCCGAAGAAATTCCCACGACATCATAGAATTGTCCCATGAATTTGGACTGCCCCTGCAATAGCCCCATCAGGGATATGGGAACAGTGGTAATCCTAATTATTTTTTTTTTCATTGTAGGGTCTGATCACTTTGGCAATTGTTGATACTTTGTTCAAAAGAATACTTTTACCTAACTGTTGATATGATTTCAAAAGAACAGGGTATATAATCTTGTAAAAGGAAAGGAATTTAATGGCAATAATAAAAGGACGCCTAAATAGAATACCGAGTACACTGTTAGCTTTCTGTCCTCTAAAGATTGTACAAAACCCATGAATGCCAAAATGATTGCGAAACCTGTCACTGTTGCAATTGGATAAGTTGTTAAGATAAAGAGCACAAGAAATAAATTTCGATATTCTGACAACCTGAACTTTTGAGGAATCAGAAAACTGATTCCTATCAAGCCCTCTATTGATATTGTCCAGTAAGTTAAAAACCTACTAAAACCTTTAATACTGTCCGCACCATGCAAAACAAAGTTTTCATTTGGGTTATTGGATTTTAAGAAGGAAGTAAATGTTGCTTCATTTTCTTTTAACAAATTGATGTCAACATGACCTATAGTTGATGTCGACCCAAAGAATCTTGGGTCTGTGGTATTTGTAAAATCAAAAAAAAGGCTACTTAAAAATTCTGGAGCCAAAAACTTCCCTATTGTGGCAAAAAGAAAACATAATCCAATGATTATTTGTGACTGTGATTTAAGAAAGTCCAGAGACAGACCGTGAGATTTATTGTATAGAAACAGGGAAACGGTCACGGCCAAAGTTACATAGGCAAATATATGTTTATGATTTGGTACATAACCTACCAAATCTAGAATTAAATAGAATGTGACACCGAACAAAAGGATGAAAGTCCAATAAAACTTATTTGATCTCAACTCCCTGAACAAAATCCCTGGAAACAAAATGACAGGCATAAAGATTGAAAGATATCCATTGTCATTCATGAATATCAAGAAAATTACGAGTAAAACTTGTAGGCATGTCAAAAAAATGTCGTCAGGTGTTCTAAATGCACTGAGTCGATTTACTTTGGCTAGCATTCCGGCGATGTTATTATTCGATCTTTTCACCTCTGAATGAATTGATTAGTTTGAAGGATATCTGATTGGTATCGTCATTGAAATCGGTTCGGTATACTTGAATTTCCAAGATTTGATCTGGAGAAATTTTTGTGAGACAATCGGGAGTTGATAAGTTAATTTCGTCTTTTGACCGATCATAACACCAATCCATATCTTTCAGGATTAAATAAAGGCGTTGTAATCTTTTGTCACTGGGCATGATCCTGACTGCCATATCCATGTTTTCAAGGTCAGCAATATTTCGAAAATTGACAAAATAAGTGCTGTCATTGTGAATCACTGTCATGCCCGATACCCGATAGAGCATTTTGTCAATTTTGCCAAACATCCGCATACCACCGCCCATCCAGCTATCCAAATGATCGGACTTTTCCAATGCAATGTTTCTGACAAGAAAAAAAACCATGAGGAGTGGCACAATAAGGGAAGTAAATAGTAATCTTTTATCCATTTTGAATTAATTAAATAAATTGATTCCGTTCTTCGGGGGATGGCATTCTACAGGTGTCTTTTTTGCCAAATAGAAGATACCTGTTCCTGGAAATGCCCTTATATACTAGGTTTCTAATGAAATTGGGAACTAACAGAAAAACATTGGCCAAAAATCTGTACCTCGGATTCAATTCTTTCAATATATTGAGGATAGCTGTTGATTCACTGTATAAATTTCCTTTACTATAATAGTATATGGTTGAATAGCTTCCCCCCAATTGTATTTCAAACTCATTTACAATAGTTTTTGAAACCTCGTCTTGAAGTGAAGCATAGAAAATACTTCTTGATATGTCCCTTTTTATGACAAAGTCGATGAAACCATTACAAAGATTGCAAACACCGTCAAACAAAACTATATTCTTACTGCTCAAACCTGGTTCCAATTTATTTGAATTTGATTATGTTCATCCTCGCTCAAAGTTTTGAATAGCTCTACCTTCTATAATTACAACCATAAACCATGGACACATATAATCGAAAATCTCTAACTTATATATTTTTAAAGCAGATTGAAATTTTTGAATTGGTGTGTACAATTATGTTTATAAATAGGGAATAAATTGATGGTACTATTCCTCGGTATAAAAGTAATTTTATATTCAGCAGGCTGTACAACATTTGTTCGTTTTTAGATTTAAGGTTTCATTTCATGGATGAACGGAATTTTTATTTTTTTTAATCACCTCTGTTGATATAGTGCATTTCATCGATTTTTCTGTTAAATAAAGCCTTAATGAAGTCCAAAAAGAAACTCGCCTCCGTAAAAAGGTGGTATTACATCGAATAAAAACTACTTTTTATCGTTTTTAATGTTAAATGAATCAAATTTGCTGAATCAATTATTTCGACATGAAAAGAATGACCCCACTTTCGCTGATATTTACATTCTTGTTTTTTGTATTGCTAAACACTTCTTTTATATCCTGTTCACAGAATGAGGATTTGATAGACTTGGTTGGCCTTGAGGATCCCAAGGATGATCCGAAGGAGCCGGAAGGGGATGGAACGGATGGAGAAGGCACAGATCCTGATAACGATGATGGTTCTGATGATGGCGACACCGGATCTGATTTTGATTCTGGAGAAGGACTGAAAATTAGCACGACCCCTTGTGATTTCCAGTTGACCGAAGCAACAAGCAATTCCACCATTGAGATTGATTGTCAAATGGATTTGAAAGGACAGACCATAACACTGCCCACGGGAGTTACACTGACATTTAAAGGAGGAGAAATAATAAATGGCACATTGAATTTCTTGGGCCAAGGTATTATTGATGGAAACCTTTTGAATAAAGATCTCAATGTTGAAGGCGATGTTCAGTTGAGTGGTCCGGAGTTTCAATTCTATCCTGAACGGTGGGATATTGTTCAAGGGGAAAATGTGGACTCGGACAGAGCATTGAAAAACAACACTAATTTTGAAGGTCTAATGTATTTTGTAAAAGAGTTGGGTGCTGATACTTTTTTGGTCGATGAGTTTGATGCTTATTTTGAGGTGACCAAAGTCACTTCAACAAATACCAATCAAAACTTTTATCCAACTACTGAAGCGGTTAATGTCCCTTCTAATTTCACTTTATCCATGACTGACAATACGCTGCTGAGAGTATATCCGACAGAAAATACCGACTCGGCCACGCTACTGGCTATAAGAGAGGTTGAAAATGTTAGGGTTATCGGCGGGGTGTTGATTGGCGATAGGGACCTTCGACAATACTCAAGGGAAAATGCCGAAGAGGGGGCACATCTTTTGACTATACGATCTGGTAAAAATGTTGTTCTCGATGGCATTAAATTCACTAAAGGATCTATGGGCGGACTCAACATCAACTCGGAAGGCCATAGTTTTGAGCCTAATTATGACCCAACTCACAATGTTGTTGTTAAATCCTGTGTGTTTGATTCCAATAGAAGGATAAGCATAGCTATTACAGATGGATATGACATAGAAATTGATGGAAATACATTTTTGAATCATGGATTGCCAACTGCCATTTCTGATGGAGGTGTTGTGGGTTATGCCATTAATTTGGAACCTGTAAGGACAAGAGATTCAGCAACGAACGATCTTTTAGAGTATCAAAAAGTTTATAATGTGACAATTCGCAATAATACGGAAAGGAGAAGCAGGGCAGGTGCTTTAGTTGTATATATTGGTCAAAATATCATTGTTGAGAACAATGACTTTGAGAACATGGTTTCTATTTCCTTGACCTCTGATACCCAAATAAGGAACAATACTTTCACGGCCAGTGCCGAATCTGCTAAGCGGCCAGCAATTAGAGCGGGCGGGTCGGGAGAAACAGTTTTTAACAATAAGATTGCCAATAACACAATTGAAGGGTATGGTTTAGCTATTGCTGCATATTATAAGGATATGGAAGTAAGTGGAAATATTATAAATAATTGTAGTACTGGAATTCAATTTAAAGAAGCCGAGGACATATTGATCAACGATAACAGAATCACGAATATGAATGAAGGACGGGGCATAACCGGGCATCTGACAACAGGCAAGAATGTTCAGATTAGGAACAATGAAATCAATGTCCAAAAGAATAGTACTTACTTTGTTGAATTAAATAAAGGCTCCTCTGATGCAACCAATGTTATAGTTGAAGGAAATAATTTTTTGGGTAGCGGTTCCTCTGTTATTTCAAATACATCTGGAGTGTTGTATAAAGGCAATAATTCAAAAGGCGGGATAGAGACTTTCAATGCATCCTATATTGAGATTTCTGACAATTCCATATCTCCAGAGGCTAGAGACGGTATCAATTTGAGGGGCGGCTCCAACAATATAGTCATAAAGGACAACATTATCGACGTAGCTTCTAGATATGATTGTGTGGGCAATGAATCAACGGGCAGCGTTTCAATTTCAAACAATACGTGTCAACAATAAATCAAAGTGCTTGGTTTGAGAGCCAGAACCATTGAATAAGTTTGGGTGTCCATTTAGGGCACCTTTTTTATTTAGACTTGGACGTGGCAGCAAATGAATCAATCTAGAGATGACTAGTGGCCAAAATTGGTGTTTTCGACAGCGAAGCACAGGTTCTACAAATAATAGATGTAGTACATTAAATAAGTAAAGGAAAAATAGACCAACATTATCTTGCCTATCATGAAGTGCTGGTTTCGAAAGAATTGCTTCTTCAGCAAAGGATAAATTATGATAATGGCCATCATAAACCACGATAGGTAAGCAAAACGGTTGGAAAAATTTGCCTGTATGACCAAAATCCAGAATCCATTGCAGATCAGATAGGTAATCAAGAGTTTGTTATATGTAGAATCTTGGTACTTTCTTCTAAAGACAAAATACCAGCCTGCAAAGACAGCAAAAGCAGAATGGAATAGAAAATCCCATCGAAAACCGGTGCTGGAAAAGGTACCCTCACCTGAACTGCTGGTTAAATATCCAGCAAGCCGATCATCCCCAAAACCTAAACTGGCAAACAAGCTAATCCAGAGTCCACTTGCTGCAAGTGAAAGTGGAATACATAGCAGCCAGCCAATAAAAAAGAATTTTGGCTTGTTGTATATATATGTAATTAAATAGGCCAATACGGGCAGTAATAGGGTCTTATGGAAGGATATGGCCAAATAAAACATTATAACCATCACTATTTTTTTTCGTTCATAACACAATCCCCATAAAAACAAAGAACAAGCTGCACCATTCCTCACTCCGTTTACGCCATAGGTCCAAAAAGAGAAAGAAACAAGGAACATAATAAATGAATAATACCAATACTCCCCAAAATATTGTTTGGATATCTTATAAAGAGGAAAAACATATATAAATGCTGAAATTGTAAAGAAGGTGGAAAGGGAGACAATAGAGGACATGAATTTCATGAACATATGCCATCCTAAATCTGAATCTTCATTAATTGGTTCACCAATCGCATAATTTTGGAATGCCCGGGCATAATTTATAGTATCACCAAAATATACACCACTTATTTCTCTCTGTCCCATATAGAGAATTATAAAAGCTAATAGGAAGAGACCTGCAAAATTGATAAATATTAAATTCTTAGAATCATCAATTTTAAGAATCCAAGTATGCAATAAAGTGAATAATACCAGTATTAAACAAATGTTGATGTAAACTGGGTAATATGATTCTATTGGAAGAAAAGAAAACATAGGTTAACAGCAATTTCTGGATATTCCCACGATATTAACCCTATCCTTATAACTTGAAGAGGTATATCTGTATGCAAAGAAACTAGCACAAATCATTTCATTAGCCATGCTTTCAAAAATTACATTTTTTTGCCTTAGGCTATGGATTTTGCAAATCAATTCATGATGTAATATACAACAATTTGATGGGCTCAAAACCAGTCCATTTACCAACCGATGATAAATGTTAAATTGGATTGAGGACTTGTCCGAAAAGTCATTTAAACCATCTTTGGCCCCAGAAGACAATAATTGTTTATTTGTTGAGAAGGTTTTGAGGTTCTCTAAAAAATATTTATTGTACTCTCTGCCCCAAATCAATGTTTTCTGAAAAGACCCAGGATAAATGATTCTATTGCACATGTTTAAAAGAAAAAGCAATTTTTTCACGGACTTTGCTTAATTATTTTATTCTCCCAAACATCCATTACATTGGTCAATAGATACCGTTGAACAGTACGAAAACCTTCAGTTGCCAGGTTTAACCTTTGATTTTCATCATTTGCAAGCAGGGTGATTGCTTTAACAAATGATTTTTGGTTGTCCATTTCAACCAGCAGACCATTTTTTCCCGATTCAATAATGTTTCTTGGCCCAGTGGGACAATCAAAAGAGATGATGGGCAGGCCGGTGGCTTGGGCTTCCAGTAAGACCATAGGGAAACATTCCTCAGCGGATGTCATTAAATACATTCCCTTGTTCCCCATAACTTCAGGTAGGTTGTTGACTCGGTCAAGAATTTTTACAGAATCAGCTACTCCCAGGGAGACCATTTGGTTTTTTAGGGATTCCACATCAGAATTTAATCCTTCCCCATATATTTCCAATTTCCACTCTGTGTCATTTTTTTTGAAATCTGACCAGATTCGTAAAAGAACGTCAAATCGCTTTACGGGGGAAATCCGACCTGCGGCGATTGCAACCTTTTCCCTTTCACCAAATTGAGGCTGTTCCAGCTTTGAAAAAGGGATGGGATTGGGAATATGAACAACCTTACTTGAAGTATAGAATGTCTTTTCTTCCTCGTTCAGTACCACCTGAAAATCAAGTTGGGATTCCACATATTTTTCGAACCTTTTGAATAAAGTAAGCTTCCTTTTAGAACGAAAGTATTGTGTAAAATGATATTCCTTTAATACCTTGGCCTTGGTGCGGAGCAAAGGAAAAAATAATGTGACGGGTATATGATTTGCAATGATCAATAGATTCGGGTCCAATTTATCAAGTAATTTTTGTAGTGCTCGAATGTTTTTAAGAACCTTGGGAAAGTTCTTTTTCCCAAAATAACTTTGGGTACGGTCGTAATCTATACCAATATCATGGAGTTTGACTTTGGGGTTGAAATTATATAGAGGGAGGTTGTTTTCCTGTTCCGTGGTTATGATATGTACAGCATATTTTTTTTGCTCTACCCAAAAATTGGCTTTTAATGGAATCAGACTATTGATTCCCCCTATTTTATGGAGTTGGTCCGTTAAGATAACAATGGTCTTCATTAAGGTCGGGTTCAAAAATTGGTATGTTAATGGGGAATTTCCGCATCTAATTTAAATATTGTAACAATGGTGGTGAACAGTTCTCTTTGAACAGCCAATACATTGGTTAAACTGCAGTCCAAAAACGATATGATAGCATTCAGAGAGTTGTTCAAAATACTGGAATTGGAAAAACGAATGATTTGGAAAATCATTAAATGTATGGAACAAGATTAGGATGGTACACCAATTACGTATTTGAACAACTCATCCCATTGCCTTACAATTTCTTGGGGTGTGTAGCGTTTGGCATTTCTTTTAGCAGTTTTGCCGAAAGACTCTCTCAATTTACCATCGCTCATCAATTTATGTAATTTTTTTTCAAATTCATGGGTGTCAATCTCTGGAACCAAAAAACCATCCTGGCCATTGGAAATAATATCTCCAGGACCGGAAGGGCAATCAAAGGCCACACATGGAACCCCACATTCCATTGCTTCGATCAAAACCATTCCAAAACCTTCGGATCGGGATGTTAGAATCAATATGGAAGACTGTTCGTACTCATTTTGTATATCTTTTACGGGGTTATGAAAATAAACCCTTTGCAAATCCATTTCTTTTGCCATTCCAATAAAAGTCCTATTGGCATCCTCTTTTCCAAAAACATCCAATCGCCAATCCGGATGCAAGTCTTCCAATGGCTTCCAAATTTTCAATAGCAGGTCATATCCCTTGTTCCATGAATGGCTTCCGACAACAATGATTCTTTTTTGGTCCAAGGGGTTTTCTGATTTGCTCTCAAAACTTAATGGATTGGGAATTGCAATTACATTCGTTGAATCCCATTCAAGACAATTACTTGGAGTCAGTACAATGAACTTATCAAATTTTTGGATTTGTCTTTGCATTAAATAGTTCACAGACCTACCTTTCAAAGAGTTTTGTACATTCAAATGAATGGAGGCATGTCTCTCATATATTATTCTTGCATTTGTTTTGATGATGGTGGGAATAAAAAAGCCTTTCAATCCATCATCGCAAACCGAGATCAAGTCTGGTTGAATGGCATCTACTGTTTTTTGTATCCCTTTTTTATAGCTGCGAAGATAGAAAAGAGGGTTGCCACCTACTTGAATAGAAAGAAACGTGATCTTTGGACTAAAGGAATAAAATGGAGGCCGATCACTGTCGTTCAACGACAATATGTAGACATCATAATTATAATCTTCCGCCAATATGGAAGCCTTTACAGAAAGGACCCTTTCCAATCCTCCTGGTCCACTGATCTGGTTGGTTATATAAAGAAGTCTCATACTTCCTTAATCATTTTCCAAGGCTTCCTTGACTGTCTTTTTCAAGGCATTGGCCAAATCGTGATGTTTTTCGAGATTCTTTACCATGGTATCTTTGGTTATTTTTCCCTTGAGGCCAAAATTTGATGAAAATTCTCCTGTTTGGCTATTGATGTCTATACGGTTGAACAATTCCAAAATCCCATCAAACCTGCAAGAATCGACAAAACTGTCAAAACCATTGACGAAAATTACCGGCGTGCCCAAGGCCAAACAAGGCAGTGCGCAGTGTATTCGTGAAGTAATGACCATTTTGGCACGTGCATATTTGTTCAATAAATCTTCGGCCATTTGAAATTTTTGGGCATCGGTGTAGGTGTTCGAGGGTGGTTCTTGATTGATGAATTCTGAACTACCAAGAATGTCATCACCAATGAAATTCCTAAGGTGTCGTTTCTTTTTCCCAAGCTGAAAGGCTTTGCCATTCAAAATATTTTTGAGGGTCAGCTTCGGATTATAAAACACTTTTTCAGGCCTTGGATAGCTATAAAGAGGGTCAACGATATAAATTTTATCTTCCCTTTCAGAATCATCGACTTTATAAGAATCGAGGGTCAAGGTTAGACAGCCTGTAAAGTAGGCCTCGATTCCTTTTTCTTTAAGTGTGTCTGCCGTAAATTGATCCCTACAACCTATAGGCGCATGCTTTTTCAAATAGGCAATGCCCTTTTCGCTTAGCATGTATGGCGCGGCAGTATTGTTCATGTGAAATGAGACAAAAATGGGATCAATGTCATCTGAAGGCACCCAATTATGGATGTTATGGGTAAACCATCCGTTTAGTATCATTTTTATTTTATCTCCCTTATATTCATTAAGGCGCTCGCGATTTAAATAAACATCTACTTTTGGAAGAAATTGTTTTGCTGCAAGACTTTGTATATTATCACCGACGTTGAAAAACTTTCGGTTTTCGACATATGTCAATAATCCGTATTTCATTTTAAAGTTTTTTTAATTTTTTGATATATTTTGTAAAGTAAGGGGAATTTTTCGCGGAGCGCCAAGCGATGCTTGCCCTGTTTTTTCACTTTTGCCGCATTTTTATTGACTGTTTCGTCCAGATTCAAGTCAGCAAACCTTTTTAGCTGCGATTTTTCGAATTCCCTATCGTTGTGCGCAAAGAATTGATCTATTGTTTTTGCTTTATCCTGTAAACATGTCCACTGGTATTTGATGCCAACGGTCATAACAGCATTATCATGAAAATTTTTAAAGATCAAGTCATAAAAGTTCGGTGGAATATCAAACCCATAATCTTTGGGATTGGCATTGGAAAGAATCAAACTTAAAATGGTACGTTGGCATTTATGGCATTTACTGCAATTGTAATCCACCCGTTCATCAGCATAACAGACCCGTAATTTCATTTGCTCTCCTGTTCTATTGACATAATCCACCACATTGTCAATTTTATCAGTACGTCGTTGATCGTACCCATCATGTGTGACATGTGTATTTGCCCATTTCATGTTTTCGTCAATTTTAGGAGAAGAACCCCAGCTATAGCTGACTTCATGTGTAGCAGATGCAGCGATTCGAATATCCGTAATTCCGTACTTATAGCTGATTGGCGCCAAAACTCCGAGCAGGGCCATTCCATGTTGGATGCCCCCCCACCATCCTAAATCTGTCAAAAGATCGACCTTATACGTGTAGAACTCCCTGAGATTGGACTCTACATAAAATAAACGGGAAGGGTTGAGAATATTTTCTTCACCATTGAATCTGACAAATTTTTCCCATCGCACTTTATCATTTATTTTGACATCGGCTCCATGTATAGAAATTAAATAAGGGTTCTTGTTTATATTCCTGATCAACGAGTCATAGGAATCAAGCCCTCCACTGAATAGAAGGGAAGTATTATTTCCATCAATCTTATTATCAACAAGATTTTCGACATATAAAGCACCACCAAGGTCATTTTCTGGAAAAAATTCCAAAAATTGGGCCTTTAGTATTTTTAGTGAATTATAAAAAGTATTGTCACATTCCTTAATATAAACGTCAAATCCCACAAACCAGCTCATCGGCATGATGTTGGACAAAAATGGGATTACAAGGAGGCTTTCCGGAGTCTCATTAAAATCTTGGTCATATTCTACATAAAAGGGGCTTTTGGCACTGAAAAAGTGGCTTAAATTTTTTGAGTATATATAATTGTACTCAACTCTTTGCCCATTCTTGGTAATCGAAATATCGTTAAGCCTTAACTCTTTCATCTGATTTTAAGCTTTTTCATTATATCGTTAATGCCATTTTTAAATAAATTTTTCTCATATACATTAAGCCCAATAAAAAACATAAGGGATGCATATATCAATGAGTAAAGAATAGCCTTGATTATAAAATTAATCCAGCTAGAGCCTGGAATATAATTAATAATCCACCCTATGGCCACGGCCAATAAAAAAGCTGGTAAGGTTTTATTTCCCAATTCTCTAAAAAATCGAGGAATATTTAATTGGATAACCTTATAATAATAAATATTCATAATATTCTGGACAATTACCCAACCTGTAACAGAACCGATGATCATCCCTATAGCCTCATATTCTCGGGCCAAGTATCCACCAAATGTGGTTCCCAGAATTAGGAATATCAAATAAATACAGGCTTTGAAACGTAATTTGTTTTTGGCTTCAAGAATGGAATTCCCAAAAGCTTGAACCAGTGGCAGGGTATAGGCAAACATAATAATAAGGGCAATGACCCAAGAATCATAATAAGATTCTCCCACCCATAGAAAAACAAACTGCTTCCCATAAAGCATAAAGGCACCCAGAATGAACATTAGGGCTATGAAAGACAATCTGCCTATTTTGATCATCATATCGGTAAGTTCCTCTCCAGTTGCGTTCGCAACGGACATTTGTGTGGCACGAGGTAAAAACACACCAGATATTGCAGTGGAAAATGCACCGTAATAAGTACCCAGCATCACACCTACAGCAAAAATAGCTACAACGGTGGTATTGGTCACGACACCAAGGACCATTTGACCGACCCTCCATTGGAACTGCCCCACAATGGCAAAGACAAAAATCCAGATAGAATAGGCAAAAATTCTTTTAAGAAGGGACTTATTGAACTTATGCAATTTGATGCGAATCTTCAATTTGACCAAGGCATAATATATTATTATTCCAAATGAAATGATATTCAAGGTTGCATCGAGCATCACCAGTGCGACTGCTTTTCCTCCCCAAAGCAAAAGGCCGACCACCAAGGCAGAGCGAACGATGTATTGGATGATTTTGGCAAGTTTTGGAAAAACAAATTGCTCATATCCGAAACAAGCGGCCTGAAATGTATTTGAAGGCAGATTTATGGCCAAAGTGAATATCAATATGGCAAACATGATTTTGGCACTATCAATTTGACCAAGAGTAAGGGAGTCCTTGAAAATGTGTTCAATGTTTATATAACAAATAATACCAATTATAATAACACAAACCGATATGATGCCATAGATTATCAGTGTGGTGGCCAAAAAGTTTTCTTCTCCTTCCTTATCCTTTTCAGCTCTATATTTGGCCACAAAACGAACAACGGTATTCCCCAGTCCAAAATCCATAATGGAAATATAGCCTACAAAGGCACCGATCAAAGTGTAAAGTCCAAATTCGGCATCCCCCAATTTCCGGATAATAAAAGGAGTCAATAATAACCCGACAACGTTCGTTAGAACAATTGTGGTATAGTTAAGCAAAGCCCCTTTTTTAATTTGACTCATGGCAGTATTTTGTTTCTGGCTGGTTTTGATTGCCGATTATAAGCTGCCTTCAACAGCTTCTTTGACAACTCCCTTGACATCGTACAGAATTCCGTTATTGTTAAGCAGGGACCGTAGCCCCATCTCCATAAATTTATGGTGTGCCACGGTAAGTACCACCGCATCAAATGTGCCCTGCGGCATTTCCTTGGTGGTGTCAAGGCCGTATTCATGGGCAACCTCCGAGGGATCCGCCCAAGGATCATATATGGTAACTTCGGTGCCATAGTCCATTAAGTTCTTTATCACATCCACGGCCCGGGTGTTTCGGACATCTGGACAGTTTTCTTTAAAAGTGATTCCAAGCACCAATATTTTTGAGCCCTTGATCCGAAGGTCTTTTTTTACCATCAGTTTGATGATCTCGGAAGCAACATAGCCTCCCATACTGTCGTTCAAGCGTCTTCCTGCGAGGATGATCTCGGGATGATAGCCAAACTCCTGTGCACGTTGGGCCAAATAATAAGGATCTACCCCAATGCAGTGCCCACCCACCAATCCGGGCTTAAAGGGCAGGAAGTTCCATTTGGTGCCAGCGGCCTTCAGTACCGCATGGGTATCGATATCCATCAGGTTGAAGATTTTGGCCAGTTCGTTCACAAAGGCTATGTTGATGTCCCTCTGTGAATTTTCAATCACCTTGGCCGCTTCTGCGACTTTGATGGTAGGGGCCAAGTGCGTTCCGGCCGTGATCACGGAAGCATACAGGTCATCGACAATCTTTCCGATTTCCGGAGTGGAGCCAGAAGTAACCTTCAATATCTTCTCAACAGTATGTTCCTTGTCCCCAGGATTGATGCGTTCAGGGGAATATCCAGCGTAAAAATCTTTGTTGAACGTAAGCCCACTAACACGTTCAAGTACAGGGATACATTCTTCCTCGGTAGCCCCTGGATAAACAGTGGATTCATAAATGACGATATCTCCTTTTTTGAGTACCTTTCCCACCGTTTCACTGGCTTTGTACAACGGTGTCAGATCGGGTCTGTTGTTCCTGTCCACAGGGGTAGGAACGGTGACCACATAAATGTTGCAACTGGAAATGTCCTCCAATTGGCAAGAACAGTATAGCCCTTTGGTTTCCGGCAGCTTGTCCACCAAAGCGGATTTCAATATATCATCTTCAACTTCAAGGGTAACATCCCTGCCAGATCGTAGTTCGTTTACACGGGTTTCATTGATGTCAAAGCCCACAACAGGATATTTTGTGGCAAACAGACGTGCCAGTGGCAATCCAACATATCCCAAACCTATTACGGCAATTTTGATATTGTTCATATATGATTATTGTCTAGCGAGTTTTTTGGATAGGTTTTTGGCTTCACTATTTCCCGATTTGATGGTATGTGAACCCAAGTTGTTCAAGCCTTTCACCATCATATTGGTTACGGCCATCAAAAATTATCGGGGTCTTCAGATTTTCTTTGAGAGATTTGAAATCAGGTGATCGAAATTCTTTCCATTCGGTGAGCAAGAGGAGGGCATCAGCGCTCCTTAAAGCTTCGTATTTGGACGGTACATACTCGATATTCGGTACATCCTTCAAATAAAACTCCTTGGCCTCATGGATGGCTTTTGGGTCATATGCCTTTATCTTGGCCCCGAGCTCGGTCAATTTTTTGATGATATAGATGGAAGGGGCTTCACGCATATCATCGGTGCCCGGCTTGAACGACAGCCCCCAAATGGCAAAGGTCCTGCCTTCAAGGTTTTCACCAAAGTGATTGATGACCTTGTTGGCCACAACAAATTTCTGCCTGTCGTTCACATCTTCCACTGCATGTAGCAATTGGGCATTGTACCCGTGTTGTTCAGCAGTTTTCTTCAATGCCTTTACATCTTTTGGGAAACAAGATCCACCATAGCCACTTCCTGGGTAGATGAAACTGTAACCGATACGGCTGTCCGAACCAATTCCGATACGGACTTTGTTCACATCTGCCCCTACAAGTTCACAGATGTTGGCCACTTCATTCATAAATGAAATCTTGGTGGCCAACATGGCATTCGCCACATATTTGGTCATCTCTGCGGAACGAACATCCATGACGAGCATACGGTCCATACTGCTTCTAAAAAATGGGCTGTACAACTGGCGCATTTTCTCTGCGGTGTCCGTGTCCTCCGTTCCTACCACGACCCGGTCAGGTTTCATAAAATCACTGATGGCGTCACCTTCTTTGAGAAACTCTGGATTGGAAACTACATGGAATTCAATGTCCTTTCCTCTCTTTTCAAGCTCTTGTTGTATAACTTCTTTGACTTTGTCCGCGGTGCCAACGGGCACCGTTGATTTGTCCACGATGATCAATGGCTGGGACATGTGCCTGCCTATTTCGGCCGCAACGTCCAGAACATATTTCAGGTCGGCCGATCCATCTTCTCCCATAGGGGTTCCCACGGCAATGAAGGCCATGTCGCATTCTCCAAGGGAGTCTTCTAATTTTGTACTGAAGAACAAGGTCCCATTATCTACATTGCGTTGTACCATGGCTTCCAACCCAGGTTCGTATATGGGGATGATGCCCTGCCTTAGATTTTCAATTTTTTT
Organism: Allomuricauda sp.; assembly: GCA_030148335.1. GTDB lineage: Bacteria > Bacteroidota > Bacteroidia > Flavobacteriales > Flavobacteriaceae > Flagellimonas. The sequence continues at coordinate 39,861 of JASBTQ010000047.1, read as the reverse complement.
GCTGTCAATATCAACACAGGTAACCGTATTTCCCATTTCGGCAAAACAAGTCCCTGTAACCAGGCCCACATAGCCTGTTCCGATAATTGTTAAGTTCATTCTCTTTTTATGTTTCTATTTCTATTTCAAGTTCTCCCAATACCAGTTCACGGCCTCTTTCAACCCTGACCTCATATCATATTTGGGGTTATAGCCCAATAATTTTTTTGCTTTTTCAATCGATGCAAGGGAATGGGGAACGTCCCCTTGACGACTTGGGCCATATGCTATTTCAATATTTTTAATCTTGGCATCAAATTCGCCCAAATATTCTTTGAGCAATGCGACCAGTTCGTTCAGGTCGGTCCTTTCCCCGAAAGCCACATTGTAAACGGTGTTCAATGCCATTTCATTCTCAGAGATTATCGCCCTGATGTTCATTTCGATCACATTGTCTATATATGTAAAATCCCTGGAAAAGGAACCGTCACCATTTATAACGGGCGACTCATGTTGCATGAGTTGCATTACAAATTTAGGGATAACGGCAGCATAGGCCCCATTGGGGTCCTGTTTTCTCCCAAATACATTGAAGTATCGCAAGCCAATGGAAGATAGGCCATAGGTCTTGGAGAATATATCCGCATACAGTTCATTGACATATTTGGTAATGGCGTAGGGGGACAATGGCCTACCAATGACATCCTCTACCTTTGGCAGAGATTCGGAATCACCATAAGTTGAGGAACTGGCGGCATATACAAATCGTTTGACTTGGGCATCCCGTGCGGCCACCAACATGTTCAGGAAACCGGAAACATTGACATCGTTGCTGGTGATGGGGTCATTGATGGATCTTGGTACAGATCCAAGTGCCGCTTGGTGCAATACAAAATCAACATTTTCACAGGCCCTTCTACAATCTTCCAAAATCCTGATGTCCCCTTCTATCAATGTGAAGTTTGCATCGTCCATCAAATGGGCTATATTTTCCCGTTTTCCTGTTGCGAAATTGTCAAGGCAAGTTACCCTGTTGCCATTCCCCAGCAAAGCTTCACAAAGATTAGATCCAATGAAGCCGGCACCTCCAGTGACCAATATATGATTGTTTTGATTGAGGTTGAGATGAGATATATCCATAGACGATTAAGGGAATTTCAGGCAAATATCAAGAAAACATATCAAAACCATATTGGTTTTAGATGAACTTTTCATAAAACGGTTAAACTGCATTTTTAGTGCCGCATGTAAAAACTCTTTGGTACAGCCCTGATCATGGGAAAATAGGGTCTGAATCCCCCTCGTGGTAAGTCTTGGAGAAGTGGAACAGGGTCATTGGGTGTCTATCTTATGGTATTCCTTGTACCACTCCACAAATTTTGATATGCCATGTTTGACCAAGGTATCGGGTCTATAGCCATAATCCCTTGCAAGGTCGTCAACATTCGCCCATGTTTTTTCAACGTCGCCCGGCTGCATGGGCAAGAATTCTTTTTGGGCCTCTAGGGCGAGGCTTTTTTCCAGGGCTTCAATAAAATCCATGAGTTTTACGGACTTACTGTTGCCAATATTATATATTTTATATGTTGTTCTTTCAGTAGAGGTTCCAACATACCCATCCTCGATGATTTTGGTCACCCCTTCCACAATATCATCTATATAAGTAAAGTCCCGCTCCATTTTTCCGTTATTGAAAACTTGTATGGGATTTCCTTCCACGATTGCTTTGGTGAAGAGGAAGAGTGCCATGTCGGGTCTGCCCCATGGGCCATAAACAGTGAAAAAGCGGAGTCCTGTGGTCTTTAATCCATATAGATGACTATAGGTGTGGGCCATGAGTTCATTGCTTTTTTTGGAAGCGGCATACAAGCTGATGGGATGGTCCACAGGGTCAGTGGTCTCGAAGGGAACTTTTTTGTTGAGCCCATATACACTGGAACTGCTGGCATAGACCAAGTGCTGCACTTTGTAGTTTCTGCAACATTCCAAAACATTCAAGAACCCTACTATGTTACTGTCAATGTATGATTCGGGGTTTTCAAGACTGTAGCGCACTCCCGCTTGCGCAGCAAGATTGCACACTACGGTGAAATTTTCCTTTTCAAACAATTTGGGAAGCTGCCCACGATCTTCCAAGTCCATGCGCACAAAATGGAAACCATTGTATTTGGAACTGGATGATATTTTATGGAAGTCCTGCGCATCTTTTGAACTTATTCCCAATTGTTCCAGACGTGCAAGTTTCAGATTGACATCGTAATAATCGTTAAGATTGTCCAGACCGACCACGGTATGTTGGTGCCCCAATAGCTTAAGCACTACATGGTAACCGATAAACCCTGCCGCACCAGTGACCAGTATCTTCATTTTTTCCAGGTTTCTTTTGTATTGCAAAGATTATAAAATGGGGCCAATTTATTCAGCTAAATTTGTTTTATCGAAGGGTCGGTGCTGATTTTGGACAGTGTTTTTATTGCAGATGGACACTTAATCGATTTTTTTTCATGTTCGGCGAATAGTGGGTTGAAATGATTTGAAAGGCCAATTTTACTGTTACTTTTACCTTCGAAAATAAAAACCTCACCTACTTGTATCAACCCAAAACTGAAATGGAAACCACAGTACTGAAGAAAATATGGCTATCTCCACCACACATGGGTGGGAATGAAAGGGCCTATGTCAACGACGCCTTTGAAACAAATTGGATAGCACCCCTTGGACCCAATGTACATGAGTTTGAGAATGCCATTGAACAATATGTTGGGAATGGTGTGCATGCAGCATGTTTGACTTCCGGCACCGGGGCAATCCATTTGGGGCTACAACTTTTGGGGGTGGGAACCGGCGATGAGGTGCTTTGTCAAAGCTTCACCTTTGCAGCTTCTGCCAACCCAATCACTTATCTTGGAGCTTCGCCAATCTTCATTGATAGTGAAAACGATACCTGGAATATTTGCCCGCATCTTTTGGAAGATGCAATCAAAGATAGACTCGCAACGGGGAAAAAGCCCAAGGCCATAGTGGCTGTTCACCTGTATGGGATGCCCTATAAGGTGAATGAAGTTCATGCTGTGGCCCAGAAATATGGAATCCCGGTTCTTGAAGATAGCGCAGAGGCATTGGGCAGTACATACAGCGGTCAACATTGTGGTAGTTTTGGGGATATTTCCATTCTGTCGTTCAACGGAAACAAAATTATTACCACTTCAGGAGGGGGCGCCTTACTTTGCAAGGATGAAAATCTAAAGAACAAGGCGGTTTTTTTGGCTACCCAAGCCAGGGACAATTCCCCACATTACCAGCATTCGCATATTGGTTATAATTATCGCATGAGCAATGTGTTGGCAGGGATAGGAATAGGACAGATGGAAGTCTTGGAGGATAGGGTAGCGACAAGGAGGGCCAATTTTGAATACTATGTGGAAAATCTTTCCCATATTTCTGAAATAGCTTTTGCCAAGGAATCTGCAGGAAGTTTTTCGAACAGATGGCTGACCTGCATATTGACCCCTTCTTTTGAAACCAGGGAAAACATCAGGACCGCTCTGGAAAAGGAAAACATTGAATCCAGACCATTGTGGAAGCCCATGCATTTGCAACCGGTTTTTGAAAAATCCATTTCCTATGTGAACGGCATCAGTGAAGATCTTTTTGAAAAGGGTCTTTGCCTGCCCAGTGGATCCAGCATGGAGGAAGGCGACCTTGAAAGGATTTGTGATATCATTAAAAACGTACTCAGATGATAAAGGACTACTTTTTAAGGAGCGGTAAACGTTATGCTTCCAAATGGACGGTGCTTTTTATTGATCTGTGCATCGTTTCGGCCTCATTTATTTTGGCTTATTTCATAAGGTTCAACCTTAGTTTTGACTTTGATGTACAAAGTTTTCGTGCCCAACTTCCAGTAGTGGTGCTTCTCTTTATGTTGGCTTTCCTTATTTCGGGGAGCTACAAAGGAGTGGTCAGACACACTGGAATCAAAGACGTATATGCTATTTTCAATGCCGTTTGTTTGGCGAGCATTGGTACGATAGCTGTGGTGATGGCCAATAGGTATTACAATTTGATCGATGGGTTCACCATCCCTCTTTCAATCATCATCATCAATAGCCTATTGACCTTTATAAGTCTGGCAGCTTCCAGATACCTGTTCAAAATTGGATATGAGAACCTAATGAACGGGAATCAAGGACCGGTCAAAAATTTAATCATCTATGGGGCAGGCGAATCAGGCATCATCACCTACAATACCTTGACCAACCATTCACAGATGGGTGTGAAGGTAATAGGGTTTGTGGACAACAACCAACAAAAAGTGGGCAAACAGATCAATGGGGTAAAAGTATTTGACAAATCCATTTTGACCGAGGAGTTTGTGAAGTTCCACAAAGTCTCGGAAATTATATTCTCCATCCAGAGTATCCGCCCAAAACAATTGAGAACACTGGTCAATGAAGTTGTGGATCTTCCCGTCAAGGTGAAAATTGTGCCTCCTGTTGAGGATTGGATAAATGGAGAACTCAAGGTATCGCAGATTAAAAGGGTACAAATTGAAGATCTTCTGGACAGACCTCCGATTGAGATCAAAAACAGCAAGGTTTCCAAGGACTTTGAGGATAAGGTCATTATGGTTACTGGAGGAGCGGGGTCTATTGGTAGTGAATTGGTAAGACAGATCTGTAAATACAATTACAGGACCCTTGTTGTTGTAGATCAGGCCGAATCTGCGCTATATGACCTTCAACAGGAACTGAAACAAGCTGGGTTCTTTAATTTTGTGCCGATCATAGGGGACATACGCGATAAGAACAAAATGCGAACTTTGTTCGAAGAATACCGCCCTGACAGGATTTTTCATGCAGCGGCATACAAACACGTTCCGTTGATGGAACAAAATCCGTATGAAGCCGTTAAGATAAATGTGGCAGGAACCAAGACCATCGCAGACCTTGCCTTGGAATATGATGTGGAAAAGTTTGTTTTTGTTTCTACGGATAAGGCGGTGAACCCCACTAATATCATGGGGGCCACAAAGCGGATCGCAGAAATGTACATCAGTTGTAGGCAACAAGAGGGAAAAACAAAATTCATTACGACCCGTTTCGGTAATGTATTGGGTTCCAATGGTTCTGTAATCCCACTTTTTAGAAAGCAAATTGAAAAAGGAGGTCCATTGACTGTGACCCATAAGGATATCACACGTTACTTCATGACCATTCCCGAAGCTTCCCAATTGGTTTTGGAAGCCGGGGCAATGGGCAAAGGGGGCGAGATATTTATTTTTGACATGGGGGAATCCGTAAGGATCATGGACCTGGCCAAGAATATGATCAGACTTTCGGGACTCCACTACCCAGATGATATAGACATCAAGATCACGGGGCTGAGACCAGGTGAAAAACTGTATGAAGAGTTGCTGGCCAATGGAGAGAACACATTGCCCACATATCATGATAAGATCATGATCAGCAAGGTAAGGGAAGTTGATTACAGTGCGACACGGACAAAGATCGATGAATTGTGCATCTCCAATTTGTTTTTCAAGGACAATGTGGTACAGTTGATGAAAAGTATTGTTCCCGAATATATTTCTAACAATTCCGATTTTTGTAAATTGGACAATCCTAAAAGCTCCACAATCAAACAAGAAGGGCATTTGAAGGAAGTATCCCAACTAAACAATTAATATAGACATCCTTATGAAACCAAAATTAAGTTTGGCAGGTGTGGTTCTCATTCTACTTATTGCCTCATGTGGGTCTCCCAAGAAAATAGTGTATTTCCAAGATTCCCAGAATTTTGAGACCATTGTGGCCGACAACGCATTTGAACCCAAGTTCAAGGTCGATGATGTGGTCAGTATTTACGTGGCGACCCTCAACCCAGAGGCAAGTGCCCCATTTAACCTCACCATCGGTGTTTCGGCCAATGGCCAGTCGGAAAGTTTGGATTATTTGGTGGACAAGAACGGGGAAATCGATTTTCCTGTAATCGGAAAAGTAAAGATTTTAGGACTGTCTCCCGAAGAAGTAAAATCCCTGTTGCGCAAAGAACTGTCATCCTATTTAAAGGATCCTATCATAAATGTACGCTTGCGTAACTTTACTGTCACCATCCTTGGTGAAGTAAGAAATCCGGGCACATACCCTATTATCGGTGAGCAAATCACCATATTGGAAGCGTTGGGGCTTGCGGGTGACCTTACCATTAAGGGAAAAAGGGAAAACATAATGGTCATCAGGGATTTTGATGGGGTAAAGGTGTACAACAAGATTGACCTTACCTCAAAGGAAGCTATGAAATCCCCAGCCTTTTATTTGACACAGAATGATGTAGTCTACGTAGAGCCCAACAAGTCTGCAGTTTCTGCCTCATCCTTGGATAATAGGACCACGATTTTCATTTCTTTGCTTTCCTTGGCCATTACCTCTACTTTGATTCTTGTACGTTAATTTTGATTGTTGATGAGTGAAATAAGTTCACAAAGCGGAAAATTCTCTTTTGATAAAATTGACTTTAAGGAAGTAATAAGGCAATACACTAGCAAGTGGTATTGGTTCGTTATATCTGTGGTTTTGTTTCTATTGTTAGGGTTTGTTTACAATAGATACACTGCGCCCCAATATGATGCCTTAGCCAGGATAAAGATCGTTACGGAGGAAAACAGCACTTCGGAATTGGCAATTTTTCAGGATTTGGGTGCATTTCAGGGACAGCGGAACCCCATCATAGACGAAATTGAAATCATTAAATCCAGATCCAACCTCATAGAAGTTGTAAACAAGCTTCAACTGAACACAAAAGTTTTCAAACTTGGGAATATACTGGATTCAGAGATTTATAATAATCTTCCATTCAATCTGAATTTTGTTGAGTCGGACTCGGTGGTACATAAATCAGGCTTCACTTTCTATCTCAACCTGACCTCAAATGCCACTTTCGGTTTCAAGCGGGAGGAAGGGGCACCCTATAAGTCAAACACTTATGGTTCCAATATTTCAACACCTCTTGGGGATATGGTGATTACTCCCAACACGGAAAAGATAGCAGCTTTCAAAGGGGACGAATTCAAGGTGGTCATCAATCCTGTTTCCGTAGTTGCAGATAATTATAGGGCCCGGATAATGATCAATCCAGTTGAAAAGGGGTCGAATATTTTGACCCTGTACTTGCAGGATAGGATACAGAAAAGGGCACAGGACATTATCAACACGTTGGTTGAGGTGTATAACCAAAATGCCATAGATGACAAGAAAATGGCGGCGGACAAGACCTCCAACTTCATTGACGCAAGGATCACAGAGATTTATTCCAATCTCTACAATGTAGATCAATCTGCCGAAGAATTTAAAACCGATAAGGGCATAACCGATATATCATCAGAGTCCAATATCAATCTGAATGTGGGAATGGCCAACAGGCAAGAGTTGGAGAACGCATCATTGCAGTTGAACATAGCCACTTCCATGAAAGATATTGTGGAGAACCAGAACGGATATGAAGTATTGCCATCGAACCTTGGTCTTTCCGATCCATCGGTGTCCGGAACAACAGCAAGGTACAACCAACTTGTCGCAGAGCGAAATAGGATTCTTGAAAGCTCCAGTGACCTTAACCCTGTGGTCCAAAACTTGGATAGGGAGTTGAGTAGTCTAAAGCGAAGCCTGCTCTCAAGTTTGAACAACACCACGAACAGTCTGGAACTCCAAATGAATAGCTTGGCCAAACAACAGTCCAGGATCAATAGTAGAATTTATTCGGCTCCAAGTAACGAAAGGGCGCTTAGGGACATCACAAGAAAATTGGAGACTACGGAATCCTTGTACCTGTACCTTCTTGAGAAAAGGGAGGAGGCACAGATAGCGTTTGCTTCCGCATCCCCTCCATCCTCGATTGTGGATGCTGCCTATAGCACAAGTTCGGCTCCTGTTTCACCTAACAAGATGATGAACTACATAGCCTGTTTTGGCCTGGGCATCATGCTTCCCTTTTTGTTCATATATGTAGGTGGTATCTTGGACAACAAAATCCACAGCAAGCAAGAATTGGAAGGTTTGGTGGGGGATGATATACCCGTGATAGCTGAATTGCCCAAAGTGGGCAACAAAGAAAGTAAGATAATCAAAAAGGATGACCGTTCCGTTTTGGCAGAATCCCTTAGGATACTGCGGACCAATTTAAATTACATCCAAAGTTCCAAAGGAGGTCAATCAAAGGGCAGCCTCATATTCATTACATCAAGCATCCCGGGTGAAGGAAAAACATTTGTTTCATCCAACTTGGCCACGGTCTATGCCAACACGGGCAAAAAGGTACTCCTGATCGGGGCGGATATTAGAAATCCCAAGCTTTATGATTTCTTTTCAAGAGACGAATTGACGATGGGGGAGAAGAGAGCTTCCAAAAAAGGTTTGACCGAATATTTGGTCAATTCTGGCCTGGATATTGATGATATTGCAACCCCAACACAAATCAATGAAAACAGAATAGATATCATCTTTTCTGGCACGATTCCACCTAATCCAGCAGAATTATTAATGAACGATAGGATGGGGGAACTTTTTGACAGGGCATCAAAGATATATGATTATGTGATTGTGGACACCGCACCTTTGATGGTCGTGACGGACACATTATTGATCAGCGAGTACGCCGACCAAATTCTGTACGTGGTCAAAGCTATGTCAACAGAGAAAAAAGTCATGGATTATCCCTTGAAGCTCAAAAAAGAAGGCAAGCTCAAAAACCTATCCTTCGTAGTAAATGGGGTAAAGCAATCCAACTTGGGCTATGGCGGAAAATATGGCTACGGCTACGGAAAGACCATCAAAAAATGGTGGAGCTTTTCTTGATCAATAAAAAGTCTCGATTGTATTTTCTATGACCGGAAGCAAAAGGTTCAAAGTCTTGTTATGGAGCCTCGTTTCTTTCAAGAGCTCCAATTGACGCACATTGTGCACATCGGAACCCACAAAATCAACCAAATGGTCCTGTAAAAATTTCAGGGCCATTTTTTGTACACCACTTCCGTAGGATTCGGGCGTCAGTGACAACAAGTTCAATTGGAAGTGTATGCCATTGGCCTTCATTTTTTTATAAGTCCCATATTTTTGATGAAAGTACATGTACCGCTCTGGATGGGCCAGGACAGGAAAATATTTGAGCTTGGCCATCTTCTCCACGGCAATGTCAAAATTGAACGAAGGCTGCAGGTATGACATTTCGACCAAAAGAAAGGAGTCCTTCAAGGCTATGACCTGCCCGCTTTCCAGAATCGGCTCGAAATTGTCATCGATCATATGCTCTGCCGCATAAGCGATGTAAGTATGGGAAAGATCACTCTTTTCCAATGTGGCCATCAAGGTCTTATGGGCCTCTTTGATGGTCTTTGGGGTATTGTCATAATGATTGTGCATGATGTGGGGCGTGCAGATAAAATGGGTCACACCCATTTCACCGAACCCTTTGATCAGCCTCATGGAGTCATCCACCGTTTTTGCTCCGTCATCAATGCCGGGAAGGATATGGTTGTGCATATCCACCAGACCATGTAGATAATCCACCAGATAGGTTTTCTTCTGAAAAAAACTGAACATGCCTAAAATTTGGAGTGTAAAGATAAACGATAAGAAGTTATATGAACACCCAATGTGGCCAAAGGGACAAACAAAAAACCGACCCTTTAGGGTCGGCTTAATGGATTCGCTACCGTGAATGTATTGTATCTAACTAAACTCAGCACCAAGATAGGGTTCTGGGGGATAGGAATGGATTAAGGAAAAGACAAAAAGACTAATGAAAGATTAATACGCTTAACCAAGGCGTAAATAGCTGGTGTTTTTTTGTTTATTTAGCACCATGCTGACCAAAAGGAATCTGTATGTTTTTGTTTTTGTGGTGTCCGTGGTGGGCCTTTTTGTGGTACAGTACCAATATTTGAGAGTGGGGTTGGGACTGGCCAAGGCACAGTTTTCTGAAAAGATGGACGGGGCCAGAACAAATATTGGCAAGGAACTCTCGGAACTCAATTCCCTTACCTACACCATAGGGAACACCATCAGAAGGGACACTTCGGAGGTGAAGATAGGCTTGGACAGTCTCCAAAAGGCATCACAGTTCTATCTCAACGATTACATTTCCTACCAATTGGGCGTTTCCGGGATAGATGCTCCGTTCACCTATTCACTCTTTACCAGAGATTCCACGGAATACCTGAGCTCGACAAAACAACATCTCCGGGGAGAGGGAATGTTGACCTATCCCATCAAGATTGAAGGCTATCTGCCCAAGCTTTTGGAGAAGGAGGTGATTTTGGAACTTGGTTTTCAGGACCTGAACAAGTATTTCTTAGGACAGTTGAAAGGGCTCACCATCCCGAGCCTTATTTTTCTTGTTGCAATTATACTGGTCGTGATTTGGGTATTGCGATCGTTCTATTGGCAGAGCAGCCTGATCACGACTACGAACGATTTTATCAACAACCTGACCCACGAACTGAAAACACCCGTGTTTTCCATAGGGTTGGCCAGCAAGATTCTGGAAGGGAATGTCACGGAAGATAAAAAGCCCGTTGTGGAAGTCATCCGAAGGGAAACAGAACGGTTGAAAGGGCATATCGATAAGGTGTTGGAACTGTCCAGCCTGGAATCAGGAAAAAAACTCATGCAGTTCATCGAGATTGATTTTAGGCCTATATTGTTTAAATTATGTGAGGATTTTGCCCTGCTTGCCAAGCATGAGAAGGTTGATTTCGGTTATCAACTGCAAGAAGGCCCTTTTTCCCTACGTGCCGAAAAGTTCCATTTGGAAAATGTGATCGGAAACCTATTGGAAAACGCAAAAAAATACTCCGATGATCCCGTGGTGCGACTGGAAGCCCACAAAGAAAAAGGAAGGCTTCTGATTACCGTTTCGGACAATGGACAGGGAATTGCAAAGCAGGACCAAAAAAAGATTTTTAGGAAATACTATAGGGTAAAAAATGGTGATGTGCACAAGGTAAAAGGGTACGGATTGGGCCTGTCCTATGTGCAAAAAATAATCAGAATGCACCGCGGTAAGATCACCGTGGAGAGTAAACTGGGGGAGGGTACCACATTTATCATTTCCCTAAAATTGACCAAAAATGGATAGAAAATACAACTTGATCTTGGTAGAGGACGATGCTTCACTGGGGTATCTGCTTTCAGAATATTTGGGCATGAAAGGCTTTGTGGTCACATGGGCAAAAAATGCCCAAGATGCCCTTCTAAAGACGGAGACCAATGTCTTTGACCTAGCCATTCTGGATGTGATGTTGCCGGACATGGATGGATTTGAACTTTCCCAAAAAATTAAGGGCATCAATCCCGATCTGCCTTTTATCTTCCTTACGGCCCGATCGCTCAAGATAGATGTGCTAAAAGGGTTTTCATTGGGAGCCGTGGACTATTTGAAAAAACCCATAGACGAGGAAGAGTTGGTGGTGCGGATCAATGCATTACTGGCCCGCTTGGTGACCGAGACCGATGAGGAACCCCAGCTTTCCCAATATCAAATTGGTGACTATACACTGAACACGGAGAATTTCGAACTCAGGTACAAAGGGGAAATCGTAAAGTTGACCGGAAAGGAATTTGACCTACTCGCCCTATTGGCCATGAACCAGAACCAACTCTGTGCCCACAAGGAAATACTCACCACCATTTGGGACAAAAACGATTATTTCAATAAAAAGAGCCTCAATGTTTTCATATCCCACCTGAGGAAACATTTGGGAAAAGATCCCCGCATAAGTATTGTGAATGTCAACCGGAGAGGGTTTATGCTCCGTGTGGAAGAAAAATAGCATTGATGATCATGGCTTGGTTTTTGTGGCGACTCTAAGATGAACCAACCAACCCTTTTTGATTTAATGATGTTGAATTTTTTCCGAAATAGTCCCAAAAAGACTTCATTGCAGCAATTGGACCATCTATACATGCAGGCCATATCCAAATTGTCCGTCAATGAAAAGATTGCCTACTGCCAAAGATTGATAGAGAGTTCCCGGTACCATTTGGCACAATCGTGCCCCAAGAAAGATGTACCTCACTTGAAAAATCTTATTCAGGCTGCGGATGAGGAAATCCATCAACTGCGTGCCCGAAAGGACCATTGATGCAAGGCCATTTTATGGATCGGAATTCGTATTTTTCAGCAAAGAGAATACCCGTGCACACCGCAGAACAAAAATTGAAGGAACGCATCAAGGAGCTGACCTGCCTCTATGAGGTCACCTCGCTAATCGTAAACAGTGATTATGAACATATTGATGAAGTACTTCGGGCCATCACATACTGTCTGCAAAGAGCTTGGCAGTTCAATGAGGAGACCTATGTGGAACTGACCTCCTCTTTGGGAACAATCAAAACGGAAAAAAGAGCGGATGCCTACGTGTTTCTGCAATCTCCCATAAAAGTCTTCAATGAGGAAAATGGACACATAAAAATCGGCTATCCTTCCCCTAAATATACCATGGACGACTTTTTGGTGGAAGAAAAACAATTGTTGGACAATGTATGCCTTGAGGTGGGAAACCTGCTGGAGCGAAAAGAGATCAAGGATAACCAGGAAAGCATCCGTCGACAAGTGGAACAAGCTGACCGATTGCGCATCCTTGGGGAAATAACCGCCGGAATTGCCCATGAGCTCAACACGCCATTGGCGAACATATTGGGTTTTACGGAATTGCTGAAAGAAAGTGTGGAAGGAGACCCAAAGGCCGAAAAAGATCTGGACAAGATCATCACCAACACCATTTTTTCACGCGAAGTGGTCAAAAAGCTCATGTTCTTCGCCTGCGAAATGCCCCAGGAAAGAACCAGCCTGAACATTGTGCCCGTCATTGAGGATGCCATAGACCTGCTGCGCACCACGTTGCGACAGAACGAAATCAACTGCAAGCTCATTACCGACAAAAAGGACATTGTCCTGAAAATGGACAAGATCCAACTCACCCAAGTATTGTTCAACCTTATTGTGAACGCCATTTATTTTTCCCCGCCACAGAGCACTATTTTGGTCGATGTGAGGGAGAAGGACGGAAATGTGGTCCTGAAAATATCCGATGAGGGCAGCGGCATACCCAAGGACAAGGCGGAGACCATTTTTGCCCCTTTCTTCACCACCAAACCCGTAGGGGAGGGAAGCGGATTGGGACTCAGTGTGGTGCACGGCATTGTGAAGAGCCATCAAGGAACGATCGGGCACGCCCCCAATAAGCCCAAAGGCACTATCTTTACCATCAAATTTCCCAAAACCGTTTAGCGGCCATGCTCAAAAAGGAGAACATATTGCTGGTGGATGATGATATCCAGATCTTGGAGCTCTTGCACCGGCACCTGAATTCCATGCATTACCATACCTATAGTGCGGTTTCGGTAAAGGAGGCCCTGTACATTCTCAAGGACACTGAAATTGATTTGCTCATCACCGACATCAATATGCCGGAGATCAACGGTATCCAACTCATAAAATATACTGCGGAGCATTTTCCAGATATGCCAAAATTGGTCGTCACGGGCTTTCCTTCGATTGACGATGCCATGGACGTTTTCCGATCTGGGGTAACGGAGTATCTGACCAAACCCTTCACCAAGAACGAATTGGCAGATGCGGTCAAGAAATCCTTGGAAAATAGGACAAAGAAGGCACCTGTTAGGAAAAGTACACCTAAAGGGAGCACTGGTTATGGGGAAATGATCGGGGCTTCCGAAGCATTTTCAGAGATTGTTGAGATCATCGAACGGGTGAAGGACAACCACGCCACCATCCTGATTCAAGGGGAAAGTGGCACAGGGAAGGAACTCGTGGCACGATCCATTCATTATTCGGGAAGGTTTGCCAGGGCACCCTTCATTCCTGTCAATTGTGGGGCCATTCCTGAAAACCTTCTGGAAGCAGAGCTTTTTGGCTACACCAAAGGTGCCTTCACAGGGGCCAATGAGACCCGGAAGGGCTTTTTCCAAGCGGCGGACAATGGCACCATTTTTTTGGACGAGATTGGAAATGCATCCTTGGCCGTTCAAGGAAAATTGTTGCGCGTGCTCCAAGAAAAGGAAGTGACCAAAGTGGGGTCGCAGAAACCCGAAAAACTCAATGTAAGGGTCATAGCGGCCACGAACAGTAATCTGGAGGAGCTTATCCAAAAAAAACTTTTCAGGGAAGACCTGTACTATCGGTTGACGGTGGTTTCCATAGTGGTCCCTCCGCTCAGGGAGCGGGTCACGGATATTCGTTTACTCGTCGACAAGTTCCTGCAAAAATACGGCGTGGAATACAGGGACCGTTTGGTTCGAATATCACCAGAAGCATTGAAGATTTTGGAACGCTATCCTTGGCCGGGAAACATTCGGGAATTGGAAAATGTGGTCCAAAGGGCCGTTATCATGTGCGATGTGCAGGTAGATGTCAAGCATTTACCGGACCAAGTGAAGTACAAGATTGACTTTTCAGAAGAAGTATTGAAGCCCCTGAAAGAGGTGGAAAGGGAACATATTACGAAAGTGTTGGTCTCCACAGGGAACAATAAGACCAAGGCAGCCGAAATTCTGGGTATAGACCGCAAGACCCTTCGGGAAAAGCTCAAATAATCCATCGGGTAAAAACTCCCCATGTGGGTAAAAACTACCCAGCAAGTTTTTCCAATCCACATTTCAGCCAATTTATAATCAATTGATTTTTAGTTAATTACAATCCATCGATTCCTTGAAGCGATTTTAGGTATACGGTTTGCCCATCTTTTGCCAAAAACCGACCATGAAAAGGAATGATCTGATGATGGAAAAATCGGATTATGTGGCCATAAAAAAGGTATTGAACTTTCACAGGTACTATCAGGATTATGCCCACAAAGAGACCTTGGATGCGCTGAGGGAACAACTGGAAAACACCACGGTCTGCAGTGCATCCGAGCTGCCAAAAGGTGTGGTACGGCTCCGCTCCAAAGTGACCGTGGCCTCCAAATCGGGCTGGTGGAACACTTTCCAGGTGATGCTGCACGATGATGGCGACAAGAAAGAAGACCAAATCTCTGTGAAGAGCACCCTCGGTGCTGCCCTGATAGGCAGGAGCATAGGCGATGTTGTGCTGGTTGGGATGCCCAACAGTCCCCTGAGTTTGGAAATCAAGGAAGTGAAATGGGAGGTGGGTGAAGATGAAGAACTGGCCTTACTCAAAAAGGGAACAATTTAGATTCAATTATATAAACCTTAAATTCTGTTAGTTATGAAGAAATATCTTTTGTTTTTGGGATTGTTTATAACGGCCGTTAATCTTCAGGCCCAAGAGGTAGCAGTGGGGGATACCTTTGAGATAGGGAGCCCCGATTCGTCCCAATATGCACATTTGGAATTTCCCAGGGCCAATTTTATTATCAAAAGAGGCGGAATTGCCAACTATAAAAGTGTACAGGGGCAGAAAGTCGTTGTGACTTCCATTAAAGAGAAGAAGGACGGTACCAAGGTCGTCAAGATCAAAAGGGCCGATGGAAACCGATTTTTTGGCAGCCACTGGCAAGTAGCGGCGAATGTTGAGAAAGCTCTGGAATCCGGAGAGTTGCTCAAAATATAGATGGATTGATGTGATGTACTGTTCCCGGCTCCTTGTTCTTTTTGGATTTGCTCAAAATGGGGCCGGGATGTACTAATCGCAAATGCATGGAATGATGATTTAAAAAGGAAATCGACTTGTTTGAACCCAAGATCATATCGGGAAGACCCAGAAAGGGGCGCCGTCTAAAGTTTGTTTTGGTGCTCGGGGTATCCTTTTTGTTGATTTTGATCGCCAACTTGATCGATTACAAATACCTCTCAAACGTACGGCGCAATGTGAATTCCGTTTATAACGACCGTGTCGTGGCCCAGGATTACATCTACCGGCTCAGCAAACTGTTCCACCAAAAACAATTGTCCATGGGCCAAAATACAAGTGACTTGAACAGAAGCCATCAAAATGATTCCATAGACCGACTGTTGTTCCATTTTTCCAAGACCGAGCTCACCCGAAGTGAGGCTGGCTTTTTTTTCGATCTTCAAAAGAACTACGTGGAATTGATGTCCCTTGAAAATGTACTCAAAAGACCTAATGGACCTACACTGGACATACGGCAGGACATAGGTAGGGAACTCAAAGAGATCAGGAAGAATTTGGACGATCTGGAGGGCGTGCAGTTCAAGGAAGGGGCAGAAATGACCCAAAGTTCCAACCGTTCTCTGGGCATGAATGCCTTTTTATCCAAATTGGAGCTCGCCTTTTTGATTGTTAATGGTGTGGTGATTCTTTACATGGTCATGTTGGGGACCAACCTAATGGGCAAGGTGAATTGAATCTACCTATTGATATCCAGTAGTTTGATCGTAATGCCGATTTGCCCCAAATGGTACAGGTCGTGATGGATGATTCCTTCCACCAGATATTTTAGGCTATGATGGGGTTTATAGGTATTGCTCTCCAAGTAGTCATCATCCTTATCCGATAGAAAAGCGATCAACTCCGCTTGGCTCCCACGCAGATCTGTCTTTAGTTTTTTCCACCCGATTTTTTTCAGTTCCTCGTTGCCTTTCCAGTTTTCGGGACTATCCACGCTCAGGTTGGATTCCTGCCCTCGGAGTAGTTTGATCGCGTGCATCCGCCAGACCCAAATGTGGGAAATCAATTCCGCCACGCTATGGATTTCGGGAATGGGTCTTTCAAAAGCCTGGGTTTCTGATATGGGTTCGATTTTGTTCTCCAAGTTGTCATCGTACCAAGTCTTCCCATTTTGGATGTCCCTTAACTGTGCGATGATGTTTTCTACAATTTTTCGGCTCATGTTGAAGTTTGTTTTTGTTTGTCCCTCATTGGGGAGTTGAAAGTTTTGTTTTATGCTGGCATATACGGACAACAGTTTAGCGATAGTTTTCCAGTGGTATTTCTTTGAGAGGGTTTCCACCATCAATGAACAGCTTTCCATTTTTTGTCAAGGACTTCGCAATTCTCGGTAGTGCAAGTTTGCCCACTTGGGGATGGCGACCATCCAATGCCCCAACGCGAACGGCAAAGGCCAAATCATATGGTTTTTCGTCCGTTTCCAATTCAAAGTGTTCAACGGCTACACACCTGAAAGACAATCGACCGGATTCAATTTCATCCTTGGAATTTTTGATGGCCAGATCTATGGCTTTTCGGGAACGGTCTATGGCAAGCACATGCCCCTTTCCGATTCGTCCGGCTATTTCCCTTGCGGCCACACCGGGACCGCAGCCAATTTCCAAAATGCGTATATCGGGCTTTATGGGTAAAGCGTCCACAATAGTTTCAAGTCGCTTGGATAGCTTCATCACATTTTTTATACTTATTTATCCAGAAATTTTTCAATCATGGGAACAACGAGTTGACTTTCTTTGAAATCCGGTTGGATGGTGGTGATTTCCCCGATATATTCACCATGTCCACCTGGGATAATGGCCAGTTCCGAATGGGCAATTTGTCGGTGGAGTTCCATGGCGTGTTCAGGAGTGATAATGTCCTTGTCGCCAATAATGATCAGTGTGGGTACTTGAATAGCTTCGATCTGCTCGTCATTAATGTCTTTGAAATTCACCATCCGTTTGGCGTCCCTATCATGCATCAGCTGCAAGCCAGTGGTATCCGATGCCACTTCTTTGTATGCAGTTTTGAGTTGCTCGGGCATGTGTTCCAGTTTTGACTGCTTCATAAAACCCCAAAACCATTCGGGAACCCCATTGCGTTTGGCGAGTGTGGAGCCCAAGACCATTTTGTGGACCAATTCTGGATGGCGGATGGCGATCTGCAAAGTCGTTGTCCCACCATTGCTAAAACCGAAAAAGTCGGCTTTGTCCACTTTTAGGTTATGGAGGAGTGTTGCAACATCGTCGGCATCCTGTTCAAAGGACGAGTCCGTACCCCTGTCATTCGTACGCCCATGAGCTTGAAGCTCCATGGCAATCACCTGTCTGTTTTTGGCAAACAGCTGAACGACCTTTCCAAAGTTGGAGGCAATGGTGGAACCGCCCCCATGGATCAGGACTAAAGGTTTTCCTTGCCCACCCGCCAGACCGGCCGGCAGGTAAATCTCATAATACATTTTTAGGCCGTTCACTTCGGAATATCCGTTGGTAAAGGCCAGTTCTTCTGTTGCAGTGGGTTCCATTTTTTGGGGTTCTGTTTTTGTGTGGTTACATGCGGTCAAAATGAAAAGGAGCAAACCGAGAAGTGGGAGTGATTGTTTCATTTTTATCGATTGGTTAACATGCTGTTAGTTGTAATGACTGTTCATAGACAGTAAGAAACTGAAAAAGGGTGAATGAACTTTGACTATTTCCGCGTAAATTGTAAAATCCATTCATCCCACCAAATTACCAAAAATCAATAAAAAACACTAAGTTTAATGGGGAAAGCCAAATACGCCTTCCGTTCCATAAAACCACCATCAACCCATGAAAAAATTCATTCTACTGACTCTGTTTCTAGCCCTGAGTGTAAACGTGTCCGCCACTGAGACCAAACTGATGGTCAGGGCCAAGGCCAAGGACGCCAAATTTATTGGCAGCTCCATTGGTGGGGCCTACGTGATTGTCAGGAATGCTGTGAACAACGAAATACTGGCCGAAGGAATCACCACGGGCAGTACTGGGAACACCGACCTCATCATGAAGACCCCTATGGACCGCAACACCCAACTCACGGACGATAAAACGGCAGGCTTTTTGGCCGTGGTGGACATAGACGAACCCACCTTTGTGCGGGTAGAAGTGATTTCCCCCTACAATAAGAAAAATGCGCAGGTACATGCCAGCACCGAACTGTGGCTCATCCCCGGAAAGGACATTTTGGGTGATGGGGTAGTGGTGGAAATTCCAGGTTTTGTCATCGATATCCTTACGCCCAACACCCATCAATACATTTCGAAACAATCCATTGGGGATGGGTTGGACATCCGTGCCAATATGGTGATGATGTGCGGTTGTCCCATAGAAAAAGGGGGCATTTGGGATTCAACGCCCATGGAAGTAGTGGCCATCCTGAAAAAGGACGGGACCACCGTGGCAAGAATACCCTTGGACAACCCTTCACGAAATATTTTTGATGGTCGGATGCAGGTCACGGAGACCGGGTATTATGAAGTGACGGTGTATGCCTACGATTCCACTACAGGAAACACTGGGGTGGACAAGGTCAATTATGTGGTCACCGATTGATTGCACATTGCACCATACCTTTATAAAAGAATTGAACCAACAAATGAAAAAGACCATTTTACCGTTCCTCGGAGTTTCTCTTTTCTTGCTTGCCTGCCAGCAGCCCAAGCGCATCGATCTATTGGATGTGGGCATACCCCTTGCGATGGCCGAGTACCGTAAAGAACAGGTTTCCGATGTGGTCTATGGGCTTTCTTTCGATATTCCAGAGGATAAAACACAGCCAATTCCCGCAAAGTTGAAATTGGACCTCGAGATCCACGACCTTTCCCAGCCACTCTACCTTGATTTTAATGCAGATGCCTCGCTGTTGAAACAGCTTACCATTAATGGTAAGCAGCAAGAAATCCACCATGAAAAAGAGCACTTGATCATCTCAGATGGTCTAAAGGGCAGCAATACTATCGAAATTTTGTTCGATGCAGGGGAGCAGTCCCTGAACCGAAACGAGGACTACCTTTATACCTTGTTGGTGCCGGAACGGGCGAGTACCCTATTTCCCTGTTTTGATCAGCCCAACATCAAGGCGAAATATGTTTTGGACGTGACCGCGCCCAAAGATTGGAAAGTGCTTTGCGGTGCTGTTTTGGAAAAAAGAACGGAACAAGGGAGCAAAGTGTATTATCGGTTTGCGAAGAGTGACCCTATGAGTACTTATCTTTTTTCGATGGTCGCGGGCAAGTTTGAATCATCCACGGAGAACCCGGGCATCTTCGATATGTCCTTTCTTTATCGGGAGACCGATACCGCGAAGGTCAAACCCAGTTTGCCCATTGTGTATGACCTGCACCAGCGTTCCATTGATTTTTTGCAGGGTTACACTGAGTATGAATTTCCGTTCCAGAAATTGGATTTTGCAGCCATTCCAGGCTTTCAATATGGAGGAATGGAGCATGTGGGGGCGATACAATATCGAGAATCTTCCCTGTTTCTGGATGCGAGTGCCACCGAACGGCAGCACTTGGGTAGGGCCAAGCTCATAGCGCACGAGACTGCGCACATGTGGTTTGGCGACCTGGTCACCATGGATTGGTTCAACGATGTGTGGATGAAAGAGGTGTTCGCCAATTTTATGGCGGACAAGATCATCAACCCCACCTTTCCTGATGTCAACCACCAGTTGCAGTTCATGACCGCACACTACCGAGGAGCCTATGGGGAGGACAGGACCCGTGGCACCAACCCTATCCGCCAACCATTGGACAACCTGAAGAATGCGGGCAGTCTGTATGGCGGTATTATCTACAACAAGGCCCCGATCATGATGCGGCAACTGGAAACTGCGGTAGGTGAGGCAAGGTTTAGGGACGGCATTCGGGAATATATCTCCCGATTTGTCTATGGCAATGCCACTTGGAAAGACTTGGTGGAAATATTGGATGAGAAAACACCCGATGACCTGAAGAAATGGAGCGAGGTTTGGGTGAACCAATCCGGAAGGCCCATTTTCAATGAGGAAATCACGTATGAAAACGGAACAATAAAGCGCCTTTCTATTGCTCAAAAGGCTGAGGATGGCAGTGAAAAACTGTGGCCCCAATCCTTTGAGATCACCCTGGTCTATCCGGACAGTATGCTTGTGCTACCAGTTTCGATATCGGACAGTACGGCCATCGTGGCCCAAGCTGCCGGAAAGCCCAGGCCAGAGGCCATTCTCTACAATTCCAATGCTTTTGGCTATGGAATTTTTCCGATAAAAACATCCGATTTTCCCATAATTCAAGGCTTAACGGATGAGGTGGCGAGAGGGCATGCCTACCTGAATACCTATGAGAACGTTGTCTCAGGGACTATTTTGCCAAAAGATGGCCTTGATTTCTTCATGAAAGGAACCCAAACAGAGCAGAATGAGTTGATCCACGGAATGTTGTGCGGTCAGGTCAGTGGTCTTTTCTGGAGCTATCTCACTGCTGAAGATCGACAAAAGGAGCAACCCATGCTGGAAAAAATGCTGTGGGAAGAGTTGAAAAATGGACAACACACGCCTAATATCAAGAAAAACCTCTTTGGCCTATGGAAGGGATTGGCCTATTCGGATGGGGCTAAAGCGAAGCTGTACAAGGTTTGGGACAAGTCAGTGACCATACCGGACCTTAAATTGAATGAAGACGACTTCACCGATATGGCGATGACCTTAGCACTTTTTGGGCATACAGATGCGGAAAAGATTTTGGATAGGGCGAGGGCGCAACTATCCAACCCCGACAAGTTGAAACGCTTTGATTTTTTAAGACCTGCACTTTCCGCGGACGAATCGATAAGGGATGCTTTTTTTGTGTCCTTGAGTGAGACAAGCAACCGCGAAAAGGAATCGTGGGTACTTGCCGCTTGCGGGTATGTCCACCACCCCTTGCGACAGGAGTCAGCCATCAAGCATGTGCCGTTGGCCCTGGAATTGCTCGAAGAAATCCAGAAAACCGGAGATATCTTTTTCCCAAAGGGATGGCTCAGCAATACGGTGGGCCAGTACCAATCCCCAGAAGCATATTCGATGGTGGAACGTTATTTGGAAGAAAACCCGGACTTGAATGCCTCATTGAAAGGAAAGTTGCTGCAGGCCACGGATGATCTGTACCGCTTTGTGAAAATGGAAAAAATGGACTGATAGGTATCTAGGGTTACCATTGCATCCGCTGTAGGCGCACTGCATTCAAAACGGCCAGAAGGGCCACGCCCACATCCGCAAACACGGCCTGCCACATGGTCGCCAAACCTCCTGCTCCCAAAATGAGCACGAATGCCTTCACCCCGAATGCCAATCCGATGTTTTGCCAGACAATATCGCGGGTGGAACGGGCAATTTTGATGGCTTTTGCAATCTTACTGGGTTGGTCGTTTTGGATAATGACATCAGCGGTCTCAATGGCCACATCGGACCCCAGTCCTCCCATGGCAATGCCCACATCACTCATGGCCAACACTGGGGCATCGTTGATGCCATCCCCTACAAAAGCTACGGTAATATTGGGTTGCCTCTTCAACTGCTCCACTTCGTTGAGCTTTTCTTCCGGTAACAAACCTCCTTTTGCCCAATCCAGTGCCAGTGTTTTTCCTATCTGTTGGGTAATGGAATCTTTGTCGCCCGAAAGCATGCCGATTTGCTCTATTCCAGCATTTCGCATCTGTCCCACTGCTATTTGTGCATCTTCCTTCAACTCATCGGCAATGGTGACATATCCCGAAAATTTATTGTCGATTGACAGGATCACCAACGAATCAACCATTGCATCCATGCTTTCAGGAAGGACAATTTCATGGGCAGTCATCAATGTTTTGTTCCCTACCAATATTTCTTTCCCGTTGATGGTCCCTTGCAAACCTTTTCCGGCTACTTCCATCACATTAGTGGCTTTGAACTGTTCGGCATCGCCTTTATATTCTTTTATCGCAACGGCAATGGGATGGGTGGATTGTGCTTCCATCGCCATCAAATGGCCCATGAACTCCTTTTTGTCCATCACGATTGGCTCAATTTCCTTCATCTTAAAGACACCTTTGGTCATGGTTCCCGTTTTGTCCATAACGACGGTATTGACCTTGGTCATGGTGTCCAAAAAGGAAGCGCCTTTAAAAAGTATGCCGTTGCGGGAGGCAGCACCCAATCCCCCAAAATATCCAAGAGGGATGGAAATCACCAAGGCACAGGGGCAGGATACCACCAAGAAGATGAGTGCACGGTACAGCCAATCTCGAAACACATAATCCTCAACAAAGAGATAGGGAAGAAAAGTAAGTGCGATGGCCAAAAACACCACGATTGGGGTATAGACCCTGGCAAATTTTCTGATGAACAGCTCTGTTTTGGATTTTCTGGCAGTGGCATTTTGGACCATATCCAGTATCCGAGAAATGGAACTGTCCTTGAATTCCTTGGTAGTCTCAACTTCGATTACGTTTTCCAAATTGATGCTTCCCGCATATACATTCTCCCCCTTGCGGATGGTATCGGGCCTGCTTTCCCCTGTTATGGCTGAAGTGTTGATAGAGGCCTTATCTGACAATAATTTACCATCCAATGGAATTTTTTCACCGACCCGTACTTGGATACGTTCACCAATGCCCACGGTTTCAGGGTTGGTGAATAAAAAACTTCCATCACGAAAAACCAATGCCTTGTTGGGACGGGCATCCAGCAGGGCCTTGATATTGCCCCTGGCTCTTTTTACAGCATCATGCTGAAAAAGTTCGCCCACAGTATAAAAAAGCATCACGGCGACTCCTTCTGGATATTCACCGATCACAAAAGCTCCGATGGTGGCTATGGACATTAAGAAGAATTCCGTGAAAACATCCCCTTTTTGTATGTTCTTCCATCCGGTTTTTAAGACAGGAAGGCCAATGGGAAGGTAAGCAGCGATATACCATGCCAACCGCAACCACTCCGGAGCTTTGTAAAAACTGGACTGGTCATGGATGAGTCCAATAATGAGCAGCACAAAACTGAACAAGGGCCATTTGTAAGGCCCCCATTTTTTTTTATTAGGAGTATTGACGCAACAATTTTCCCCATGATCATGGGTTTCATGTTGGAGTTGATTGGGGTCTCGTTTTGTTTTTTCCATGCATGCAATTTGGGTAAAATAGGCGTGCAACGAAAGTGCATTTACATCAAAGTGCATTTATCGCACACCCCTTTCAACACAAGATTGGCGTCTTCGGCAACAAAACCCTCGGGAAGATTTATGTGAGGTATCTTATGCTCGGTCAAGCATACGGTCTCATTGCATTGGTTGCAATGAAAATGCAGGTGCAGGTCTTGTTCCAATTCGCAATTACAGCCAGGCTCGCACAGTGCATACTTCTGGGTTCCGGTTCCATCATCAATTTGGTGAGCAATACCTTTGTCCTCAAAGGTCTTTAATGTTCGGTACAACGTGGTTCGTTCCACTTTTGAAAAAACCGATTCGATATCGGTCAGTGATGTGGCCACTTCTTTCTGTGCCAGGTGTTTATAAATGAGAATGCGCATGGCCGTGGGCCGTACCCCCTTACTTTCCAATATTTTTTCGATCTCTTTCATTTTTTTGTTCCGTTTTCTCCTTGCCTAGGTCGGTTCATACTTCCTGCACACAAAAAAGCAAATAGCTGGCCGCGGCTTACTTTCCGATGCAAAAATTGGAAAAGATGTTCCCCAAAAGATCGTCCGTAGTCACACTTCCTGTGATCTCGCCCAAGTGATAGAGTGCCTGTCGGATATCAATGGCCATCAAATCACTGGAAATGTCCAAATCCAAGCCCTCCTTCACTTTTTGGATCTCTTCCAAAGCCTTGAGCAGGGCATCATAGTGCCTGCTATTGGAAACTATGGTGGTATCGCCACTCAACGCCCCCGAATCCACCAACGACAAAAGTTGGTTTTCCAGTTCGGAAATGCCTTGTTTGTGTTTGGCGGAAAGAAAAAGCACATTGGGAACCTTTTCCTTTATTTTTTCGATACGATCGGAGCTTAATAAATCCATTTTATTGCAGATGGGCAACAATTTTTTGCTGGGGTACCGATTCCTGATCTGTTCCAGTTCGGACGAATCAAAATCCATCCCATCAAAAAGGTAAATGATCAAACTGGCCTTTTCAATTTTATCGAAAGTACGTTCGATGCCAATTTTTTCGACCACGTCTTGGGTTTCCCTGATTCCAGCAGTATCGATGAACCTGAAATTGATGCCCTTGATGCTGATATGGTCCTCAACCGTATCCCGGGTGGTCCCAGCAATTTCACTAACGATGGCCCGTTCTTCATTCAGCAGTACATTGAGCAGCGTGGATTTCCCCACGTTCGGCTGCCCGACAATGGCCACGGGAATGCCATGCTTGATGACATTGCCCAAGGCGAAGGAATCAAGCAGTTTTTTAAGGACCTCACTGATTTTGGTCAACAATTCGTTGAACTGCGTCCTATCGGCAAACTCCACATCCTCTTGGGAAAAATCGAGTTCCAGTTCGATCAATGAAGCAAAGTTCAACAGTTCTTGTCGTAACTGATGGATCTCATTGCTGAAACCTCCCCGCATTTGCTGCATGGCGATGTCATGGGCCGCTTCACTGTCACTGGCAATAAGGTCCGCCACAGCTTCGGCCTGGCTCAGATCCATTTTTCCGTTGAGAAAGGCTCTCAGTGTAAACTCTCCTGCAGAAGCGGAGCGGCAACCGTTTCGCAGCAAGAGTTGGATGATTTGCTGTTGGATAAAAGGGGACCCATGGCAGGAAATTTCCACCACGTTTTCACCAGTATAGGAATTGGGTCCCTTAAAAATGGATACCAAGGCTTCATCCAAAACCTTTTTTCCATCCACGATGTGTCCCAAATGGATGGTATGGGTTTTCTGGTCTTTCAGTTTTTTTCCTTTGATGGACTGGAAAATGTTGTCCACCAAAGTGATGGCATCGGGTCCCGAGACCCTAATTATCGCAATGGCTCCCGTTCCCGAAGGAGTTGCCAAGGCCACTATGTTATCTGCGTATGACATGGGCACAAAAGTACGAATAAGTGGAAAGCTGTAACATTTTAAGGAATTTACATACTGATAAGTTGAATCATCAAAACAATCAAAAAATGGAAGTCATCAATCACACCACCGTTAGAAAGGACACCGCTTTGTTGTCCGTAGCACATCTCACCCAGCTTTTGCACTATGTGACTGGCTTTGGGGGATTCATTGTTCCGCTCATCATTTGGCTGGCATCCAGAAAAAGTGTCGAGGGCATGGATGAGCATGGAAAAGCAATAATCAACCTGCAGCTAAGCTTATTGCTCTACATTATATTGAGCATTCCGGCCATATTGTTGTTGGGATTGGGCATATTGGGACTCATTGCCGTGGGAATTATGGGATTTGTATTGCCTATTGTCAATGCGGTGAAAGCGGCCAATGGGGAATCACCTTCGTATTTTATGACGATAAAATTTCTCTAAAAGAAAAAGCTGGAAAACAATTTCCAGCTTTTGTCTTTATATGGTATAGTTTTTTATCAACTATTTAGCATCACGGGCATTACAAGCATGGTCACATGCTCTCCTTCATCCAATCCATCGATAGGGGTAAGGATCCCGGCTCGGTTGGGCAAACTCATTTCCAAGGAAACATCGTCCGAAGAGAGGTTGTTGAGCATTTCCAACAAGAACCTGGAGTTGAAGCCTATCTGCATATCGTCCCCTTGGTAGGAACAGGAGAGTCTTTCCTCGGCCTTGTTGCTATAATCCACATCCTCAGCGGAAATATTGAGCTCTGCTCCAGCAATCTTCAAGCGTATCTGGTGCGTGGTCTTGTTGGAGAAAATGGAAACCCTGCGTACCGAGCTCAAGAACTGGTTCCTGGAAATGGTGAGCTTATTGGGGTTTTCCTTTGGAATAACTGCTTCGTAATTGGGGTATTTCCCATCGATCAACCTACAGATGAGTAACGTATTGTCAAAAATGAATTTGGCATTGCTGTCGTTGTACTCTATGGTCACTTCGGATTCCGAACCGGCCAAAATTCCCTTCAAAAGGTTCAACGGCTTCTTGGGCATGATGAACTCGGCCACTTGGGAAGCACTGACGTCCTGACGTTGGTATTTCACCAATTTGTGCGCATCGGTGGCCACAAACGTAAGGTTCTCTGGGGAGAACTGGAAAAACACCCCGCTCATCACGGGACGAAGGTCATCGTTCCCAGCGGCAAAAATCGTCTTGTTGATGGCCGTGGCCAAAATATCGCCCAAAAGGGTCGTGGAACTTGGATTGCCTACTTCCACTGCTTTAGGGAACTCGGCACCATCGGCATAGGCCAAGGCATATTTACCGTGGTTGGAGCTGATTTCCACCGTATTGTTGTCCTCGACCACAAAAGTGAGGGGTTGCTCAGGAAACGTTTTCAAGGTGTCCAGCAACAGGCGTGCGGGCACGGCAATGGCACCTTCGGCATCGGAATCCACTTCCAGCACAGAGCTTATGGTGGTTTCAAGGTCCGATGCGGAAACAGTCAATTGGTTTTTCTTTAGGTCGAACAAAAAATTGTCGAGGATGGGCAGGGTATTGCTATTGTTGATAACTCCTCCCAAAACCTGCAATTGTTTCAATAAATATGTACTGGATACGATAAACTTCATCAAAGAAATTCTTTAGTATTGTTGGCCATCCGGTCAATTTATACCTGAACAGGCCTTATAAAATAGATAAAAGCAAATATATCCCAAAAGGGATTAGTATAGAAACAAAATTATTAACATTAAGTGCTGAATTTCCGCTTTCGGTAAAAGCTGAAGAACGCGCCAAAAATCAAGGTTAAAACCACTGGAACTCCAATGTTTATCAACTGCCATTTTGGTTTTTGAGCCACAATTTTTTCAACATCCAACAAAGGAATGGACACTTTTCGGTTTCTAATGTTTATAAGTCCGGTGTCGTCCAAAAGATAGTTGGTGCTGTTCACCAAGAATTCCTTGTTGCCATAAAAACTATTGGTCCATTTGTCATAACCCAGTTCCAAGGGCCTGCCATTCCGCAATTGGTTTTTGATAAGATCACCATCGGAAATCACCAGCATTTGGTTGGCAGGACCTTCATCCAAAGTGTTCTGGAGATCCAAAGGTTTCACCCTGTTCTTGTACATGGAGGTAAAATTGCCCTCGACCAAAACGGCCAAGGGAAGATTACCATTGTTGTACAGCTCTTTATTGGGCGGACTGTTGAGGATGTCCAAACTGACCTGTCTGGGCACACCGTCTGTTTTTGAAAGAGGCGAGCTTTGCAACAAAACCGTTTTGCTGTAATCATTTTCCAGTAACTCAATGGTGCTGGCAAACTGGAACCGAACCGCCTCGATATTGGTGTTGATGGGATGGTCGTTTCTGGAAAAGACCATGGGATAATAATACCAGGGCAATGGATTGTACTGGGAATCATTGCCTTCGCCTGTTGCCAGAACAATCTGGGTGAAATATAAATCATTGACCAGAACAGGATCTATCCTGATGCCATAGGAAAAGAAAAGGTCCTTCAGGTTCAGTTCACGGGGAAGTGCAAAGGCACTGCCACTTCCGGCATAGATGCTGTCCATTTCCATGGCCACCTGATCCATCAACCAAATGGATTTACCGCCCTGCACCATAAATTGGTCCAGCACAAATTTTTCTTCATCCGTAAATGCTTGGGTAGGCTTGGCAATTACGGCCAAATCAAAGCCTTTAAGCTGGTCCAACACCTTTTGCGGATTGTTGGCCACCGAATCCAAAGTAATGGCCCCAATGTTGTAATAATCCCGAATCGTGCTCAGGTAATCGGCCATTTCCACGTCCCGAAGTTCGCCATTGCCCTTGATCACGGCAATACTTTTCTTCTCGGTGATGCTCAATTTGGTGAACGCATCGGCGAAGGCATATTCCAACTGCTGTACCGAATTGTTGATAAGGTCTTCCGGTGTTGAGCCCAATTTGTTCTTCAACAATGGCACTTTCACGGTCTGATCTTTATAATTGACCATGGCCCAAGGAAAGACCAGTTCGTTGGAGACCTTTCCACTTTCCACTATGTTCACATTGGCAGGTTGCAAACCAAGACCTTGGAGCTCCGCAATGGTCTGTTGTGCCCGCTCCTCATCTTCCAGCGGGTCCACCAAGTTGTATTTGATGTTCGCATTCTTTGAAGCGAAGGATTCCAGCAATTGGACGGTCTCAGTTTTGAGTCGGGAAAATTCCGGCGGAATGTTTCCATCCAAAAGAATATCGATGATTACTGGGGAATCGAATTTTTGGGCCACATCCACTGCTGGTTGCGAAAGCGTATAACGTTTATCCTCCGTAAGATCAAAACGGGCGTAGGCATAACGGGTCAAAATGTTCAGAACGACCACCGCAACAAGGGCCACAAGCGCTGAAATGAGCAATTTTTTCATCGGGGCAACTGTTTTAAGCGTTGAAAGGTGAGGTACAGGAACAAAGCGGTCAATGATATAAAATAAACTAGGTCCCGGGTATCCATCACGCCCCGGGCAATACTGTCAAAATGGGACCTGGCACCAAATCCCTGAACCATTTGTTGGGTCTCTCCATTGGCGAACAAGGAGGAAACGGCATCAAATCCATTAAAGATCAAAAAACAGAGCAGGATGCCCACAATGAACGCAATGATCTGGTTATCGGAAAGGGTGGAGGCAAAAACGCCGATGGAAGTATAGGCCGCAATCAAAAAAAGCAAGCCGAAATAAGACCCCAGCACCACGCCCAGATCATAATTTCCCTCGATCACCCCAAGGCTGGAAATGGCAAAAACGTAAACCACCGTAGGAACGATGGCGATGATACAAAGGAGGAAGGCTCCCAAGAACTTGCCCGACACCAATTTTCCGATAGAAATGGGTTTGATGAGCAAAAGTTCCAAAGTGCCCATTTTGCGTTCTTCGGAAAAACTTTTCATGGTGATGGCGGGTACCAGAAATATAAAGATCCATGGGGCCAGCAGGAAAAAATTGCCCAGATCGGCAAAGCCGTAATCAAAAATATTGTAATCGCCCTTGAAAACCCACAGGAATAGCCCATTGAGCAGAAGGAATGCACCCACGATCAAATAACCGATGGGCGATGTAAAAAAGGACCTGACCTCTCTCTTAAAAATTGCGAACATCAAGATGGGTTTGTTGGTTGGACTTTGATGACACTCCAGGCCTCGGCCTTTTCCGAGAACAGTTTTTTGGTATGCGACCAGACTTCCCTGAAAAAATCGGAATTTCGATAGTTTTCCAGATCACCCTCCTTTTCCCACAGGCTATAGGTGAAAAAAATGTTGGGATCATCGATGTCCCGGTACAAATCGACACTGTTGCAGCCCTCAAATGCCAAGATCCTGCTTTTGGATTCATCAAAGATTTGCTCAAAACTAGGAATATTTTCGGGTTTAAAGGTGAGTTTGACGATGCGTATCAACATTTAAAGGAAATTTACGGTTACGGTGTCTCTGTAATTCAACCCAAGTAGGGAAGAGGCACCGCCTACCGAGTTCAGGTCGCTTTTAAAAATGGCCAGTTCCATATATCCCGCCGAATTGAAAAGTGCGAGGGCATCGCCCGGACCCTTGCGTTGGCTTCTGTCCAGATCGTAGTTGATGATGCCATTGTAGCTATGGTGTACCTCTTTTATTTTGGTGGTACGTGCATTGATCTCAAAACTCCGTCCATTCCGATAGGCTTCAAAAAGGCTCTTTTGGATGTTTGTGACCACGTTGCCATAATTGTCAATATAGATGACATTTCCGGAAATACTCTTTCCCTCATTGAGAATCCTCGGCTCAAATTCGCGCAGTTCCCGAAGCTCATCGAACGGTTTACCAACAACCTCCAGTTTTCCCCCACGGGCAATATGGCAGGCCACTTGCACAAAGACATTCAGCACGGGAAATGAACCGGGATTGGCATTGGGAAGGCGTATCTCCACTATTTTTTCAGGGGGTATTTCCGAAGTGATCAACGACATGACCCCATTGTTGGAACTTACAAAATAATGTCCGTCCACCTGCACCACAAGATGCTGGTTTTCAGGTGAAAGTTCGGAATCCACCCCAACAATGTGCACGGTTCCCTTTGGGAAGGCTGTATAGGCGTTCTTGAGGATATAGGCACATTCCTGGATGTTGAAAGGGCTTATCGAATGGGAAATATCAACAATATGGGCATCGGGAAGATTGGTCAGTATGGTCCCTTTTACAGCACCAACAAAGTGATCCTTATGGCCGAAATCTGTAGTTAAGGTTATGATTGCCATGCAATACTGTTGATATGTTTTTCCGTCCTCAAATTGATTTTTGGTTAAGTTTGTGTGTAAAATTAATTAAAAAAGAACGAATACGATTCTTCAAAAACAACCATAACACCTCACTTTTTTTGAACG
Organism: Allomuricauda sp.; assembly: GCA_030148335.1. Taxonomy (GTDB): domain Bacteria; phylum Bacteroidota; class Bacteroidia; order Flavobacteriales; family Flavobacteriaceae; genus Flagellimonas. The sequence continues at coordinate 8,803 of JASBTQ010000047.1, read as the reverse complement.
AACTTATAATAGAACTTACCGACATCAGCCCACAGGATTTTTTTGGGCAACAGAACGAGAACATAGAGCTCCTTAAGAAATATTTTCCCAAACTGAAAATCGTTGCCAGGGGCAACAAGATCAAGGTGTATGGCGATGAGGAACTCTTGGAGGAGTTTGACAAGCGATTTGATATGCTCACCAGCCAGTTTGCCAAGTACAACAAGTTGGATGAGAACATGATCGAACGTGTACTCACCAGCAATGGGCAGGAAGAGTATACATCATCCAGCAGCAGTGGCGATGTTTTGGTACACGGCGTCAGTGGCAGATTGATCAAGGCGCAGACCGCCAACCAAAGAAGATTGGTGGATGCCTGCAAAAAGGACGATATGGTCTTTGCCATCGGTCCCGCGGGTACCGGAAAAACCTATACCGGGGTTGCTTTGGCCGTGAAGGCCCTGAAAGAAAAACAGGTGAGGCGCATCATTTTGACCCGTCCGGCCGTGGAAGCAGGGGAGAACCTTGGTTTTTTGCCCGGTGACCTCAAGGAAAAGCTAGATCCCTACATGCAACCACTCTATGATGCACTCAGGGACATGATCCCAACCGAAAAACTGGCCAAGTACATAGAGGACGGTACCATCCAGATCGCACCCATGGCCTTTATGCGCGGGCGTACCCTGGACAATGCCTTCGTGATCTTGGACGAGGCACAGAACACCACCCATGCCCAAATGAAGATGTTCCTGACCCGTATGGGCAAGAATGCCAAGTTCCTGCTGACAGGTGACCCAGGACAGATCGACCTGCCCAGAAGGGTGATTTCTGGACTGAAAGAGGCCCTTTTGATCCTGAAAAACATCGACGGCATCAGCATCATCTATTTGGACGAAAAAGACGTTATCCGGCATAAATTGGTCAAAAAGGTCATAGATGCCTACAAAAATATAGAGCACCAAAATCAATTTTGACATGGGGCAGAACACATTGATGTCCACGGATTTTCATTTTCCGGGACAAAAATCCGTTTATAAAGGGAAGGTAAGGGAAGTCTATACACTACAAAACGACCTGCTGGTCATGGTGGCCACCGATCGTCTATCGGCATTTGACGTGGTCATGCCCAAGGGCATCCCTTACAAAGGACAGATCTTGAACCAGATTGCCACCAAGATGATGAAGGACACTGAAGATATCGTGCCCAATTGGTTGTTGGCCACCCCAGACCCCAATGTGGCTGTGGGCAAGGCTTGCGAACCTTTCAAAGTAGAAATGGTGATCAGGGGATATCTTTCCGGTCATGCCGCCAGGGAGTACAAAGCTGGCAAAAGAATGCTCTGTGGCGTTCCCATGCCCGAAGGGATGAAGGAAAACGACAAGTTCCCCGAACCCATCATCACCCCGGCCACAAAGGCAGAAAAAGGGGATCATGACGAGGACATTTCCCGGGGAGACATTCTAAAACGAGGCATTGTTTCCCAAGCCGATTATGAGGTGCTGGAAAAATATACCCGCGCCCTCTTCCAACGAGGAACCGAAATTGCAGCAAAACGGGGATTGATCCTTGTGGACACCAAATATGAATTCGGAAAGACCAAGGAAGGGAAGATCGTGCTCATTGATGAGATCCACACCCCGGATTCCTCAAGGTATTTCTACACGGAAGGATATGAGCAGCGGCAGGCCAAGGGCGAACCCCAAAAACAACTTTCCAAGGAGTTTGTGCGGCAATGGCTCATCGCCAATAATTTTCAGGGACTGGAAGGACAGACCGTTCCGGAGATGGATGACGCCTATATCGATTCTGTATCCGAAAGGTATATTGAGCTGTATGAGAGCATCACAGGCGATACCTTTGTAAAAGCGGATGTCTCCAATATCCATGAACGCATTGGACAGAACATTTTCAATTATTTGAACAATTTTCAGTAAATACTTTGTATTCTTCTATTTTTTTGATGTTTTTTGTGTTGATATTATATATTTCCCACATCAACCTTGACAAATGGATAGCCAGCATCGAAAAAAATATTGGAAAGAAAACCTGAAATACCTTACCATCCTAATTTTCATATGGTTCGTGGTCTCCTACGGCTTCGGAATCCTTTTTGTGGATGAACTCAATACCATCCGCATGGGAGGTTTCAAACTTGGTTTTTGGTTTGCCCAGCAGGGTTCCATCTACGTTTTCGTCATCCTCATCTTTGTCTATGTCCGCTTGATGAACAAATTGGACAAAAAATATAAGCTCGACGAATAATGGACATACAAACTTGGACGTTTCTCATCGTCGGCCTCACTTTCGCATTATATATAGGTATCGCCATTTGGACCCGGGCCAAATCCACTAAGGATTTTTACGTGGCCGGGGGCGGAGTTTCCCCATTGGCCAACGGATTGGCCACAGGTGCCGATTGGATGTCCGCAGCCTCCTTTTTGGGCATGGCCGGCATCATTGCCTTTTCGGGCTATGATGGTTCGGTGTACCTGATGGGCTGGACGGGTGGATACGTATTGCTCGCCCTCTTATTGGCACCCTATCTCCGCAAGTTCGGTAAGTTCACCGTTCCGGATTTTATCGGGGACCGTTATTACAGCAATGTGGCCCGAACGGTGGCCGTGATCGCTGCACTTTTTGTTTCCTTCACCTATGTTGCCGGACAGATGCGGGGCGTTGGGGTAGTTTTTTCCCGTTTTCTGGATGTTGAAGTGAACACCGGGGTCTATATTGGGATGGCCGTGGTGCTTTTCTATGCCTTTTTAGGTGGTATGAAAGGAATCACCTATACCCAAGTGGCACAATATTGTGTGCTCATCTTCGCCTTTATGGTCCCGGCGATCTTTATTTCGCTTATGGCAACAGGAAACCCGATTCCGCAGATCGGTTTTGGTTCGACAGGAGAGGATGGGGTCTATCTTTTGGATAAATTGGATGGATTGATGACCGATTTGGGCTTTACGGCATACACCGACGGGACCAAATCCACCATGGATGTTTTCTTTATCACGGCTGCCCTGATGATGGGTACCGCAGGTTTGCCCCATGTAATCATACGCTTCTTTACTGTGCCCAAAGTTCGAGATGCCCGAAAATCGGCAGGTTACGCCCTGTTGTTCATAGCCATTTTATACACCACGGCTCCTGCCATAGCAGTCTTCGCCCGAACCAACCTGATGGAAACAGTACAGGATACGCCTTATGAGGAAATCCCGCCCTGGTTCACCAAATGGGAGAGTACAGGGCTTATTGCATGGACCGACAAAAACGGGGATGGAAAGATTCAGTACCTACCCGGTTCCGCCATCGATGGGGGTCAGCCCCAATTTGTGGAAAGTAGGGGCAGCTCGGGCCAACGCATGATCTCCAATGCGAGCACATCGCCCAATGAACTTTACGTGGACAGGGACATCACTGTTCTGGCCAACCCAGAAATTGCGAATTTGCCCAATTGGGTCATTGCCCTCGTGGCGGCAGGCGGTCTGGCGGCAGCATTGTCAACAGCAGCAGGTCTTTTGTTGGTGATTTCCACTTCAATTTCCCACGATTTGATCAAAAAGCAGATAGCTCCCGATATTTCGGATAAGAAAGAATTATGGATAGCCCGTTTTTCGGCCATGTTGGCCGTAATCGTGGCTGGATATTTTGGCATCCATCCTCCCGGATTTGTGGCCTCAGTAGTGGCCCTTGCTTTTGGGCTGGCAGCTTCTTCCTTTTTTCCGGCCATTGTGATGGGTATTTTCAGCAAACGGATGAACCGGGAAGGAGCCATTTCAGGAATGGTGGCAGGACTCGCCATCACCTGTTACTACATTGCCCGTTTCAAGCTAGGTTGGATAGGTAATCCAGAAACGGCCACAGAAGCCAATTGGTGGTGGGGCATTTCTCCGGAAGGCTTTGGCACGGTGGGTATGCTCGTCAATTTCTTGATAGCCATACTAGTATCGAGGTTTACCCCGGCCCCTCCGGAAGACGTACAGGAAATTGTGGAGAACATCCGCATTCCCAGCGGGGTGGGAGAGGCAATCGGACATTAGGACAGGACAAGTTTTGCCCTCTTTTTTCGTATTTTTATGCACATAAAATGTAATAAGCAGCATGAGTAATTACCACATCAAACATTTGGAGGAATATTTTCAGGTCTATCGTAAATCTGTCAGAAATCCTGAAAGTTTTTGGGAAGAAGTAGCCGAGGAACATTTTCATTGGAGAAAGCGGTGGAACTCAGTGTTGGAGTGGGATTTTACAAAGCCGGAAATCAAGTGGTTTGATGGGGCCGAGCTCAACATCACCGAAAATTGCATCGATCGGCATTTACGCATTCGTGGGGACAAGACCGCCATCATTTTTGAACCCAATGACCCCAAAGAGGCTGCCGAACATATCACCTATACCCAACTGCACGAGCGTGTGTGCAAGTTTGCGAACGTGCTCAAGGACCAAGGTGTCAAAAAAGGGGATAGGGTCGTGGTCTACTTGCCCATGATCCCGGAACTGGCCATATCCATATTGGCCTGTGCGCGTATCGGAGCGGTCCATTCCGTGGTTTTTGCCGGATTTTCATCAACGGCTCTGGCCACACGGATCAACGATTGCGGAGCCAAGGTTGTTTTGACCTCCGATGGTTCCTACAGAGGGAACAAGACCATCGACCTAAAGGGCATTGTGGACGATGCCCTGAAACAATGTCCTGGCGTGGACACCGTTTTGGTGAAAAAGCGAACCGGGGAAAAAGTGGAAATGAAAGCGGGACGTGACCAGTGGATAGAGCCCTTGTTGGACAAGGCCTATTCTGACTGTGTTCCTGAAATCGTGGATGCAGAACATCCTTTGTTCATATTATACACCTCTGGTTCAACGGGTCGCCCCAAAGGGATGGTCCATACGACTGGTGGATATATGGTGTACACGGCCTATACCTTCAAGAATGTGTTTCAATATAGGGAAGAGGATGTCTATTGGTGTACGGCCGATATTGGTTGGATAACCGGGCACTCCTATATTGTGTACGGCCCGTTGGCCAATGGAGCCACCACCGTCATGTTCGAAGGCGTTCCTTCTTATCCCGATCATGGAAGGTTCTGGGAAGTTGTGGAGAAGCATAAGGTGACCCAATTTTACACCGCCCCAACGGCAATCAGGGCCTTGGCCAAAAAGGACTTGGACTTCGTGACCAAATATGACCTTTCCAGCCTTAAAGTGTTGGGAACTGTGGGAGAACCCATCAATGAGGAAGCATGGCACTGGTACAATGACCACGTAGGGAACAAAAAGTGCCCCATTGTGGACACCTGGTGGCAAACGGAGACAGGAGGTATCCTGATTTCTCCCATCCCATTTTCGACCCCCACAAAACCTACCTATGCCACCTTGCCCATGCCAGGTATACAGCCGGCATTGATGGACGAAAATGGCAAGGAAATCAAAGGCAACCAGGTTGATGGCCGACTGTGCATCAAATTCCCGTGGCCTTCCATTGCGCGTACTATTTGGGGAGACCATAAAAGATATAGGGACACGTACTTTGCTGCTTTCGAGGGCATGTATTTTACAGGTGATGGGGCTTTGAGGGATGAAGTGGGCTATTACCGTATCACGGGTAGGGTAGATGATGTCATTATTGTTTCCGGGCACAATTTGGGCACGGCACCGATCGAGGATGCCATCAACGAGCACCCAGCGGTCGCCGAATCAGCCATTGTTGGTTTTCCGCACGATATCAAAGGGAATGCGCTGTATGGATTCGTCATCTTGAAGGAGACTGGGGAAGGACGGAACCGGGAAAACCTTGAAAAGGAAATCAATCAATTGATTACAGAGCATATTGGACCTATCGCCAAATTGGACAAGATCCAATTTGTGGAAGGCCTGCCCAAGACCCGTAGCGGTAAGATCATGAGGCGTATCCTTCGTAAAATAGCATCCAAGGACACCGATAATTTAGGGGACACTTCGACCTTGTTGAACCCAGAAGTAGTTGAGGGCATTATAAAGGAAAGTAAATGACCTAAAGACCGAATCTCGGGGGGTCTTGTTTTTTAAAGAGGTCCTTTAGATTTCTTGGGCTCAATTTTTCCACAATCCGTAGAAACGCGATTGCAGTGATGAGTGCATCACCGAGAGCGGTATGCCTATCCTTTTTTGAAATGCTGAACTTTTCGGCAAGCTCGTCCAAGGCATATTTTTCTTTCTTCTGGAGCACATTGGAAATGAGGAGGGTCCGTTTGTAGAGCAGTCCTGTGTCCAAGGTTTTGTTTTTTAGTTTGGGAAGCCCGTTTCTTCTGAGTGCCGCATTCACCATATTTACATCGAACAGCACATGGTGGCCGACCAACACATGGTTTTTTATGTAGCCGAGGAACAGTTTTAGGGCCTCCAACTCGGATATGCGCTCCCTTTTGCCCTTTCTAAGGATACCGTGAATTTCTGCACTTTCGGCATCGTAGTGTTCTTGATGGATATAGACTTCAAAACTGTCCTTCACAGCTATGCTGTCATTGATCAATTTCACTGCGCCGATGCACAACATTCGGTCCCTGTCCAAACGGAACCCCGTGGTCTCGGTATCCCAGACGATAAAGGTATTCTCCTGTACCTTATCTGGAAGTTTTTGATGGAAACCATCCTCGTATTCCCTCCAAAATGGAGGAAGTTCCAGTTGTTTTTTTGAGGAGAAGGGCCACATCAGCGCAACAGGTTTTTGACTTGGAATCGTATTTCGATCAACGTTTGGATCTCTTTGATGGTCTTGAATGTCCTTTTCAGCTTTATTTTTTCCTCTTTGTTCAGTTTGTCCAATGCGATGAACCTGCCCGAATCGTTGTGCAGTAATCCATGCTTGGTCCTGAATTTCAAAAGTGCCTTGCTGGCATAGGAGCAGGCGAGGTAAACTTCCTTGTTCTGCGGTTCCAGTTCTGCCAGTTTTTCATAACGCTCGGAGGTGTTGTTGATGGACTTTACGGAATGTGAAAGGATAAGTACCCGAGCAGCATCCACCAAAGGCATGAGTGCACGCAGTTTTAGGTCGAAGAAATCCTTGTGGGCACCATCCTGTTCCACCAAAAAATCCCTGAAAAAGCCTGAAGGGGAAGGATTCTGCAGTGCACCACTGGCCAAATGGGTGAGGAACTGGGGGAATTTCTTCACGTTGTCAAAAATGTGCAGCGAAAGCTGATCGGCCAATGCCTTTTCACCATAGGTGACATTAAAATCAAAAAAGATGGAGGACAGCAGCACCTCGTCGGGCCCTGGGTTGCCCATCCAGTGGGTGGTGACTTCTTTCCATTCGTCCAAACTGTGGCACCACAATGGGTTGGAAGCCATCATTTCAGCTGGGCAATATTCAAACCCGATGGTATTCAGTTCCGTGGAAATGATGCTTCCGAGTTTTAGAAAATAGTCACGGGTGGTCTCAGACTCTTCTACAGGCACATTTTCATAGAGAATGGCATTGTCCTGATCGGTGTTCAGCAATTGTTCGCCCCTCCCTTGGCTGCCCAGGGTGAGCCAAGCAAACTTGACAGGGGGTTCCGATTCCATTTTTTTAATGGAGATGTCGATGACCTGCTTGATGGTGGCATCATTGAGCTCCGAGATGATTTTGGAGACGAGCCCAATCGGGATGTTCTCTTCCAAATAGCCCTGTAGCAAGCTCATGATGCTTTGTCGGATGTTGCGCAACCTTTTGGAATCCCTGGCCCTTTTGATGGCCCGCAGCAGTACAGCGGGGTTGTTTCCCATGGCCACCATGACGTCGTGTTTTGAAAGTATCCCGACTGCGGGCGTGTCGGTGGTCCCATCCTCGGTGAGCACCAAATGGCTGATATTGCTCTTCATCATGGCCATTTGTGCCTGTGTCACCGTTAGCTCCTTTGGATAGGTGATGGCAGGAGTCGTCATGATGGATTTGGCATTTCCGGTGATGGAAAACAGCCCGGTCGCCACTTTTTCCCTTAAATCCTTATCGGTGATGATGCCTACGGGCAATCCGTCCTTTACAACCAAGATACTGCTTACATTGTGCTTGCCCATGGTGTTGGCAATGGTCTTGATCTGGGAGCCCTCGGTACAGGTGACCAAGTCCGAGGAATACCGGACGGGCTGCAGGTCCAACAATTTGGTTTCCGTTCCACCGCCATCCCCCGAGGCAGTGGTGATTCCGTACAGTTTCCCCCGATGCTTTTGCGAGTAGGGATTTCGGGTGTTTGAGGCAAAACTCTCTATCAAAAAGTCTCCGACCCGATGGTTTTGCAAAGCAAGCGGTTTAAATTCCTTGATGGGGATAGCATAGAGGATGGTCTCCTCATGCGCCTTGGCCTCTAGTTTATAGTTTTCGTGGGCCAATAAAGGTCGAAGGCCGAAAACATCGCCCTCGTCACAGATGTCCAAAATCTGGGTGGAACCTTTTTTGGTGAGTGCCACAGCACCTTTGTGGACCACATAAAAGCAATCGTGGGGAGCTTCTTTTTCCGAAAAAATGATGCTGTTGTTTTCCTTGTGCACAATGGTTACCTCATAGGAAAGGGTTTCAAGCTGACCGCTTTCCAATGCACTGAACGGAGGATAGTTTTTGAGGAAATCCGCGACACGTTCGGAAATGGTGTTCTTCATGTCACAAATGTATGTCTAAAACCATGAAAGTGAATGGGAGGAAAAGAAAAAAGACCATCAAATTGATGGTCTTTTTTGTAGCGAGAGGGAGACTTGAACTCCCGACCTCAGGGTTATGAATCCTGCGCTCTAACCACCTGAGCTACCTCGCCGTGATTCTGTTAAGCGGGTGCAAATATATAGTTTAATTTTTGCTGAATCAAAATTCGGGAT
>JASBTQ010000030.1 GCA_030148335.1 Allomuricauda sp. | reverse complement strand
AACAATGGTCTCAAAACCCTGTCCACCAAACGCATGGTCAATACCTCACCATCGCTGGGTCTTGCTTCACGCTTAAAGAATCCGCCAGGATAACGTCCTGCAGCGGCAAATTTTTCACGATAATCCACGGTAAGTGGCAAGAAATCCACATCCGAAGCTTGAGAATTGGAGACAACTGTACATAGCAACATACATTTGCCTGATTGGACTACTACAGAACCATGGGCCTGTTTTGCCAATTTTCCGGTTTCGATGGAAATCTCCCTACCGTCACCAAGGTCAATGACCTCTTTAAAAGTTTTTGGAATCATAAGAATTCGTCTTACCCGTCAAAAAAGATACGGGTCGTTAAACATTTGGTCTACCGCCATCCGGGCGGTCGTGTTGTGTTGTTGTTGTGTTTGCCTCTCGGCACTGACCAATGAAAAACTATTTGAAGCTTTTTGTGTTTGCCCAATCGAATGGGACTTTAAGTCGTTGGAGTTCGTCCAACTAAAACAAAGGGGAAGCCAAAGCCTCCCCATCGTTTTTATTTTCTAATACCTAGTTCCTTGATCAAGGCACGGTATTTTTCAATATCTTTTTTCTTTAGGTAATCCAAAAGACTACGTCTTTTACCTACCAACGCCACCAAAGAACGCTCTGTGTTAAAATCTTTGTGGTTCCTTTTAAGGTGTTGTGTCAAGTGGTTGATACGGTGTGTGAACAATGCAATTTGCCCTTCCGTAGAACCAGTGTTGCTCTCAGAGCCGCCGTGTTTCTTGAAAATGTCGGCTTTTACTTCTTTGGTTAAATACATTCCAATATTATTTAAATGATTTTTATGTATCGATCGACCTTCGATCAGCGCGCAAAGATAATTCTTTTTTTGGACTAAGGAGCGAATACGCCCGTTTTTACGACCTGATGGGTTGATTGGTGATCAAATCGATGTAGAGGTTAACGTTTTTCTTCAAATCCCTACGGTGGGTGATGAAATCCAAAAATCCGTGCTCCTTAAGGAACTCAGCGGTCTGGAAGCCATCCGGAAGGTCTTTTCCCGTGGTATCCTTGACCACCCTTGGCCCTGCAAATCCGATCAAGGCACCCGGCTCAGAGATGTTGATGTCCCCCAACATGGCATAGGATGCGGTGGTCCCGCCCGTGGTAGGGTCCGTACACAATGAAATGTAGGGTATTTTGGCCTCGGCCAACTGGGCCAATTTGGCGGATGTCTTTGCCAACTGCATAAGGGAAAGCGCAGCTTCCATCATCCTCGCTCCCCCTGATTTGGAGATCATCAGGAATGGGATTTTTTTCTTCATGGCCACGTCAATGGCGCGTGAGATCTTTTCACCTACCACGCTGCCCATGGAGCCCCCAATGAAGGCAAAGTCCATACAGGAAACCACCAGTTCCTTTCCCATCGACTTGCCCACGGCACTCCTGACGGCATCTTTCAAGCCCGTTTTTTGTTCCGCGGCCTTCAAACGCTCAGAATATTTTTTGGTGTCCACGAACTTTAAGGGATCTTTGGATTTTAGGTTGGCATCCAGTTCCTTGAACTTGTTGTCATCGAAAAGAATTTCAAAGTATTCCTTGCTCCCGATCCTGACGTGGTAGTCGTCCTCGGGACTGACATAGAAGTTTTTGGCGAGGTCCTCGGACTCTACGATCTTTCCTGTGGGGGATTTGTACCATAGCCCTTTCGGGGTGTCCTTTTTCTCCTCAGTTGCTGTCTGTATTCCTTTTTCCTTTCTTTTAAACCAAGACGACATGGAATCAATATTTAGTTAGATGAGGACTTAGATTTACAGCGTATTTACGTTGTTCAGGTCTTCAAAAGCTTTCTTCAGGCGGGTGATGAAGGTTTTTTCACCTTCTCGAAGCCAGACCCTTGGGTCGTAATATTTTTTATTGGGCTGGTCATCTCCTTCTGGATTTCCGATCTGGGCCTGAAGGTAAGCCGATTTGTTCTGCACATAATCCCTTACCCCTTCCAAAAAGGCATATTGAAGGTCGGTGTCGATGTTCATTTTGATGACCCCATATCCGATGGCTTCCCTGATCTCTTCCAAAGTGGAACCTGACCCACCGTGGAAAACAAAATCGATATGGTTGTGTCCCACTCCGTATTTTTTCGAAATATATTCTTGGGAGTTTCTCAGGATTTTCGGGGTCAATTTCACGTTTCCGGGCTTATAGACCCCGTGAACATTACCGAACGCCGCTGCAATGGTGAACCTATGGCTGATCTTTGAAAGCTCTTCATAGGCATAGGCCACTTCTTCGGGCTGGGTGTAGAGTTTGGAATCGTCAACATCGGAGTTGTCCACGCCGTCCTCTTCACCTCCTGTGATACCCAATTCGATTTCCAGGGTCATGCCCATTTTGCTCATTCGCTTCAGGTATTCCTTGCAGAGTTCGATGTTCTCTTCCAAAGGTTCTTCGGAAAGATCGATCATGTGTGAACTGTACAAAGGTTTCCCTGTGGCCTTGAAATGTGCTTCGCTGGCATCCAAAAGCCCATCGATCCAGGGCAACAATTTCTTGGCGCAGTGGTCGGTATGAAGGATAACGGTTGCACCATAGGCCTCGGCCAATTGATGTATGTGCTTGGCACCTGCTATTCCTCCGAGAATGGCCGCTCTTTGGCCTTCATTGGAAAGTCCCTTGCCGGCATTGAACTGTGCCCCTCCATTGGAAAACTGGATGATGACCGGAGAATTTAGTATGGCAGCGGTTTCCATTACTGCATTGATGGTGTCGGATCCAATTACGTTTACCGCGGGCAGTGCGTAGCCGTTTTCCTTTGCGTGTTTGAAAATTGCCTGTACTTCATCACCGGTAGCAACGCCCGGTTTAATATTATGGGACATAGTTTAAGATGGTTTCGAGTTAAAATAGGGAACAAAAGTAATAAAATATTTCCTCTAGAAAGGATAATTGATCCCGATATTGAGGACGGCATTCCTGAAGTTATATTCGTTGAACCACCGATCGGCCCCCACTCTTGCAGGATTGTAGGTCTTGAACCCGACATCCAAACGGAACACAAAGTAGGTGAAGTCATATCGGAGACCCAGACCTGTGCCAAGGGCTATGTCCCCCAATGAGGAGATTCCTTTGAATATGGCATCGGGGTTGCTTTCGTTGTCAAAAACGTTCCAGATGTTGCCCGCATCCGCAAAGAAAGCGCCTTTTACATCGCCGGCGATGGGGAACCGATATTCCACGTTAAATGCCATTTTCAGGTTGGCCTCGTTGAAGTCATTGATGTTGCTGGTCTTCCCGGGGCCCAGTTCGTAGGCGTTCCACGCCCTGTTGTCGTTGGACCCCCCAGCAAAATAACTCCTCACGAAGGGAACATTGTCCGAATTTCCATAAGGGACCGCCATGCCCAAAAAACTCCTGAACGCAATCACCTGCGAATCGCCGATTTCCCAATGCCGAATATAGTCGAACTCTGACTTAATGTATTGGGAAAAAGGAACCCCGAACACCAAAAGTTGCCCATTGTCATTTTTGTTATAGGGAACAATGTTGGACATGAGCGACAGGACGTTTCCGGCACTCTCCAGTTTGATGCGATATTGGTAAAAATCATTGTCGTTGATGCCCGATTTACTGTTCTTGGTATGGGTGAAGTTACTGGCAAAGATCAGGTTGTTGTCCGTCAATCGTCTCCTTCGCTCGGCGATACTGTTCACCTCGTCCAACTGATCGGGGGACAGCCCAGTGATATTCCCATCCAGGGCATCCTGTACAAAGGTGTTTGCACCTTCAGGAATGGTGAGGCGAAGGGAATCGATGTCGTTGTCCACAATTTCAAAAAGATCGGCATATAGTGGGTCGTCTTGAAAATCATCCGCAATGTCGTCCAGATTGGAAAAAGTGTTGCGGTACACATTGTAGAAGTTGTCCGGGTTCACGTTGCGCACAAATTCCACGTTCAGCAGTTCAATATTGTTTTTGTGCCTATCCGTTGGCGACCAATTGTAGGAAAGGATAGTGTTCAGCGATTGTTTGTCCAGCCCGATATTTCGCTGGAAGTTCGTACCGGCCAACAACCTGCTCTGGGGCAGCATGTAATAAGGGATGATTTTCTCCGTGCTGAAGGGAAGCCAGATCCTGGGGAAGGTGATGTTGATGTCCCCGCCCAGTTCGGAGGTAAAGGTTTCGTTGGATAGCGATGCATCGCTCAAGAGTCCGATGGATCCCCTTGCGGAAATGTTCAAAGTCTCCGCACCCCCAAATACGTTGCGTGTGATCACCGATGTGCTGAAGGCCGTCCCCACTTGTTGAATGTTGGAATGTGTGATGTCAAAATTCAGGTTCAACGAGAATTTCGGCTTTGCCGACAAGTAGATGTTGGATATCAGCTCCGTTTGGGTGGAATCGGCGATGAACTCGATATTGGGATATTTGAAAGTGTTCAAGTTAGTAATCTGTCGGTAGGTCCTGATCCGATCCAAATCCCTGTAAATGCTGTCCTTCTGAAAAAAAATGGCATCAGTGAGGGCCTTGGGCTTGTATCTGAGCTTGTCCGTGTAGAAAATGGTATAGTTGTCGTGCTCCAAGCTCTTCAGGGAATCAGGGTCTGTCTGTATGGTATGGTCGGCATAGATATTGATTTTTTTGAGACGGGCTATCCTATAGGGGGCATTGGTATTGGAACTGTCCGTGGCGCTCCTGAACTTTTTGATGTTCAATTTCACATCCATGAGCTGATCATCGGCAATTCGGACAGTGTCCCTCAAAATATCGTAGTTGATGGAGCTTTCCTGAAAATTATAGACTCCCGAATTTCGGAAGAGGGTGGTCAGCCGTTCCCGCTCCAAGGTAAAGTTGTTCAGGTCGAACTGATCCCCTTTTTTTACATAACTCCGTCTGGCAGAAATGTTGTAAATGGAATCCAGTTCGGGCGAGGTGATGTTTTTCTGGACGGTATCAATGATGTAAGGCTTGTTCAGGGTGATGTTGTATTCTACCTCGGCCCTTTTCTTTTTCTTTCCTTGGACAATCTCATAGGAACCATTGTTGTTGAAATATCCCTTACTGTTGTAATAGGCTTCCAGCCTTTCGACAGATTTTCGGGTGAGCGAAGTGTCGATCACCACCGGTGGCTCCCCGACCCGCTCCAGAAATTCACTGGCCCCTTTTACGATAAAGGATTCCTGCAATCGGTTCACCTGTTTTTTGGAGAGCAGGTTATTGAGGCGTTTTTCCCTTTTTTCCTTCCTGTGCAACCAGTCTTGGAAGGAAGAATCGGGATTTTCCTTGGCGAGGTTATACAGGTTCAGGCGGAGGGGATAACCAAGGACACTGCTGTTGGGTTTTTGGGAGATGAGCCCCTTGATCTCGCTGGTGGAAGTTTTTTCCCCATCAACATAGATGGAATTTTTGGTGAGCAAAAGCTCGTCATCCTCCACCTTTTTGAGCGTATTGCAACCTATTGTGCCCAACATAAGCAACAATAGTCCTATTTTTGCACGGTTGCCCATTTGAACTAAAAAACCCCTCATAGACGCCAAAAATACACGATTTAGATGGTTACAAAAAACCAAATCAAACTAGTTGTTAGCCTAAAGCAAAAAAAGTACCGATCTCAACACGGACTCTTTGTGGTCGAAGGCGAAAAATTTGTGAAAGAGTTGCTACTAGTGGGGTTGCAGTCATTCAAAATTTTCGTGGATGGGACATGGAAGGGGAGTGGACTTGGGGAAGCAGAAGTTGTTTCCGGGACCATTTTGAAACAGATGAGCAGTTTGAAACAGCCCAACGGGGTACTGGGGGTCTTTCATATGCCCGAAACGCTAAAAACCGAAGTGTCGGACTGGGGAGTGGCCTTGGATGCCGTGCGCGATCCGGGCAACTTGGGGACCATCATACGGTTGTGCGACTGGTTTGGGATACGGCAATTGGTCTGCTCCATGGACACTGTGGATTGTTACAACCCAAAGGTGCTGCAGGCCACCATGGGTTCCATAGCACGGGTAAACATAGTTTACGCCCCTCTTTCCGAATTCTTGAAAAATGCTGAACAGCCTGTTTATGGCGCTTTTATGGATGGTGAACCGGTGTATGAAAAAGCACTTCCTTCCAAAGGTATCTTGGTGATGGGCAATGAGGCAAATGGCATTTCCGATGAGGTAAGTGCGTGGGTCACGGAGCGGATCTCCATTCCGCAGTTTGGTGGCGACACCGCCGAAAGCTTGAACGTGGCCACGGCTACCGCAATCCTTCTCAATGAAATAAGGAGGTAGTTGGATTTTTAAATGATTGGATTCTTGGACTTACAGAAGTCTCGAAATATTCAATAATCCAGATTTATTCAAACGTAAAATTGATGAAGATGCCCCGCGTCCGCATGGCATTGATGTTCCCTGTCCATGGACTGTTGGGGTCGTTGTCGGGCACAAGTTCGTCCGTGAGGGCAAAAACACCCCTAATGGAAGGCGAGAACTTGAAATATTCCGTGTAAAAATCGATACCGAAGCCCAATTCATAGCCGTAGACGTTTTTCTTCATTCGGAACTCCCCACTGCTGTTGTCGTCCAGACTGTCCTCTTTGCTTCCAAGGTTCATCGAAGTGTAAACACCGCCCACGATAAAGGGTTTCCAGTTGCCGATCCGTTTGGTGCTGGCCTTCAGCAAAAGAGGGAAGCGGATGTAGGTGGAGCGCACTTCGCGAATGGCATCGGCCTCGGTCGAGAAGCCAGGGAACCCAAGGGTACGTGCGGTATAAAGAAGGCCCGGCTCAAAGCGGGCATCCAAAAATTCGTTGATCCGCAGCTCGCCGATCAAACCCACATTGAACCCAAAACTCTTATCGACCAAGACATCACGGCCCACATCGTCCTTGTACTCAAACTGAAAATCATATTGGTTGAAGCCCAAATAATAGCCCCAGTTCAAAAACTTCAAATCCTCGTTCTGAAGGTTGAGAATGGGATCTTCCCCAAGTTGTGCGTTGGATTTTGGGCTTGCCAAGATCAGCAGCCCAAACAGGATAAGGACGTTTTTCATCAAACTATTTTGTGGCGACATAGATGGAGGCTACTCCCAATGTCTGGGGTTTGTTCTCTATTCCTATAAACCCAATTTTGGCCAAAATATTGTTGAAGGCCTGCCCATGTGGAAAAACCGAGGCGGATTCACATAAATAAGAGTAGGCCGAACGGTCTTTGGAAAAGATCTTGCCAATGGTGGGCAAGATGTATTTGGTGTAGATGCGATATCCTTGCTTGAACGGGGTCTTTGTGGGTACCGAAGTCTCCAATATGACCAAGTTCCCCCCTTTTTTCAGGACCCTGCGTATTTCTTCCAGTCCTTTTTCGAGGTTTTCAAAATTGCGGACCCCGAAGGCTACCGTCACAGCATCAAAGGAATTGTCCTCAAAAGGAAGGTTCTCGCTGTCGCCCACCACCATTTCGATGGTGTCCTGCAGTTTTTTTCTCGAAACCTTTTCCTTTCCCACTTCCAGCATCCCAGGGGAGAGGTCCAGGCCAATGATTTTCTCGGCACCCGTGGGGGCAAGGGCTATGGCAAGGTCACCCGTGCCGGTTGCAATGTCCAGAATGGTCTTTGGGGATTTTTCCTTTAAAAAGGAAACGATGCGCTTACGCCATTTAATGTCGGTGCCAAAGGAGATCACCCTGTTCAATCCATCATAATCTTCGGAAATGTTATCGAACATTTGCCTAACCTGCTCCTTTTTTCCCAGTCCCGATTCTTTATAAGGGGTCACTTTTTCTGACATGGCTTTCATTTGCTGGCAAATATACAACTTAGCCATCTGGAAGGAAGACAAAAATATTTATGTAATTTTGCCGAGGAATAGCGGAAACTTTCCGTATTATGTTAATAGTATGTCATTTAGACTTCAATGACCATTTTGTGGCGTACAAGGCGGAATTATTTGGAAACACATCTTATTCTAATCAATGAAGATCATTATTGCAGGAGCTGGTGAGGTAGGCTTTCATTTGGCAAAACTTTTGTCCTATGAGGCCCAGGATATTACATTGATCGACACGGACAAGGAGAAACTGTCCTACGCGGACAATCATTTGGACATACGTGTCCTTAAGGGGGATGCCACTTCCATTCAGGTGTTGCAGGATGCCGATGTGGATGGTTCGGATTTGGTAATCGGGGTCACCGCCTCGGAAACCACGAACCTTACTCTTTGCCTATTGGCCAAACAACTAGGTTGTAAAAGGACTATGGCCCGGATATCCAACACGGAGTTCATGGACAATCGGGACATTCTAAAGTTTGAGGAGTTGGGGATTGATGAGCTTATCTCCCCAGAACGTTTGGCCGCCATGGAGATTCAGTTGATGCTGAACCAGTCGGCCTTCAACGATACTTATGAATTTGAAGGTGGTCTGTTGACGATGTTTGGTGTAATCCTCCCCAAGACGGCCCCTTTTGTGGGCAAAATGGTCAAGGAGGCTGCCCGCATTTTCCCGGAACTGCACTTTATGCCCATTGCGCTGCAGCGTATGGGGACACAATTCACCCTCATTCCACGTGGGGATACCGTTTTCAAGGAAGGTGACCAGGTCTATTTCATCACTTCGGACAAAGGGGTAGAGGAACTCTACAAACTCACCGGGATGCAGAAGCAGGAGATCAAAAACGTGATGATCTTGGGTGGGAGCAAGGTCGGTTTCAAGACCGCACGGGACCTGTGCAGTAAAAAATTCAATGTAAAACTGATAGAAAAGAACAAGGAAAAGGCGTTTGACATTGCCGATGAGCTTCCCCACGCGTTGGTCATCAATGGGGATGGGAGGAATGTGGAGCTTTTGGAAGAGGAGAGCCTCGAGTCCATGGATGCTTTCATTGCCGTCACCGGGAATTCGGAGACCAACATCATGTCCTGTCTGGTGGCGAAGAACAAAAAGATAAAAAAGACCATCGCGCTGGTGGAGAACATGGATTATTTCCAGTTGTCACATTCCATCGGAGTGGATACGCTCATCAATAAAAAACTGTTGGCCGCCAACAGCATATTCCGATACATCCGAAAAGGGGAAGTGCTGGCGTTGACCCGTCTCAACAACCTCAATGCGGAGATATTGGAGTTTGAGGTAAAGGCAACCTCATTGGTAAACGGGGAGATCATCAGAGAACTGAACTTTCCACGTGAGGCGAGTATAGGAGGGGTGATACGAAATGGGAAGGGCATCATCGCCCTGGGGGATTTTAGGATAACCCAAGGGGACAAAGTAGTGGTCTGCTGCTTGCCCAAGGCCATACCCAAGATAGAAAAGCTGTTCCTATAATGAGGCTGAACACACGAATCATTATCCATATTATGGGGCTTTTGCTCCTTTGCAACGGCTCTTTCATGCTTTTGGCCGCCTTTGCCAGTGCCATTTATAAGGATGGTGCCACCTTGGACATTGCCCTTGCCGCCATTGTCACGATGCTTTTTGGGATCATGGCCATGTTCTACACCAGGGGCCATAAAAAGGAGGTCAAGCGGAAGGAAGGCTATATCGTGGTGACCTTCGGGTGGATTGTGATGTCCATTTCCGGGATGTTACCCTATCTTTTTTCAGCGTCCATCCCTTCCATTACCGATGCTTTTTTTGAGACCATTTCGGGCTATACCACTACCGGGGCCTCCATTTTGGACGATATTGAGGTCCTTCCCGAAGGAATCTTGCTTTGGCGGAGCCTTACCCACTGGATAGGAGGTATGGGGATCATTGTGCTGGCCATAGCCATTTTGCCATTGTTGGGTATCGGGGGCATGCAGCTGTTTGCGGCGGAAGCCCCTGGTCCGGGCGGTGACAAACTGCACCCCAGGATCACGGACACGGCCAAACGACTTTGGCTCATCTATTTTGGATATACGGTATTGGAGACCTTGCTGTTGAAACTGGCCGGGATGACCTTTTTTGATGCGATCAACCATTCCTTGGCGACCATGTCCACAGGAGGGTTTTCTACCAAAAATGCCAGTTTGGCCTATTGGAACCATCAACCAACCATCCAATACATCACCATTCTTTTTATGTTCTTGGCGGGGAGCAATTTTGTACTGAGTTATTTTGCGCTTACGGGAAGGGTGCAGCGAATTTTGAAGGATGAGGAGTTTAAATATTACTTGGGTTTTATATTGATATTCAGTGTTTTATCAGCATTTGGAATTTATTTCAAGGCTGATGTTGCCATGTCCGAATACCATCCCATGGTGTGGGGCGAGGCAGAAAGTGCCTTTAGGCATGCACTTTTTCAAGTGGTCTCGGTCATCACCACAACGGGTTTTGTGTCTGCCGATTTCACGGCTTGGACACCCTTTTTGACCGTTCTCTTTTTTGGATTGATGTTCTTGGGAGGCTCGGCAGGCTCCACGGCAGGGGGCATCAAGGTGATGCGTCACTTGATCATCATCAAAAATGGTATTTTGGAGTTCAAACGGACCCTGCACCCCAATGCGATCATTCCTGTGCGTTACAATGAAAAGACGGTGACCGAGCATATCGTGTACAATGTGATTGCTTTTTTCGTACTCTATATGCTTTTGTTTATCATAGGCTCCCTGGTACTGGGCTTTTTGGGCCTTGATTTTATCTCGGCAGTGGGAGGTGCTGCCTCTTCGTTGGGCAATGTGGGCCCTGCATTTGGTGAACTGAACCCTATCAGCAATTACAACAGCCTTCCTCCGGCAGGAAAATGGTGGTGTGGCTTTTTGATGTTGTTGGGACGTTTGGAACTGTTCACCGTGCTCATTGTCCTTACTCCATATTTCTGGAGAAAAACCTGATTGGCTAGGATGCTGTCAGTTTGAGTTTTTTTCAAAGAAAAAAGTGTCGAGAACAAGTATTTCCTTTAGGAATTTACCATTCTCGATACCACTTTTTGTTTTACAAAAATCACTCGAATTGATAAGTGATTTGATAAGCGAAAGTTATTAAACCACGGCCTTGATACGGGCAATGGCTTCCCTCAATTCTTTTTCCGAAGCTGCATACGAGATACGGATGCAGTTGGGGTTTCCGAATGCTTCGCCCGTTACCGTGGCCACATTGGCGTGTTCCAACAAATACAATGCAAAATCCTCAGCACTGTTGATGGTGGTCCCTTTCAATGTTTTTCCGAAGAAAGCGGAAATATCGGGGAACACATAGAAAGCACCCTCGGGAACATTGAGTTTGAACCCATCGATCTCACCCAACAATTCGAGGACAAGATCTCTTCGCTTGTGGAACTCGTCGATCATGTACTGGATTTTGCTCACTGGCGCTTCCAAAGCAGTGATCACGGCGCGTTGTGCAATGGAATTGGCCCCACTGGTCACCTGTCCCTGAAGTTTGTTACAGCCCTTGGCAATCCACTCCGGGGCACCAATATATCCAATTCGCCATCCGGTCATTGCAAAGGCCTTGGAAACGCCGTTCACGGTCACCGTTCTATCATACATTCCGTCGATTCCGGCAATGCTGACGTGTCCACCCTTGGTGAAATTGATGTGTTCGTAGATTTCATCGGAGACCACATAGATGTCCGGGTATTTTTTCAAGACCTCGGCCAAACCTTCCAACTCAGCTTTGCTGTACACCGAACCGCTGGGGTTGCAAGGTGAACTGAACCAAAACATTCGGGTCTTTGGGGTAATGGCAGCTTCCAATTGCTCTGGCGTCATTTTGAAATCGGTTTCGATGCCTGTTGGTACTTCAACAGGAACCCCTTCGGCCAATTTCACGATATCGCTATAGCTCACCCAATAAGGAGCGGGAAGTATCACTTCATCACCTGGGTTCAATACGACCATGGCCACATTGTACAGGGATTGTTTTGCTCCTGTGGAAACCACGATCTGGTTGGGTCCATAGTCCAGGCCATTGTCCCTTTTGAATTTGAGGGTGATGGCCTTCTTCAGCTCGGGATACCCATCCACTGGGGTATAGCTGCTATAATTTTCATCAATGGCCTTCTTTGCGGCCTCTTTTATGAAATCGGGGATGTTGAAGTCGGGCTCTCCCAAGCTCAACCCTATGATATCCTTGCCTTCATTTCGTAACTCCCTGGCCTTGGCCGCCATGGCCAAAGTTGCTGACGTGGACCTGTTCTGTATCCTGTCAGATAGATGGTTGCTCATGTGATATGCTTGTTTTACTGGTACTGAAGCTCTGGGTTTTTGCCCAGTTCCTTCAAATGTTTGAAGTGCGAAATTATAGCTTTTCTGGTAGTTTTATATTCGTTGTAGGGCAAATTAAACTCCTTGGCCGTCTGTTTCACAATTTTGGAAATTTTTGTGTAGTGGATATGGCTGATGTTCGGGAAAATGTGATGCTCCACTTGATGGTTCAATCCTCCGGTGAACCAGTTCACTATCCTGTTTTTTGTTCCGAAGTTTACGGTGGTGAACAGCTGGTGGATGGCCCAAGTGTTCTTCATGTTGCCCTCTTCGTCAGGGAGAGGGGTGTCGGCATGGTCCACAATATGTGCCAATTGGAATACCACACTCAGGATCACACCGGCCACGTAGTGCATGATGAAAAACCCAAGAAGTATCTGCCACCAGGCAATATCGGCAAAAATCAATGGAAGGACGATCCAAATAGTGATGTAGATCACTTTGGTGATCACCAGTGTGCTCCAGTTGATTACGGGGTTTGGAAGTTTACCGTAGCTTAGTTTGCGCTTCATATAGCGGTACATCTGCTGGAAATCCGTGGTTATGGCCCAGTTGAAGGTCAATAATCCATACAGCAGGATGGAATAGTAATGTTGGAACTTATGGTGTTTTCTCCATTCCGCATGCTTGGAGAACCTTAATATTCTTCCGGCTTCCATATCCTCGTCATGTTCGTGGATGTTGGTGTAGGTGTGGTGCAGTACGTTGTGCTGTACTTGCCAGTTGTACACGTTGCCTGCCAAGATATAGATGCTGCTTCCCATGATTTTGTTCACCCATTTCTTGTTGGAATAGGAGCCATGGTTGCCATCGTGCATCACGTTCATGCCCACACCGGCCATACCTACTCCCATGGTAATGGAAAGTAAAAGATAGGCCCAAAAAGGCAGATTCAAGGTCAACATTAAAAAGTAGGGGGTCAAAAAAACGGCAAACATCACTATGGTCTTGAGGTGAAGTTTCCAGTTTCCGGTTTTTTTGAGGTCATTTTCATTGAAGTATTCGTTCACTCTTTTGTTCAGTGTCTTAAAAAATTGTGCTGAATCCTTTCTTGAAAACCGGACGGTATTCTTATCCATAAAAAAAATTTTTACAAAGGTAACTAATATTGACCTTAAAAGATCAACAACTACCTGTTAGAACGGTGTTAAGGTCTTTAAAAGTATTAATTTTGCCAAAATTAACAGTAGGGATATGAATGCGGACCTGGTTTTCAAATATTTTACGACGCTCACCGATGAGCAAAAGGAGCATTTCAAGGAGTTGGAGGTTTTGTACAAGGATTGGAACACCAAGATCAATGTGGTTTCCCGGAAGGACATTGACGAGCTGTACCTTCGCCATGTGCTCCATTCCTTGGGGATTGCCCGTATCCAGACCTTCAATGAAGGAAGCCAAATATTGGATGTGGGTACCGGAGGGGGGTTCCCTGGGATACCGTTGGCCATTTTGTTTCCGAATGTAGAGTTCACCTTGGTGGACGCCATTGGAAAAAAAGTAAAAGTGGTGCAGGAAGTGGTAGAGGGGTTGAAACTTGAGAACGTTACTGCCGTCCATACCAGGGTCGAGGATTTGCCGGGCCAATATGATTTTATAGTGAGTAGGGCCGTGGCCGCTATGCCCACTTTTGTACACTGGACAAAGGGCAAAATCAAAAAGGATTCATCGCACGAGCGAAAAAATGGCATACTCTACCTCAAAGGTGGAGACCTTACTGAAGAGCTAAAAGATTACACCACCATCCAGACCTTTGATCTGAAGGAGTATTTTGAAGAGGATTTTTTTGAGACCAAGAAAGTGGTCTATCTACCGCAAAAATTCAAGGGATAATATTAGATGCTGTACATGCGTTCATAGACCAGCCTACATTTTCTTGAATATTCCTTGGCATATTGCCACATACGGTCATATTTCTTGATCATCAAATTTCCCCATGCATTGATTCGTTCTCTCATGACTAAAATGATTTGAAAGCGTTAAGTTAATAAAGTTACATTTAAGTAACAATTACTTAACGTTAATTTTACATTTAAATTGTTGGGACGCTTTGATGATGTATAGGAAAACAACCGTCATTCATAGAGATTTTCCATATCCGCTTCTGCAATATCGATGAACAGTTTTGCCATTTTTGTACAAATGGCACCAAAGAACATTTTTCCCTTCTCGGCAGTCGCTTTGGATGGGTCGCCGACACCGGTATCCGCGCTTATTTTGGACCAAGGGCGCTCGGTCCAGGCCCAGCCTTCGGAGAAAGCCTTGATCTTGTTCTTGAATTCTTTTCCATCGCCCCAATGTTCCTTGGGAAGCACCAATTCTGGGGCTAAATGGAGGATGAGACTGGTTTCCATCTCATCCGCATGGTCACCGGGGTTTTCAAAAATGTCCTTTTTTTCCACCATTTTGAACCAATTGGTCACACAGATGAACATTTTTGGAAAGAGTAGCCCCAATTCCCGTACCAATGCTTCCCAATTGTTGCCGCCATGGCTGTTGAGGATCATGAATTTATGGATGCCCTGTCTGTCCAACACACTGACCATGTCCTTCAGGATGGCAAATTGGGTACTGGGGTTCAGGTTCATGTCCAAATAGATGTCGGATTGTCCCGTATTCACCCCAAAAGGAATGGTGGGGAGCACCACGACCTTGCTGCCATGTTCCCAGGCCAGTCTTGCTGATTCCTCGGCAATTGCCGTGCCTTCAATCGTGTCTGTGGCATAGGGGAGGTGGTAGTTGTGCGCTTCCGTGGCGGCCCAAGGAAGGACGGCCAAATCAAAGGATTCGTCTTTCAAATGTTTCCAATTGGTCTCTGCCAAAATATAGGGTCTGGGCATTTTATTGGGTTTAAAGAATGAAAAAAGGCCACTATTCCTTTGGAATAATGGCCATGAATTTAATGAATAAGCTTTTAATCTATCCCAAAAATGGGTAACGATAATTTTCCGGGGTCACAAAAGTCTCCTTGATCAACCTAGGGGAAACCCAACGAAGCAAGTTCTGCATCGAACCGGCCTTGTCGTTGGTACCTGATGCCCTTGCGCCGCCAAATGGCTGTTGACCCACAACGGCCCCAGTAGGCTTATCGTTGATGTAGAAGTTACCCGCAGAGTTTTGCAATGCTTTTGTGGCCTCGTCAATTGCGTAGCGGTCTTTGGCCAACACGGCTCCGGTCAGTCCATATTCGGATGTGCCGTCCACCAGTTCCAATGTTTTGCTCCAATCCTTGTCCTCATAAACATAGACGGTCACTACGGGACCGAAAAGTTCGGTACACATGGTGGTGTATTTGGGGTTGCTGGTCAAAATCACGGTAGGTTCCACAAAGTATCCCACAGATTTGTCATACCCGCCACCTACTATGATCTCGGCATCCTTGTCTGCCTTGGCCTGATCGATGTACTTGGCCAATTTGTCAAAAGAACCCTCGTGGATCACCGCGGTGATGAAGTTGCTCATATCGGCAGGAGAGCCTGGTTTGTTGAAAGAATTCACATCCGCTTTCACCAAATCCAAGATTTCGTTTGCGGTGGACTTAGGGAGATAGACCCTGGAAGCCGCACTACATTTTTGTCCCTGGAACTCAAAGGCACCACGCGTGATGGCCGTGGCCACTTGTTGGGGCTTTGCGGTAGGGTGGGCTATGATAAAATCCTTTCCTCCGGTCTCACCAACGATTCTTGGATACGTCTTATACGTGTGGATGTTGTTCCCGATCTGTCTCCAAAGTTCCTTGAAAACATGCGTGGATCCCGTGAAGTGTATCCCGGCAAAATCTGGACTGGCCAACAAGGTGTCGGAAATCATCACCGGGTCGCCATAGATCACATTGATGACACCATCGGGAAGTCCTGCCTCCTTGAAAACGTCAACGATGACCTTGGCGGAAAACACTTGGCTGTCACTGGGTTTCCAAACCACTACGTTGCCCATCATCGCGGCACTGGCCGGAAGGTTTCCGGCGATAGCGGTAAAGTTGAACGGGGTGATGGCGTACACAAAGCCTTCCAGTGGCCTATATTCAACGCGGTTCCAAATCCCTACGGAGGATTCGGGCTGCTCGGAATAGATCTGGGCCATATATTCCACATTGAACCTCAAGAAGTCCACAAGCTCGCAGGCGGAATCAATTTCTGCCTGATAGATGTTCTTTGATTGTGCCAACATGGTCGCGGCGTTCATTTTGGCACGGTAGGGGCCTGCAATGAGTTCGGCTGCCTTCAAGAAGATGGCGGCACGCTGTTCCCAAGTGAGGTCTGCCCAGGCCTTTCTGGCCTCCAAACAGTTGGAGATGGCCTGTTCCACATGCTTTTTTTCAGCCAAATGGTAGTGGCCCACAACATGCTTGTGCTCGTGCGGTGGGGACATGGGTCGGGTGTTTCCGGTCTTGATCTCTTCACTGCCAATATAAAGAGGGACCTCAACCTTTCCATTGTAATAGGCCTCGTACTGTTTTAATACTTCTTCGCGCTCCGGACTGCCCGGGGCGTAACTTTTTACCGGCTCGTTGACTGCGGTTGGAACTTGAAAAAATCCTTTTCCCATGTTTTGCTTTTAATTTTTGTTAGAATATTTATTACACAGTGGCAACAAAGTTACTAAAAGCAAAATCGATTTGGAAAGGAAGTGCGGCCTAGTTTATGGCAAAAGGGGCGGCGAACTTGAACGTTGGGATCTCCACTTCAAACTCTTTGGCGTTGGTAAAATTCACCATGTGGTAGTGGCCTTTCATGGCCCCAATGGGCGATGCCAGCAAGCAACCTGAGCTATAGGTGTGGGATTTTCCCGGTTTGATGACCGGTTTCCTGCCGATGACACCTTCGCCATCCACCGTCTCGAGGTCTTTCAGGGCATCAAAGATGTCCCAGTGCCTTGCGGTGAGCTGCACCGTGTCCTTGCTTAGGTTTTCTATGGTGATGGTGTACCCGAAGGCATAGTGCATCCTATAGTTTTTGAAGAACGTGCCCTCAAAACTGGTCTGTACCGATACCTTTATCCCTTTGGTGACTTGAGTGAACATAAGTTAGTTATAGATAAAAACGCTTCCCGTGAACAACAACACCGCCATGAACAATGCCAATATCATGAATGTAGTGTTCAGAAAAAGATATTTCACAATGGTTTTAAACCTTCCCTGCCCATAAAACCGACGCATTGCCTTGTAGAGGTAAATACTGAAAACCAATACAAAAAACCATGCGCTCGATATGTTGAAAGCCATG
This sequence comes from Allomuricauda sp., assembly GCA_030148335.1. Taxonomy (GTDB): domain Bacteria; phylum Bacteroidota; class Bacteroidia; order Flavobacteriales; family Flavobacteriaceae; genus Flagellimonas. Next base: position 21,179 of record JASBTQ010000030.1, on the reverse strand, counting down.
TCGATCAGCAGGCTAAGGATGAGCAAGATAAACAACAATGACTGATTGTGGAAGCTAAAAATAAGATGATCGGTGTAGGTATATTTTTTTCTGATGTACACCAGCCAAATGAAGATGGTGAACAGCGGCATGAAGAAGAAAATGACGAACGGCAGCTTGGATATGGTGTTCTTCAGGAAGATGCTCGGCCGTTGCATAATGGTCAAAAAATTATTGGACGAATTGAAGGCCATTTTGTTGGACATGGTACTTTCAATAGCGTATTTCTCTTTGGCCTGGTCAAAGGAGAACAGGGTGTCCTTTTTGATCATATGCACAAAAAAATCCACTTTTTCCGAAAAGGCATTCATGCCCTTTCGCTTGCTGATGCTGTCAAAATAATGGGAAGGGTTTGCCTCCATCAGCGAATCCTTGTTCACTCTTGGTTTTAGGTTCTTCAAGTGGGAGAGGGAATCCAATATGTTTATCGGCCGTGTCACTTCGGGGTTGGAGTTCCGTATCGAATCGAACTTTTTCAACCCAAAAGTAATATTGGAGTTGGACTGCTCGATGGAATCCAGGGATTTCAATACGGTCTCGGCCTGTTGTTTCAACTTTACACTGTCCACAGTAACGTCACCTGATTTTATATTATAGGAAACGGGTGAGTTCCCGTTAATGTTCCCATCGAATGATTTGGCGGCCTTATCGAGGTCAGAAAATTGATTGTCGAAGGTGAACATCAAAAAGTAGATGAAGGCCAAGCTCAACAGGAACCGAAAGGGGTTGGTGTAGGTGACCCTTTTGCCATTGATGTAGTCCCTAGTGATGTTCCCGGGCCTCAACAGCAGTATGGAAAGTGTCTTGAACAGCTTGGAATCATAATTGAACAGGCTGGACATGAACTCGTTGAAAAAGTCCTTCAGGGTCAGTTTTTTGATGCTGTTGGCCTGTGAGCAATTGGGGCAGTACTTATCGCTCATATCCAATGGGTGGCCACAGTTCAGGCATTCAACGCCCCGGAACCTGAGTTCGTACCGGCCTTTGCTGATCAAGCTGCCTTTTTTTTCCATGTTTGGTTTGAGGTTGGGTTTTGGTACTAAAGATAGTTAATTGCTGATAGTTGCGGAATTGACGGAGCCTATACCTATTATACTGTCATACATGTCGCCAAAATCCCTGTAATAGACCAAGATCAGGTAATTGTTCTCCGTAAAGTGGAAATTTCCACTCACAAAGTTGGGCTCCACTGTGCCATCTTGGCGCTCCACCTCATACCTATAATTGTAAAAGCCCTGTTTGATCATGAGTGTCAGTTCAAACTTTCCGCTTTCCTCATTGTAGGTCATTCTGTTTTCCTCTTCGAGGGCATAGTTGTTGAACTTTCCCGTTACATACACGTTGTCCAGCCCAATTTGGTTGGAGTAGGGCAGGCTGAAATGCACCTTGGAATATTCGGCCTCCCTGGAAACATCATCGCCCTGCAGGGTACGCACCACAAAATCGCCATTGATGTCGGGGAAATAAGTGTAGGGCCTGTCGTTACGATATTCGTTGGTGAAAAGGTAGTGGTTGTACACTTGCCCCATTTCTATCCTCGATATGGCAAAAGTGGGGGAGCGAAGATCCTTGGTGTCAAAGTTCAGGAACTCGTTGCCGCCAAAAAAAGCGGTTTCCTTATCATATTTATAGACCAGTTCCGTGCCGATGGTGAATTGGGGCTTTATGTTGTACAGGGCCGTGGGCCAAAAATGGTTTTGGAGAATGGCCACCTTTACCTCGTTCTTGGGATTCACCACTGGGAAACCTCCTGTATTGATGGTGAACTGGACTACTTGTTTTTCGTTCAAAAAATTGAAGTCCCTAGAGCGTTTGACCACGCCTGCCACGGTAACGGCATCGCGGTACACCACAAACCTTCGTGAAAACTGCAGTTCCCCGTAGCTGTTATGGATCTCGAGCACATAATTGCCGGTGACCTTGAGGTCCACATTTTCATTGGGGATGGTCAATCGGTAGTTGGAGTAGGGCTGCAGGGTCGTGTAGCTGTTCTCGTAATCTATGATGCGTTGGTTGTCGGTTCCCGCTAGGTATTGTGACTTCAACAATTGGGATGGGGTCCAATCATAGTCGCAATGTATGATGGTGTAGTAATAGTCCTGTTCGCTGGCGGTAAGGTCATCAAATTCCAAGGTCATCGACTCCCCCAATTGCACCACGGGAAACTGATCCTCGGTGGGACCCTTGAAAATAATGGTCTTGATGTTCTCGGGAGGATTTACCTCTTCCTGCACTTGGGCAAAAATGCCATGCACCAAAAAAAGCAGGAAAAATAGTTTGATCAAAATGCGCATTTAGGGCCTGAATTTTGGGTAAAGTTAAACAAAAAGTGGGTCTGGGGAGTTTAGCTCGATATAATCCCATTTTTATGGACAATTATTATGAAAACAATCCTTTAAGTGCTAAATTTGCCACCGATTTTGATAACAAAAGGTCTACAACAATATGTCTAAAGACATCCGGATTCGAAAGGGGTTGGATATCAACCTCGTCGGGGCAGCAGAGCAGACTACTTCCAAAGCCGTTACCAGTAACGTATATGCCCTAAACCTAGATGATTTCCATGGGATCATACCAAAAATGTTGGTGAAACAAGGGGAAGAGGTGAAAGCGGGCGAACCCCTCTTTTACAACAAGAACAAAGAAGAAATGCACTTTGTTTCCCCGGTGAGCGGGGAATTGGTGGAAATTGTGCGCGGGGCAAGAAGAAAGATCTTGACCCTCAAGATTCTCGCCGACAAAACGCAACAATACATGATCAACAAAGTGCCCGATCTGGACACTGCAAAAGCTCCCGTTATAAAGAACTTCCTTCTGCAATGTGGCGGATGGCCGTTCATCAAGCAACGTCCCTACGATGTCATTGCTGATCCCGATGTGACCCCCAAGGCCATTTTCATCTCCGCCTGTGCCACGGCACCCTTGGCGGCAGATGTGGATTATGTGCTGAAAGACAAGGAACAGGAACTGCAGGTGGCGATCACGGCATTGGGTAAGTTGACCCCTGGCAAGATACACGTCTCCTCCAGAAGGCCCAACAGATCTCCTTTTGCTGACTTGAATGGGATAGAACTTCATAAAGTATCGGGTCCACATCCATCAGGATTGGTCGGTACGCAGATCAATCATATCGACCCCGTCAACAAAGGGGAAGTGGTATGGACCATATCCCCACAAGATCTATTGATGATAGGGGAACTGCTCTTGACCGGAAAGTTCAATGCGGAAAGGACCATCGCCCTTGCTGGATCTGTTATCAAATCCCCAAAATATTACACGACTAAGATAGGTGCCGAGATCTCTACCTTTTTGTACGCCAGTGGCGTGAAAGAGGATAGGTTCAGGCTGATCAATGGCGATGTGCTGACCGGGAAAAAGACCCATACGGAAGGCTACTTGGGCTTTTACAACAATACCGTTACGGCCATTCCCGAGGGAGATGATTACGACTTCTTCGGATGGAACAAGCCAATTTTCAATAAAATTTCGAACACCAGGGCCTTGACATTTTCTTGGTTGATGCCCAAAAAGAAATATGACCTGAACACCAATACCAACGGTGAGCACAGGGCTTTTGTGGTAACGGGCCAATATGAAGAGGTATTTCCGCTGGATATTTACCCGCTCCAATTGCTAAAGGCATGCATGGTGAAAGATTTGGACGAGATGGAACAGTTGGGACTCTACGAAGTGGCCCCCGAGGACTTCTCCTTGACGGAATTTATCTGTATTTCAAAACAACCGCACCAACAGATCATCAGGGAAGGCTTGGATTTGTTGCAAAAAGAACTTGGATAATATGGGCATGAAAGAAAAATTACATCAGCTTAAGTTAAAGTACCAAGGCAAAAAGATGGCTCCTGCCTTCAATGCCCTGCATACCTTTCTTTATACGCCGAACGAGACCACGCATAGCGGGGCGCACGTTCGGGCGGCCGACGATTTGAAGCGTACCATGAACACCGTGATCATGGCCCTTGTGCCCTGTTTGCTGTTCGGTATGTTCAATGCGGGATATCAGCATTACTCGGCCATCAACGGATTTCCGGCAAATTTTGACCTTTTTGAGCATTTCCTCACTTGGGACAACTTCTGGTTGGGATTGGTCACCGTGCTGCCATTGGTAATCGTTTCCTATGGTGTGGGTCTTGCCATTGAGTTCTTGTTCGCAGTCATCAAAGGCCACGAAGTGGAAGAAGGTTATTTGGTGACCGGAATGTTGGTGCCGTTGATCGTGCCTGTGGATACCCCACTTTGGATGTTGGCCATTGCAGTTGCATTTGGTGTGGTCATCGGAAAAGAAGTGTTCGGGGGCACGGGGATGAACATCCTCAACCCAGCATTGACCATTCGTGCCTTTTTGTTCTTCGCCTATCCGACCTGGATGAGTGGGGACAAGGTTTGGGTACACGGGGCCGTGGAAAGGGCAGGTACGGCAGATGCCATTTCCGGGGAGACCATCTTGGGCTATTTGGCGCAAGGAAATGCCTCAGAAATCAGCTACACCCTTTCAGATATGTTTTATGGTTTCATCCCAGGATCTGTGGGGGAAACCTCCAAATTGTTGATTCTTTTGGGAGCCCTGTTCCTGATATTTTCCAAAATAGCCTCTTGGCGCATCATGGTGAGTGCCGTGATCGGTGCATTGGCTATGGGCTTGATATTCAACGGTGTCGTGGATGCTGGATGGTTACCAGAATACAGTAAGTTCTACACCTTGATGAGTTTCGAATTTTGGAAACACCTATTGGTGGGCGGATTGGCCTTCGGTATTGTCTTCATGGCCACGGATCCCGTGACCGGAGCACAGACCAACAGGGGAAAATGGTTCTACGGATTCTTTATCGGCTTCCTGTCCGTGATGATCAGGGTATTTAACCCGGGCTATCCGGAAGGCGTTTTCTTGGCGATATTGCTGATGAACGTTTTCGCACCTACCATTGACCATTATGTGGTAAAAGGAAACATCAAAAAGAGATTGAAACGGTTGAAGACAGCCACCATATATCCCAAAACTTCGGATGAGGTTGATTCATTAAAAACGGAAACAGCGTAAGCATTATGGCCATCAATACAGAAAAGAATAAATATACCGTGGTTTTCGCGGTGATCATGGTAATCATTGTGGGTTCTGTCCTGGCTTTTTTCGCAACGGCCCTTAAGCCAAAAATCAGCGAAAATGAGCGTTTTGAAAAGCAACAGAACATCCTGTATGCCATGGGCGTCAACAACAATGAAGAAGGGGGCAGCGTTGATTTTGTCCCTACCACTGAGGTGGAAGCCGAATTTGCCAAGTACATAAAAAAACAATTGGTCATCGTAGGTTCCGAAGCAAAGGAAAAGGAAAATGCCTACTTGATCGATGTCCAAAAGGAACTTGCCAAGGTGAAAAACGGACTGAGTGCCGAACTGCCTTTGCTTGTGGGAGAAAAGGACGGCAAGCAATACTACATTATCCCCATGTACGGAAAAGGACTTTGGGATGCTATTTGGGGGTTCATGTCCTTGGACGAGAACATGGAAGTGCAAGGGGTCTATTTTGACCACAAAGGAGAGACCCCTGGATTGGGTGCCAACATCAAGCAACGATTTTTCATGGATGATTTTGATGGGGAAACCGTCCTGGATGGGAACAGCTACGTGGGTGTGGCCGTGGCCAAAGGGAACAACGACCCATTGAACACCGACAAAGAGGACAACCAAGTGGATGCGTTGGCAGGGGCCACCATTACAGGAAATGGAGTGACCGCCATGATCAAGGAAAGCCTGAAGCTTTACAAACCTTATTTAGAAACCATTAGAACAAAGTAATATGGCGCTACTATCAAAAAAAGATTCGAAACTGATATTGGATCCATTGGCGGATAACAACCCCATTACCATTCAGGTATTGGGAATCTGTTCCGCACTGGCAATTACCGCCGAACTGAAGGCGTCCGTGGTAATGGCATTGTCCGTATTGTTCGTACTGGGAGCTGGAAACGTGGTCATATCCTTGATGCGTAACATCATTCCATCAAAGATCAGGATCATTGTGCAATTGGTGGTCGTGGCCACCTTGGTGATCATTGTGGACCAAGTGCTCAAAGCCTTTGCTTATGAGCTCAGCAAGACCCTATCGGTCTTTGTGGGATTGATTATCACCAACTGTATCATCATGGGGCGTTTTGAGGCCTTTGCCTTGGGCAACGGACCTTGGAAATCCTTCTTGGACGGTATAGGAAATGCGGCCGGATATGGAATCATATTGGTCATTGTCGGATTTTTTAGGGAGCTCTTGGGCTCCGGTACCCTATTTGGGTTCAAGGTGTTGGGAGATCCTGTGACCAAGACGGGACTATATTCCATCGGTTACGAAAACAACGGTTTCATGATCATTCCCCCAGCGGCCTTGATCGTGGTGGGAATCATTATCTGGGTACAACGCTCCAGAAACAGGACATTAATAGAAGAAGCATAAACTGAGGAAGCATGATAGAGCATTTAGAACTTTTTTTTAAGTCGATCTTCATAGACAATATGGTGTTCGCGGTCTTTTTGGGAATGTGTTCCTATTTGGCCGTATCCAAGAAAGTGTCCACTGCCGTAGGTTTGGGTGCCGCTGTAATATTCGTTTTAGGGGTTACGGTACCGCTCAACTGGTTGTTGGACCAATATCTATTGAAGGATGGAGCCTTGGTTTGGTTGGGTCCGGAGTATGCTGATTACGACCTCAGCTTCCTTTCCTTTATCCTATTCATCGCCACCATCGCTACCATGGTACAATTGGTGGAGATCGTGGTTGAAAAATTTTCACCCTCCCTATACAATTCATTGGGTATTTTCTTGCCGTTGATTGCGGTTAACTGCGCTATTTTGGGAGGTTCCCTCTTCATGCAGGCACGTGACATCCCCAATTTGGGATTGGCCCTCAATTATGGGGTAAGTTCAGGGATAGGATGGTTCCTGGCCATTTTGGCCATTGCCGCCATCCGTGAAAAGATCAGGTATTCCAATGTGCCGGCACCATTGCGCGGCCTAGGGATCACCTTTATCATCACCGGGTTGATGGGTATCGGTTTCCAGAGTTTTGGTGGAATGCTGACCGGGGACAATGAACCACCGGAGGAGCAAACCTCCACGACCGTTGAGGCCAAGGATGAAAAAGAAATTAAAAAGGAATTGGAGGACAAGGAAAAAACAGTCTCCTATAACAAAGTTATAAACAAGTAAAGATGATTTTAGCTGCAAGTACAGGAGGTACTATTCTGATCACCATAGTGGCCTTTTTGGTTTTGTTGTTGTTGCTGGTGGCATTGTTACTTTTCACGAAGGAAAAATTATCTCCCTCTGGTCCAGTGACCATCACCATCAATGGAGAAAAAAAGATAGAGGTCGGATCGGGAAATTCACTCTTGTCCACCTTGGGAAACCAAAAAATATTTTTGCCATCGGCCTGTGGGGGCGGGGGAACCTGTATCCAATGTGAGTGCCATGTGCTTTCGGGCGGAGGTGAGGCCCTGCCTACGGAAACCCCACATTTTTCCAAAAAAGAATTGGAACATGGGGCAAGATTGGCCTGTCAGGTAAAGGTCAAGCAGGATATGGAGATCACCATTCCCGAAGAGGTCTTCGGAATCAAAAAGTGGAACGCCAAAGTGGTCAGGAACTACAATGTGGCCTCTTTCATCAAGGAGTTTGTGGTGGAAATTCCTGAAGAAATGAACTATAAGGCGGGAGGATATATCCAAATTGAGATACCTCCCTGTGAAGTGAAATATTCCGATATCGACATTACGGCCCACCCAGAGGAGCATGAAACGCCGGACAAGTTCCAAAACGAATGGGACAAATTCAACCTATGGCCCTTGGTCATGAAAAACCCAGAGACGGTGGAGCGTGCCTATTCCATGGCTTCTTACCCTGCCGAGGGAAGGGAAATCATGTTGAACGTACGTATTGCAACACCGCCATGGGACCGTTCCAAAAACGGATGGATGGATGTCAACCCCGGGATTGCCTCTTCCTATATTTTCGGGTTGAAACCAGGAGACCCCGTGGTCATTTCCGGCCCATTCGGTGAGTTCTTCATCAATGAGTCCGAAGCTGAAATGCTTTACGTAGGTGGTGGTGCAGGAATGGCACCGATGCGTTCGCACCTGTACCATCTGTTCAAGACCCTACGAACCAACAGGAAGGTGACCTATTGGTATGGTGGACGTTCCAAGAGGGAATTGTTCTACATTGACCACTTTAAGCAATTGGAAAAGGAGTTTCCGAACTTCAAGTTCTATATGGCACTTTCCGAGCCTTTGGAAGAGGACAACTGGAAGGTGAAGAAAGATATCAATGACGAAGCTGGTGATGGTTTTGTTGGGTTCATCCACAATTGTGTGATTGAAAACTACCTGAACCACCATGAGGCCCCTGAGGATATTGAGCTCTATTTCTGTGGCCCACCTTTGATGAACAAGGCCGTTCAAAAAATGGGAGAGGACTTTGGTATTCCGGACGAGAATATCAGGTTCGATGACTTTGGTGGATAAGGCCAAGCTGAACATACGACCTCGACCATGTCACGGACTCGGTTTCGGGACAGTCAAAGAGGAGAACATATAAAAACCGACCGATGCCCAGGCATCGGTTTTTTGTTACCTATGGGAAGAGAGTTGACAGAACAGGAACTGCATAACCTGGCCATGAACATTGTGGGGCGGGAGCTGGAGGCCGATGGCTTTGAGTTTATGGCCATCAACAGTAAACTGAAAAAGAATCCCCAATATGTATGCCTCAAGGAAAAATTGCTGCATTTTATTGTTGTGCGCAATGTGGAATTTCCGCTGGACCCAAGGGAATATGATATGGAACTGATGCAGACCGTAAAGGAACATGCCCAAAAGTTTGAGGCAAAGACCTTTTATGCTGGGGTAGGGCTTTCCAATGCATCGGACAGGGGGCTACCGGTCTATCTGGATGAAGAATATATTGTGGACTATCAAGGTTTGATTGAGATTTAGATCATGAAAAAGACATTCATTTTAGGGGTGTCCCTCTTGTTTTTGTGCTGCACCAAGGGACAATGGACCAAAAACCAAAATTGGGGCAATGCACTGGGCACTACGTATTCCATTATTTACATCTCGGATACGGAACTGGACTATCAACAAGAAATCGATTCTGTTTTCCAGGCAGTGAACCGATCCATGTCAACTTATATTCCCGATTCGGACATTTCCAAGATCAATGCAGGGGACTCCACCATTGTTGTGGACGAAATGTTCAGGGAGGTCTTTGATATCTCGAACAAGGTGCACAAAGCTTCAGACGGCTATTTTGACCCCACTGTGGGCGTTTTGGCCAATGCATGGGGATTTGGCCCCGGGGAACAGATGGAGCTCGATAGCCTGAGGGTAGATAGCCTCTTGGCGTATGTGGGATGGGACAAAGTGGCGATCAATAAAGACAACACCATATTCAAGGCGCATCCCGCCATCCGTTTTGATTTTAATGCTGTGGCCAAAGGCTACGCTATAGACCGCTTGGGAGCCATGCTGGATGCCAAGGGGATAAAGAACTATCTGGTGGAAGTAGGCGGGGAAGTGCTCGCAAAGGGCACCAATCTGGTTTCTGAAAAACAATGGACCGTCGGCATCGATGATCCACAGGTGGAAGAAGGTCGTCAACTTAAGCTGATTGTTTCCCTAAAAGATAGGGCCATGGCCTCATCGGGCAACTACCGAAAATTTAGGGTGGACCCTGAAACTGGGAAGAAGTATGTCCACACTATCAACCCGAAAACGGGCTATACCAAAAATTCCAATGTATTGGCAACCAGTGTGGTGGCGAATACCTGTGCCGTTGCAGATGCCTTTGCCACTACTTTTATGGCGATGGATCTGGAAGAATCCAAAAAAGTCCTGGCGGAACACGAGGAATTGGAGGCGTACATCATTTATCTGGATGATGAAGGACATACTACTGAATTTATGACATCAGGGTTCAAGACCTTGGTGAAATCTTAAGATGGTTCAGATTTTGGAATCATAAATGATTCGGTCATTTTTTTTGAGCTTGATATCTTTGACAGAACCGGTTCCCTCAAAAAAGAAACAAAACCCAATTATTTTACTTTTAGGCTTGGGAACATCAAATGTATATGCAGGTTTTCCATTGACAGTTATGGTCAATTTTTGATCTTTCGAAATACACTCCATGCGCACAAAATCACTATGATCCACACCAAAGTTTGATAGATCATTTTTTTTGCCATCTATTTGCTTGTTGAATGCAAACAGTGAAATTTCGGAAATGCACCCCTTATTGCAAACAGGGAGGGCAATTGGTCCATCTTCGCTCAAAATGGTCAATTGGGCCAGTTGACAAGGAACATTCCCCGATTTAAAATCATTGCGAAAAGAGGTTGTCAGTTCAAAATCATCCGTGAAAATGGCCCCGAAATCCTGCACTCGGTACAAGCCTACAAAAGTCTTGGACGCATAAGGGTCCAACCCATGGGCCTTCAAGCTTTCTGTCGTTATGGAAATGGTGTTATCGACACTTAATCTGTCCATATCGAGATATATGGGCAATGTATCTGTTTCAATGGTGCCCAACCAGCCATTTGAGGGGATAAAAACATTCTTTTCCTGGACAATGGAATCATTGATTACCAACTTTGATTTAAAAAAACCCGGCCTATAATAGATACTTGTTGAAATACTGTCCGTTTTGTTTACCACTACTCTCTTTCGTTTGTCCCAATCTTGTTGGATTTCGATCTTGTCCTTATCATTCGCCATCGAGGCATCATATTTAAAGATCACGGAGTTGGGCAAGCCTGAAGCGACGGATTTGACGGAAAAGGAAAAATCATTTGGGTTATAATGGGTGGTGACCTTGTAAAAAGGAAAGGAAAGGGATAGGATGACTAGCAATACCAAAAGACCCATTCCGTATGTTATCCGAGTGATCTTCCCCCTATGTCTTTTCCCATCGAACCCTTTTATCGGCTCGACATTTTTTACAAATTCCCTCCAATCCTTAAAACCAACATACTTTGCCAATGCGTCCAAGGTACTGTTATTGGGTTTTGAACCGTAATGTACTCTGCCGCTCAAACGCTTTAAGGTGGAAATACTCAATAACGTGCCTGTTTCCTCATGTATGGATTCACTGAGCACACGGAAGTCGTAAGTATCCCATGACGCTATGGATCCCCTGGATAACTTATTCGAAATCAAGGAAAAACAATGGGCGATATGTTTCTTGTAATCTTCCAATTCAGAAGTGTTCACCATGATGAACAAACTTGAACAGAAATGAACCGTTCCGTACCTCCCCGCAAAATTGTCCGGTAATACATTTGAAAATCATCGATCAATTATAAACAAAAAAACGGATTTCATCATGAAAACAAAAATTAACAAATTATTCCTGTGCAGTATTGTTCTTGCACAATTATCGTGTGCCCAAAACAATGACCGGACCAAGGACCTACCTTTTGACGACCTTACCTGGAACGTCCAAAACAATGAAGGAATATCGCAGCCCATGGATACAATGGTGTACGACGGTAAGAAGGCACTCCATCTTCCAAAGGGGCACAATGCCCATTTAAAAAATTTGAAGTTTAAAAACTTTGAAGTTGAATTTGACTTCATAGGATTTTCAATGCCAGGATTGGGCTTTCGAGGGCAGGACAAAGACAACCATGAGTTGATATATTTCAGGAAAATTGCAAGCGGAAAGGAAGATGCCCTTCAATACATTCCCATTTTTAACAGTAGCTTGCCATGGCAGTTGTACAATTATCCCCAATATGAGAGCAGTGCTGTGTTTGCTGAAAAAAAGATGGCTTCGTTTCCATTGGCCATCGAAGATCAATTTGAGCAAGGACCCATTGGGGATGGTTTGCGATATGAAATGGAGAAAAAGGGAGTGAACTATTCTCCCAAGGCCCAATTATATTTTATAAATGAGGATATCAGGGCAATAGATGATATGGAACAGCTCACGGCTGGCCTTTTCAGAAAGACCCCGACCAACTGGGAATTGTGGAACCCACTAGTTTGGACCCATGGAAAGATAGTTGTGGTTGGAGACCGCGCCTCCGTATATGTTGAGGATATGGAAGTGCCCAAAATGACTGTAAACTTGAAACGGGACAGTGAGTCAGGGGACATCAGCTTGAGAAGTCAATTTTATGATGCTTTTTATGCCAATGTTTCCGTCAAGGATCTGAAAGATACCGTCTTGGCAACGGAAAAAGACGATACGACAAGGCTTTCGGATACTTATTTGCGGACATGGCAACTATCTCCAAAGTTTGTCAAAAATGAAGAGGAAATCCTTTTTCAATTGGACTCCCTTAAAAGTAGTGATGCTACATGGAAGAAGATACAGGCTGATGAAGACGGGTTGGTCAATATTAGTAGGTTTGTCAATGAAATGAACGGCACTGTTGCTTTGAAAACCAGCATTGACACCAGGAGCGCACAAAGTGTAAAATTGCATTTTGGTTTTGCCAAACACCTAATGATCATTCTGAATGATATAATTGTTTTTAGTGGAGAAATGGACACGAAGGAAAAAAAAGGAAGGGTATTTGTTGATGATGAAACTGTAGATTTGAAACTGGTCAAAGGCAAAAATGAGATTTTCTTGGTATCCACAGGGGATGAACTATACCATCAAAATTGGGGGTTGATAGCTAAACTGGAAAGCTCGAGCGAAATAAAGATGGACTAATTTTTGGAGACGAAAGGAATGATCTCTCCTTTGGCCAATCGGTATTTTTCCACATCTTCCTTTGGAAGAACAGAAGTGTAATCCACTTCCTCGACGGTGAATCCCACGCTGCGCAGTTTATCAAAATAGTCCCTTCCGTAAATACGCACATGGTCGTATTGTCCAAAGATTTTGGCCCGTTCCTTTTTGTCGGTGATGGTGTCGTCCTCAAAGGTGTTTTCCCTTTTTAAGTCCTGTGGAATCTGGAAAATGCCCCATCCGTCTGGTTTCATCACCCGGAAAAGCTCCTGCATCGCCTTGGTGTCATTGGGGATATGTTCCAACACATGGTTGCATAGAATCACATCAAAAGCATTGTCTTCAAAAGGCAAATTGCAGATATCAGCTTTTACGTCCGCCAAAGGGGAATTGAGGTCGGTGGTGGTATATGCAATGTTCTGCATCCTTCTGAACCTTTTGTAAAAAGCCTGTTCAGGGGCAAAGTGCAAAACTTGATGCGTTTTGGTGAAGAAATCCGTTTCGTTTTTAAGGTAGAGCCAGAGCAAGCGATGCCTTTCCAAGGAGAGGGTAGAAGGGGAGAGTACATTTTCCCGCGGATTCTCATAGCCATAAGGCAAAAAACTCCTGAAACTTTTTCCATCGATGGGATCGGTGAAGTTTTTTCCCTTTAGGGAAAGAGCGATCAAGGGACGAACCCAATAGCTCAACCTGATGAGTAGTGGTCTTGGAATAAGATTGAGAAGGTATTTAAATAGTTTTGACACGAATTACACAAATTTACACGAATGGCTTAAAGTAAAACTCTCTTATACGTAAGTTGATCCTCGCCAAAATTCACAATCAAGCCCAGTTTCATTTTGGATGCAGCCAAGTAATTCATAGTCTGCTTCACATGGCTACTACTAATATTTTCAACTGCTTTGAGTTCCAATATGATTTTATCATCAATAATAAAATCAGCAAAGTAGTGGTGCTTTAGCAGCTCTCCTTTATATATGATGTCAAATTTGGCTTCTTTTCTGAACGGAACACCATTGGATTTCAGTTCAATTTCCAATGCATCGCTATACACTGCCTCACTAAAACCCTTGCCCAATTCATTGTGAACATCCATGCACAGACCAACAACAAAATAGGACTCATTTTTATATAGGATTTGGGACATATAAATTTGAGAAATTAGTGAAAATTCGTGGGATTCGTGTCAGCAAAAAGACTGCTAGGGTCTAAAGCACCAGCTTTTTGCTGCGGAATTCATCCTCCTCATCACTGGTGATGCCCAGGGCCTCATAGATATATTGATACGTGGAGAGCAGCTCCGGTTTTCCGTCGACCAAAGCCACATCGTGCTCAAAGTGCGCACTGGGCTTGCCGTCCGCGGTCAGAATGGTCCATCCGTCCTTCAACTGCTTGATGCGCCTTGTTCCCATATTGATCATGGGCTCTATGGCGACCACCGTGCCATTGACGAACTTTTTCCCACGTCCCCTTTTTCCATAGTTGGGCATTTGGGGATCTTCATGGAGTTCTCTTCCCAAGCCATGGCCTACCAATTCGCGCACCACACCATAGCCATGGTCCTCGCAGTACTTTTGGATGGCATAACCCACATCGCCCACTCGGTTTCCTTCCTTGAATTCCCGGATACCGATGTAAAGCGATTCCTTGGTCACCCGAAGCAGTTTTCTGGTTTCTTCGGCCACTTCGCCCACTTCAAAAGTGTAGGCATGGTCCCCATAATAGCCATTTTTGAGCGCACCGCAATCCACGGATACGATATCACCCTCCTTTAGGGGTTCATTGTTTGGAATGCCATGTACCACTTGGGCATTGGGGCTCCAGTTGAGGGTGTTGGGAAAATCATACATGCCCAAAAATCCGGGAACGGCTCCCTGTTCCCTAATGTATTCTTCGGCCATTTTATCCAGATGCAAAGGATTGGCCCCAGGTTTGATCTCCTTGGCCAACATACCCAAGGTCCTGGAGACCACGAGGGCACTTTCGCGCATCAATTCAATTTGCTCTGCTGTCTTGACTTGAATCATAGCTGCAAAGATAAATTGATTCTATGGATTTTGGGAATCTTTGTCCTAAACGAGTGGTTTTTGGGTCATCACTTCGGGTTGTGCCACTCCCATAAGTTTTAATATGGTCGGGGCTATATCCCCTAGAACACCGCTTTTTATCTGCTTCAGTTCCTTGTCCACCAAGATCAAAGGGACAGGGTTGGTGGTGTGTGCCGTATTGGGGCTGCCATCGGGGTTGACCATGGTATCACAATTGCCGTGATCGGCAATGACAATGGTGGTATATCCATTTTCCAGCCCAGCGGTAATGACATCCTTGGCACATTGGTCCACGGTTTCGCAGGCCTTGATGGCCGCTGACATCACCCCCGTGTGGCCCACCATGTCCGGGTTGGCAAAATTGAGGCATACAAAATCCACCTTTCCTTTTTGGAGTTCGGGGATGATGGCATCCCGTATTTCATAGGCACTCATTTCGGGCTGGAGGTCGTAGGTGGCCACCTTTGGTGAGGGACACAGGATCCGTTGTTCCCCTTCAAAAGGCTCCTCACGCCCGCCATTGAAGAAAAAGGTCACGTGCGGATATTTTTCCGTTTCCGCGATCCGGATCTGTTTTTTTCCGTGTTTGGAGAGCACTTCTCCCAAAGTCTCCCTGATGTTTTCTTTGTCATAGACCACTTTGACCCCTTTGAAGGACTCGTCATAGTTGGTCATGGTGACATAATACAGGTCCATTTTGTGCATGTTCTGCTCATGGAAGTCCTGTTGGCTCAATGCTTGGGTAAGCTCTCTGCCACGATCGGTCCTGAAGTTGAAGAAGATGACCACGTCCCCAGGTTGGATCTTGGCCAACGGCTGTGCAAGGGCATCTGTCAGGACCAATGGTTTGATGAACTCGTCGGTGACCCCTTCGTCATAACTTTTTTGCATGGCCTTGCCGATGTCTTGAATTTTTTCACCTTCGGCATTCACTACCACATCATAGGCCAATTTTACCCGTTCCCATCGTTTGTCGCGGTCCATGGCATAATATCTTCCGATGACGGAAGCCAGTTTGGTGCTTTTGTCGGAACAGAAGTTGACCAGGTCCACCAAAAAGCCTTTGCCGCTTTTGGGATCTACGTCCCTGCCATCGGTGAAGGCGTGTACGAATGCATTCTTGACCCCGCTTTCATCGGCGGCCTTGATGAGTGCTTTTAGGTGGTCTATGTGGCTGTGTACGCCTCCATCGCTCACCAGACCAAGAAAATGGACCGCCTTGTTGTTGCCCTTGGCAAAGGCAAAGGCCTCCTGGATCACTTTTTCGTTTTTCAGGGTATCCTCTTTTACGGCCTTGTTGATCTTCGCCAGGTCCTGATAGACAATCCTACCGGCGCCCAAGTTCATGTGGCCCACTTCGCTATTACCCATTTGTCCTTCGGGCAGGCCTACGTTCATCCCGTCGGTGAGCAGGTCCGCATTGGGGTATTGGGTATAGAGTGAGTCCACAAAAGGGGTGTTTGCCTGTGCTATAGCGGAAACTTTGGGGTCCGGGGATTTTCCCCAACCGTCCAATATCATTAGAATGACCTTCTTGTTCATGCGATGAGAGTTGTGACCCCAAAAATAAAATGATCTGTTTGGATGCGCTAGGGATTCCCTAATTTTCTGATTGCGAAATTGTTAATTATTTTATGTTAAAATTGAAAGGTTGTTAAAATTTAGTTATTTAAGTGTTAATCCTGTAACATGTTGCTTTTTGGGGAGTCTATTTTTATAGAAGTTTTAATTCATTAATCAAAAAACAATCATCATGAAAAAAGCAATTTTTGCAGTAGCTGCATTGTGCATGCTAGCAGTGAACGGCGTTTCCGCCAACGAACTTCCTTCCAACGAAAATCCGAACCTTACCACAACGGTCCCTGAGATCAGCACCTTTTGCAAGGCTGTGATGCAGGGCGACGTTGAGACCGTGAAAAAGCTTATTGAACTTGGAGAGGATGTGAACCAAAAATCCTTGGGTATGGCCCCCGTACACTTTGCGGCACGTTACAACAAAGCAGAGGTGCTGCAAGTGCTGATTGACAATGGAGCCAACCTGAAACAGCGTTGTGACAAAGGCTATTCGGTGAAGAAACATGCCGAGTTGTCCAATGCCACTGAAGTGCTGGCTGTTTTGGAAACCGCTATGTAAAAGAAATTAAGGAGTTTATTCATCCAAACAAAAAGGCCCATCCTAAAGGATGGGCCTTTTTTTGCCTCATTTTACCTATTTATAGTGTCCTAGCAAAAGAGTATGTCATCGTGGCCTAGAATTCAAAGCCAGTAAAAGCCCTGTACAAAAATGCATATACCGCCATGAACAGCATAACCGCACAAAAGATGGAGTACCCTTTCAAAAAAAGTACCACAAAGCTTGGTTTACAATCGTCAAATGCCTCAAAATAGAGGTGCTTAAAGTGTAATAGTGTTCCCATAATGTGTTCTCTCGTTTTGGATAGCACAAACGGGCAAGTTAAAAATGATGTGGTAGGATTCGGGGTTACTCAAAGATAGTGAAATCAAATGACTTATGCCCTTTTCTCGACGAACGTGCCGATTCTATCGACCTGAATATTTTTCGATGGCCTCCTTGATTTTTTCTATCCTGTTCTCAGGGTCGGGATGTGTGCTCTGGAACTCTGGGACACGATTGGGGCCCGCTGCCGATTTCAGGATTTCCATGACCTTGATCATTTCATTGGGATCGTAACCGGACTCGATCATGAACAGTACGCCCAGGTCATCGCTTTCCAATTCGTCACCCCGTCCATTTTTCAACAAGGTGTTCTGTCCAATGCCGCTCACCACACTTCCCATATCGCCACCCACAGATGCGCCAGTGGCCAAGGTCTGCCAAAAACTGCTCTCGGCAATGCGTTCCGCGGAGTGCCTGCCGATGACGTGGCCGATCTCGTGCCCGAGCACACCCGCCAATTGGGCCTCGTTGAGTTGGGAGAACAGCGCGTAGGTGATGAAGATCTGCCCGCCCGGAAGGGCAAAGGCATTGATGGTGCGGTCGTCCGCAAGCAGATGGAAATCATATTGATAGGGGGTCTCGCTGGCAATGCTGTTCTGCACCAATCGGTTGCCTACTTGGTCCACGAAGTTCTGCAAACGTTCATCGGGATACAATCCTCCGTGCTGCTGCGCCATTTCGGGAGCGCTCTGCAACCCGATGGCAATTTCCTGTTCGGTGGTCATGTCAATGTTCTGCACCCTACCGGTATATGGATTTTCCTCTTGGTTGCTGCAACGGCGGATAAAGGCAAAGACCACAATGGCAAGGCCGATCAGGATTCGTATCCTCCAACTTCCACTTTTCATGGTGTTCGTGTTTAGTGTTGACTGAAGATACGAAAAAAGAGGCTACAAAAGTTTGGGATTGATGTCCAAAATATGGTCCTGAACATAGGTCCGTATAAACCCGGCGGTGAAATGCTCAATGCCCAAAAATTCTTCCTGAAGCAAGAGTTTCATGACATTCAGCTTTCGGTATGCCGTGAGCATGGGAATGGAAAGGGGCGCATAGCTATAGTGCCAAGGCTCATACTTGAAGCCCCTTCGCCTGGGATCTTTCGTATAGACCAGGTAAAAACCGAATCTTTCCGAGTTTTCGTCCAGCCATAGTTTCAACCCTTCGTAGGGCCCTCCACTTTCAAATTTTTCAGGGACCAACACATCGCCGGAAGCTTTGGGATAACCGTCTATGATGTCGATGTCGGTGCCCCAATGGTGCCTGCTGGTGCCGGGTATGGTGGAATATTCAATGATCTTGTCGATGGCCTTTAGGGGAGATAAGCGCTCGTCCTCGGTATAACTGAGGTATTTGCGCTCCCAAATGCCCTCCTGTCGATAAAAATCCCGATAGCTGGAAACAATCTTGATGTCGTACCCATCCGAAAAGGCCGCCTTTTTCATTTCCAAAAAGGCATCATGTGCCGCTTTCCTCAGGTTGATGCCCTCGCCGAAAAGCTCAATTTGTGCCTTCCCCATCAATTCTTCCACAGTGTATTCGTCATTAGCGGGAAAGGGAAAAAATGGGGGCAGGGCACAGGCCAGTCCCGATACGGAGGTGGTTTTCAAAAAAGTCCTTCTTTTCATCGTGGATACGTTATTCGGTTATTGTGTTATTGAGGTGTTCCATTTTGGAACCTATTCCCATCAAACAACGTAAAAATCGCAATAATTTGTCAATGGAGCCCAAAAGAGATCAAAATTTGTCCATTGTGCATTTGCGGATGAAGGTGGATTTTTCGAATCTTCGACCTTCCCTTTGTTAGCCCCTTCGACTGCGCTCAGGGTGACAGCTCGATACACTGTAAGATGTTTTCCCGATCAGCGATCCAAGAAGAGATAGCCGGTATATTGCAGGTTGAGGTCGTCCAAGGTGACCAGGTAGTAATAGACTCCTTCGGGTAGGCCAATGTCCTGGCTCATGATGAAACTTCCAGTGTTGGAATCGCCCCCAAACTCGTTGGTGTAATTGGTCTTCTCAAAAACTTTTTGGCCAAAGCGGTTAAAAATGCGCAGACTGTTGTTGGGCGATTCGTCCATGTTGTCGATCACCAGAAAATCGTTCACGTCATCGCCGTTGGGACTGAGAAAATAGTTGCCCAAGGTAGGGTTGTTCACTGCAAAGGTATCGGTGGGCAAGGGGATGGTACCAAAGGTAATGGCCGCATATTCGCTAGGCAGAAAAGTCTCCGAAGTGACAAAGCCTTGGTTGATGTCACCACTAAAGGCGGTTTTGCCGATAACGACCCATTGGTTGGAAGACTTTCGCCAACCCACCACGATCACGGACTCGGCGGTGGCATTGGGAATCGCTCCCAAGGCACTGCGGGCGTTCCAACTGATGGTCACCCTAGAGGGCACATTGCTCTGAAAGATCCAGAATTCCCGATTGGTGACGGTACCGATGTTCCTGACCTTTTCCTCCACATCAAAAGTGCCCGATACAGACAGGGGAGCGGAGGGGTTCTCAAAGAAATAGGCGCAGACGGCCAAGGGTGTGTTTCCTTCGGATTCCAGGGTCAAGGGCCGCAATTGGTCAGAATCGCCAACGGGAAAGGTGAAAAAAGCCTTGTTGTTGATGCCGGCAAAGCCGGTGACCTTGGACGCATCGTTTTCCCCAGTGAAAAAGCCCTGTTCCCTAAAGTTGAGGGAAACGGCCTGATTGTCGGTAGGCGAATCCACATCGCCTTCGATAAAGTTGGCATTGTTTTGCACATGTACGGGAATATGCAAAAATATTGCGCTAGTGGTCATGAACTCCACATCCGTAAAAACGGGGGCAGTGTTGCCCGTTACCTGAATGGCCGTGTTGCCGTAAAAGCCCACCAGTCCCTCGTTCTGGTCAAAAGAGGCATTGTTGATGAGGTTGGTGTGCAGGCCCAAGCCGCTGTTGGGGCCACCACCATGTACCTGCATGTTGCCCGTGTGGTGCAGCGCGCTCTGTGCCAAGCCAACTTGGGCGAACAAAAGGAATGCTATGAGGTGGAGGGGTTTCAAGACTAAAAATCGGTTACGGTGAAATACCAACTGGCGTTTGCGTTTATAAATTGTATATCAGTTGTGATAAAAAAATCTGTTACTCCATCATGAGAATGAGCAGGAACAGTACCTGTATTTGTGTTATCTTGAATATTTAGCAAAAGACTATTTGATATGGGGGTAATTTGAGGTTCTGATATGGAAACCGTAAACTGAGTTGGAGATTGAGAGGTAACTTGAATGGTGGAACCTGCTGATGAATTGAACAAGGTTAGTTGAATGATGTATTCTGCGTCTGGTCTAGCAGTATCAAAGGTTACGGTATAATTTCCAGTACCGTTTTGGATTACACTAGCGCCATTTGCGTTAACTACACTTGCATCACTATTTACCTTGCCCATGGCAACAACAGCAGGGGCTTTCCATATTGGGTCACCTGCAGCATCTGTTGCGAGTACTTTGTTGGCATCGGTCAGTCCAGCAGTCCCAATCTCGGTGGTGGTCACTGCATCGGGTTGGATGGTCGTCACGCCAAGGTTGTCAATGTTTACATCACCTGTCATGGGGACCCCAACCGCTGAACCCGAAGCGTTGCCTACAAATATTTCTTCGTTGTTTAGGGATTTGCTCGAGGAGATTGCATTGTCTACATAGGTTTTGACCGCCTGTTCGGTAGGGAAGTCGGTACTTGAGTTGTCCGCCAAAGTTCCATCATCCGATTTGTTTGCAGCATCTTCCTTGGCCGCAATTGCGGTCAGGATTGCTGAATCGTCATAGAACGCACCGCCATCCGTTCCACTTATGGAGATAGAGTTCCCGGCATCTGCACTGACGATTGTCTGGTTGGACGCTGCTATCTGAGTGTCCACATAT
>JASBTQ010000011.1 GCA_030148335.1 Allomuricauda sp. | reverse complement strand
AAGCTCCGACCAAAACCTCATAATACCGATGCAGGGAGAAATAGATTCCATGAACGTTTCCGTATCGGCGGCAATACTTATATTTGAGGCGAAGCGGCAACGCGGATTCTAAGCTATGGAAAAGACTTTGCTCTTTTATGTCATTTTAGTCATATTGATGGTGCAATATGTGGTCCATCAAATTTTGGAATACCTGAACGCCAAGCGTTTTGGTGCTACTTTGCCATCAGAACTTTCCGATGTCTTTGATGAAGAAGAGTATCGAAAATCACAGCAGTACAAACAGGCCAATTATCGGTTTGGATTACTTTCGGATGGCTTTTCGTTGGCAGTCACCCTCTGTTTTCTATGGTTTGGCGGATTCGAATGGATTGATCAGATCACCCGTTCCCTTACCGAAAACCCGATTCCCATGGCATTGGTGTTCTTTGGGTTGATCACCTTGGGAAGCACCGTTCTTGGATTGCCCTTCTCCTATTACAGGACCTTTGTCATTGAGGAAGCGTATGGGTTCAACAAAACCACCCGGAAATTGTTTTTCATGGACAAACTGAAAGGTGGTTTGCTTACGATTGTGTTGGGTGGCGGCCTATTGGCTTTGTTCATGGTGTTTCTCCAATGGACCGGGCCCAACTTTTGGATCTACACCTGGGCCATGATCGGCACCGTGATTCTTTTTATCAATTTGTTCTACAGCCGCTTAATTGTCCCTCTTTTCAATAAACAGACCCCACTCAATGAGGGCAGTTTAAAGAAAGCCATAGAGGGTTATGCTCAAAAAGTGGGATTCGAACTGAAGAATATTTTTGTGATCGATGGGTCCAAACGTTCCACCAAGGCCAATGCCTATTTTTCGGGATTGGGAAAAGAGAAACGTATCACTTTGTTCGACACTTTGATAGACGACCTGAGCGAAGAGGAAATTGTAGCGGTCCTGGCCCATGAAGTAGGACATTACAAGAAAAAACACATTGTCTTCAACCTAATGGTTTCCCTAGCTTTGACTGGTTTTACCTTATATGTGCTATCCCTTTTCATCAACCATCCCGAGATATCGTTGGCGATTGGAGTGTCTACACCCAGTTTTCATGCGGCTTTGGTGGGATTTGCACTTTTGTACAGCCCCATTTCAGAAATAACGGGATTGGCGATGAACTATCTCTCCAGAAAGTTTGAGTTCCAAGCTGATGACTTTGCCAAAAATACCTTTGCGGCAACGCCTTTGGTCACTTCGTTAAAAAAACTTTCAAAAAACAATTTGAGCAACCTGACCCCCCACCCTGCCTATGTTTTTGTGCACTATTCCCACCCTCCGTTGATCGAACGGATCAGAAACCTTAAGGCATAGTTTTTGTTGCTTAGCTAATAAGATTGTGGTAACTTTAATATACTATGACAGAGGCTGCTATTGAGAAAGAGAACAAGGAGATTGCAAAGCAGTACAAAGAACTGCTCCGCATAAGCTATCAAACTTTGACCGATGAGGACAAAAAGTTGATACGCTCTGCCTTTGATGTGGCCGTGGATGCCCATAAGGACCAAAGACGCAAATCTGGCGAGGCATACATCTTCCACCCCATAGCGGTGGCCAAGATCGTGGCCTCCAAGATAGGTCTCGATGCCGTGTCCATTGCAGCGGCCCTGTTACACGATGTAGTCGAAGATACCCCCTACACCTTGTCCGATATTGAACGGATGTTCGGGGAAACAGTGGCCCGTATCGTGGACGGCCTTACCAAGATCGCCCACCTCAAAAAGGACATGGACATCAGCCAGCAAGCGGAGAATTTCAGGAAAATGCTGCTCACGCTGCATGACGATGTCAGGGTCATCATCATCAAAATCGCCGACAGGTACCACAATATGCTCACCATGGAGTCCATGCCAGAGCACAAACAGGTCAAGATTGCTTCGGAAACCCTCTACATCTATGCCCCGTTGGCGCACCGTATTGGGTTATACAATATCAAAACACATCTGGAGGACCTTTCCCTGAAATACACCGAACCAGAGGTGTACAATGACATCAAGGCCAAAATCGAGGATACCGAAGAGGAGAGTTTGGCCTACATTGATGCCTTCTCCAATGTGATCAAAAAATCACTGGACAAGGAAGGGCTCAATTACCAAATCAAGGGGCGGATGAAATCAATTTACTCCATCCGAAGGAAAATGAAGTCCCAGAACGTATCCTTCGATGAGGTGTATGACAAATTTGCCATCCGGATCATCTATAAATCCGACAGAAAGAACGAAAAGTTCCTCGCCTGGAAGATCTACTCCATCGTAACGGACCACTTCACCCCAAACCCCATCCGTTTGCGCGATTGGATCACCTCCCCCAAATCCACGGGCTATGAGGCGCTCCACATCACCGTAATGGGCCCAAAGGGCAAATGGGTGGAAGTCCAGATCCGAAGTGAGCGGATGCACGAAATAGCGGAAAAAGGCTATGCGGCGCACTTCAAATACAAACATGGCGACCAAAAGGAACAGGGCATCGAGGAATGGCTCAATAAATTACAGGAAGCCCTTGAAAGTGCCAATGGCAACGCTGTTGATTTTGTAGAGGAATTCAAACTGAACCTCTACGCCAAGGAAATCTTTGTTTTCACCCCGAAGGGAGACCTAAAATCCATGCCCAAAGGGGCCACGGCTCTCGACTTTGCCTTCAACATCCACACCGAGATTGGCATGAAGACCCGTGGGGCCAAGGTCAACGGGAAATTGGTGCCGCTGGGCACCGAACTCCACAGTGGCGACCAAGTGGAGATCATGACCTCAGAAACGGCCAAGCCCAACCAAAGCTGGCTGGATTATGCCAATACGGCCAGGGCCAGGGCCAAGATCAAATCCTCTTTGATGGAGGAGAAAAAGGAAGTGGCTGAGGAAGGCAAGGAAATCCTTCGCAGAAAGCTGAAATCCCAAAAGATTACCCTCAACGAGGACACCGTGAACAAACTGGTGAACTATTTCAAACTGAAGACCAGTCTGGACCTGTTCTATCGGGTGGGCATTGGGGTCATAGACAATGACAAGCTGAAGGACTTTGCCTCGTCCTACCATAACGCCTTCATCAACTTCTTCAAGAACCGGATACGGAAAACCCCTGTCCCGAAAGATGTGGACAAGGACGAGATCACCACCAAATATGACATGCTTGTGTTTGGCAAGGAAGAGGAACGGTTGAACTACAAACTGTCGCAATGCTGCAACCCCATTCCCGGGGATGAGGTGTTTGGTTTTGTAAGCGTGAACGACGGCATCAAGGTGCACAAGAAAAACTGCCCCAACGCCATCTCCCTTCAATCCAATTATGCCTACCGCATCATGAGCGCCAAGTGGATAGATTCTACCCAGGAAGAGTTTTCGGTGGACATACAGATTACGGGGATAGACAACCTCGGGCTGGTCAAGGACATCACCAAGATCATTTCCGAGAACATGCACGTGAACATGCGAAACCTCAATTTCAACGCGGATGGCGGCACCTTCAAAGGGAAGATTACCCTTGTGGTCAAAAACAACAACATCCTGAAAAGGCTCATGGACAATCTAAAGCAGGTAGAGGGGATCGACAAAGTCACCAGAATTTAATTTTTAGCTGTACCTTTGTGCATTAGCATAGGTAGAAAGCCATGGGAAACAATAAGAATCAGGAAATTGTAAAAAACGTGTTCACTACGTTCCTCGAGGAAAAGGGGCACCGGAAGACACCTGAGCGCTACGCCATTTTACAGGAAATCTATGAAAGTGAAGATCATTTTGACGTGGAATCCCTCTACATCAAAATGAAGACAAAGAATTACAGGGTGAGCCGCGCCACGCTCTACAATACCATCGAACTTTTATTGGAATGCAAACTGGTACGCAAGCACCAATTTGGAAAAAACCAGGCCCAATACGAGAAATCCTATTTTGACCGTCAGCACGACCATGTCATACTTACCGATACCGGGGAAGTGGTGGAATTTTGTGATCCCCGTATCCAATCCATAAAAAAGACGATCGAAGAGGTTTTTGACATCAAGATCAACAACCACTCGTTATATTTCTACGGAACCCGAAACAAAGAAGAAAACCTAACAGAATAACCAACTCATTTCATGGTAGATTTATTGCTTGGACTCCAATGGGGAGACGAAGGAAAAGGAAAAATTGTTGATGTACTGACCAAGGAATACGATATTATCGCCAGGTTTCAAGGAGGCCCCAACGCAGGGCACACCTTGGAGTTCGATGGCATAAAACACGTGCTACATACCATCCCCTCTGGAATTTTTCACAAAAATGCCATCAATATTGTGGGCAATGGTGTGGTGATTGATCCCGTCATCTTCAAAAAAGAGCTGGACAACCTCGAAAAGTTCAACATCGATATCGTATCCAAGCTTTTGATTTCGCGCAAGGCACACCTTATCCTTCCCACGCACCGATTGCTGGATGCCGCTTCCGAAGCCTCCAAAGGAAAAGCCAAGATCGGTTCCACCCTCAAGGGCATCGGACCTACCTATATGGACAAGACTGGACGCAACGGAATGCGTGTGGGCGACCTGGAATTTGACGATTGGAAGACCAAATACCGTGCCCTTGCCGACAAGCACGAGGCCATGATCGATTTCTATAATGCAGAGATCGAGTATGACTTGACCGAATTGGAAGCCGAATTCTGCGAAGGCGTGGAAACCCTCAAAAAATTGACCTTCATCGACAGTGAGGAGTACATTTTCAAAGCACAGGCCGAAGGAAAGAAAATACTTGCGGAAGGAGCCCAAGGCTCCCTTTTGGACATTGATTTTGGGACCTATCCCTTTGTCACCTCATCCAACACCACCGCAGCAGGTGCCTGTACCGGACTGGGTGTCGCACCCAACAAGATTGAGAAGGTACTGGGCATTTTCAAGGCCTATACCACCCGGGTGGGCAGTGGCCCCTTCCCTACCGAACTTTTTGATGAGGATGGAGCGACCATGGGGCGTGTGGGCAACGAATTTGGTGCCACCACCGGAAGACCAAGGCGTTGTGGCTGGTTGGATCTCGTCGCACTGAAATATGCCGTACAAATCAATGGCGTTACTGAATTGATCATGATGAAGGCCGATGTACTCAGTGGGTTCAAGACCATTAAGGTCTGTACCGCGTATGATTACAAGGGAGAAAAGATACAACACCTTCCCTACAATATTGAAAGTGAACACGTTACTCCCGTTTACACAAAAATGAAGGGGTGGGCGAAGGACCTTACCAAATTGACCACAGCGGAAGAGCTTCCTCCTGCCCTGAACGATTACATTGTGTTTTTGGAGGAACACTTACAAGTGCCCATCAAGATTGTTTCCGTAGGGCCTGACAGACTTCAGACCATACATAGATAAAGCTTTCCGTTGCACATTTTATGTGCCAATGACAAAACAAGCTCAATTCGATTTTTCCTTTAGGAAAAGATCATGGACAAGATACTTGCGCAGGGTGACTTTTGTCACTTTGGAATTGATGGATATTGTCTAACTTGCTTGAAAGGAACCTGATCCAAACCCGACAAAATTTGGGTAGTGAAATCATTTAAAAAATAAGGACATGGCAAAGAACCTCAATCAAATTGGACTGGACCAAAAGGCATCAAGCGAGCTCTCTGAAAAACTCAACCAACTTTTGGCCAACTACCAATTGTTCTACATGAACGCCCGCGGATTCCATTGGAACATCAAGGGACACAAATTTTTTGAGCTCCACCTCAAATTTGAGGAATTGTACAACGATTCCCTGATCAAGATCGATGAGATTGCCGAAAGGATCTTGACCCTTGGCTTTACGCCGCTCCATACTTATGCCGATTATTCATCCCTTTCAAAAATAAAGGCAGCCAAAAATGTATCCAATGGAACAGAGGCCATCAAAGAAATCTTGAAGGGCTATGAGGTATTGCTCCCATTGGAAAGGGAACTGCTCGAAATGTCGGGGGATTCCAATGATGAGGGTACAAACGCATTGATGAGCGATTATATCCGAGAACAGGAAAAACTGGTCTGGATGTATTCCGCCTTTCTGAATGAATGACAAAATGGGGCAAAACCGTTCCACATTTGCCAAAGCTTTCTAAAGGCTATATGCCACTTTCCCCAAAAACCCTACTTTTGGGCAAAATTCCATGGATTTGAAAAGAATTTCTTTTTTCATTCTATTGCTGTGCTTTTTTGGGGCCGCTGCCCAACAGGATGGCCAGGAGACCCAAGGCAGACAAATCAACATTGTGTATGGGGCCAACTTCACCAAGGATGAGGCACAATATCCCGGAGCATCCATATTCAGCAAGGACGATGAAAGACAGGTACAGTTTGAACACCAAGGTGCAGACCTTTGGTGCGATATTGCCATATTTTATACCGAAGAGAACCGCCTGAAGGCCATTGGCAATATCCGTTTGCAACAGGGGGATTCCATAGAGATGAACAGTGGCAAGATGGATTATGACGGCAACACCAAACTGGCCAAGGCCTGGGAAAGTGTGGACCTGACCAACGGACAGATGACCCTCACCACGGACACCCTCTATTTTGACCGTGAAAAGCAGTTGGCCTATTACAATTCTGGCGGCAAAGTGGTGGATTCCGCCAATGTGTTGACCAGCAAGGTGGGCACCTATTTCATGACCCCAAAGAAGTACCAGTTCCAAAGGAACGTGCACATAGACAACCCCGAGTACATCATCGATTCGGAACAATTAGATTACTACACCACCTCCAAAAATGCATACATGTACGGCCCCTCCACCATTACCGGGGAAGAGTACAAAATCTACTGTGAACGAGGATTTTATGACACCAAAATCGAACGGGGGTATGGCATAAAGAACACACGGATCGATTACGACAATAAGATCATAGAGGGCGATAGCCTTTATTTTGACAAAGTCAGTGAGTTCGCTTCCGCAACAAACAACATCAAGATCACCGATACCATCAATGATGGGGTCATCAAGGCCCATTATGCCGAAGTCTATAAGGCCCTGGATTCCGTTTTTGCCACCAAACGGGCCGTTTCCATCAGTCTGGTGGAAAATGACTCCCTGTACATGCACGGCGACACCCTTATGGTGACCGGCAAACCTGAAAAAAGGATCCTGAGGGCTTTCAGAAATGCCAAATTCTACAAAACGGACCTGAGCGGTAAATGTGATTCCATCCATTTTGATGAAACCACTGGAATCACCCAATTGATCAAAGATCCCATTATGTGGAATGTGGACAACCAGATCACGGGGGACAGCATCCATCTGATCTCCGATATGGAGACCGAAAAATTGGATTCCCTCAAAGTCATCGAAAATGCCTTTATCATTTCCTTGGACACCATTAGTGGAACGGGTTATAATCAGGCTAAGGGAAAGAATCTCTATGGAAAGTTCATCGAAAACGAGCTAAAAATCATAGATCTGGTCGCCAATACCGAGGTCATTTATTATATGTACAATGATGATGAGGAACTTATCGGCATTGACAAGACCATTTGTAGCAAGATCCGATTGATCATGGCCAATAACGACATTGAGGACATTACCTTCTTCGTCAATCCCGATGGGGACATTTTTCCCGAAAAGGACCTACCCATGGAGAGCCGAAAATTGAAGGGTTTTGTCTGGCGGGGCGATGAGCGCATCATGTCCAAGGACGAGATTTTTGATGAGGACGACAACAATATCGAACTGGTAAAGATTCGCGGAATCGATAATCCCATAGACATTGATGCAGAGGAAGAGGAACGTCAAAAAAATGAGAACGACCCCATCAATGCCCCGAACAACAAGGCCACACAGCCCAAAAAGACCCAAGTAAAAAAAGTACAGGCCCCCTAATGTACAAAGACGATTTTTTCACTTATCAAGCCCAGACCACACCACATCCCTTGGGGTTGGAGGTTTCCCATGCAAAGGGTAGCTATATCTACGACCAAGAAGGAAAGGCACACTTGGATTTTGTGGCCGGCGTGTCCGCCTGTGGATTGGGCCATGGCCATCCAAGGGTGATTGGGGCCATCAAGGAACAAGTGGACAAATACATGCATGTGATGGTCTATGGGGAATATGTGCAGCGGCCAGCAGTAGAATTCACCAAACTATTGGCAGCCCACTTACCCAAAACTTTGGAGACCACCTATTTGGTCAATTCCGGCACAGAGGCCATGGAAGGGGCCATAAAATTGGCCAGAAGGCACACAGGGCGATCGCAGATCATTGCAGCCAACCATGCCTACCACGGTAACACCATGGGCAGTTTGAGCCTCATGGGTTATGAAGAGCGTAAAAGTGCATTCAGGCCTTTGATTCCCGATGTGCGCTTCATCAACTTCAATGTGGAGGAAGATTTGGCAAAGATTACCGAAAAAACAGCAGCTGTGGTCCTGGAAACCATACAAGGGGGAGCAGGTTTCATCCTTCCGGAAAATGGGTATCTGGAAAAGGTCAGAAAACGCTGCGACGAAATGGGCGCATTGCTCATTTTTGATGAGATCCAACCTGGGTTTGGCCGTACAGGGGCACTTTTCGCTTTTGAGCATTTCAACTGCGCACCCGATATCCTCGTGATAGGCAAAGGAATGGCCTCCGGCTTGCCCGTGGGTGCCTTTGTGACCTCAAAAGAGATGATGGCCCAGTTGCAACACAGCCCAAAATTGGGACATATCACCACCTTTGGTGGAAATCCCGTGATCGCTGCCGCCAGTTTGGCCACTTTGCAGGAACTAACGGAAACCGACCTGATCCCACAGACGTTGGAGAAGGAAAAACTGTTCCGAAAACTGTTGGTCCACCCCTTGATCACCGAGGTTCGGGGCAAAGGACTGATGCTAGCCGCAATGCTGGAAACCAAGGAAGTAGCCGACTATTTGATATTGGAGGCCGCCAAAAGGGGACTCATCCTTTTTTGGTTGCTATTTGAAGGAAGGGCAGCCAGAATTTCACCTCCTTTGACCATTTCGATGAAAGAAATTGAGACCGGTTGCGACTTAATCATTAGCATTTTGAACGAGTACAAACCCGACACTGTTAACTAATTTGTTGATAACATACCTGATTTTTGGACCTAAAGAGATACCCAAAGGGTTAATTTTAAGTCCATAGTCAAACCAAAAAAGTTCCTATGGCGTTAGATTCTAACGAATATCCTGACAAATCCATCAGCAAATTCGAGTCAATGCTCAAGACGGACGACGTCTATTTCTTTGACTCCGAGGACTTTGAGGAAATCATTCACCACTACCTCAACAACGGAAAAATCTCCCTAGGGAAGAAAGCCATCCAAATAGGTCTGGAACAACATCCAAACTCCTTGGAGCTAAAACTGTTGCAAGTTGAAGTATTGGCATTTGAGGACAAATTCGAGGCCGCTGAAAAATTACTGGACGAAATCCAGGACATAGATGCCCTCAACGAGGAAATCTATATCCAACGGGCCAACATCCAATCCAAACAGGACAACCACCAAGCTGCGGTAAACCTGTTATTGGACGCCCTGCACCTCACGGACGACACTTTTGACATCCACTCCCTCCTGGGCATGGAATACCTTTTCATGGATGACCATGAACGTGCCAAACTCAGTTTCATGAAATGTGTGGAATATGATGAAAGTGACTATTCATCACTCTACAATGTCATCTATTGTTTCGAGTTCCTTGAAGATTTTGATGGTGCCATACACTACCTGAACGACTATTTGGAACGCAATCCCTATTGTGAAGTGGCCTGGCACCAGTTGGGCAAGATGTACTACGCCATGGACATGTTCCAAGAAGCCCTCACCGCATTTGATTTTGCCGTTATTTCTGACGATTCCTTCATCGGGGCCTATTTTGAAAAAGGCAAGGTGCTCGAAAAGTTGGGACGGTACAACGAGGCCATAGAAAATTACGAGGCCACCATTTCCATGGAGGACCCTACTTCCCATGCGTTCCTACGTCTTGGAAAATGCCATGAAAAACTGGGCAATTACGATTTGGCCAAATACTACTACTACCACACCGTACATGAAGACCCTTTGCTGGACAAGGGCTGGTTGGCCATCACGGATTTCCATTTTAGGCAAAAGAACCACGAAAAGGCACTTTATTATATCAACAAGGCCATCAATATTGATGGGGAAAACCCGCTCTATTGGAAGAAAGCCGCCAAAATCTATTTTGCCCTGGATAATCTGGATGAGGCCGATTTTGCCTACAAACAGACGGTGGACCTAGGAAACTATGAACTGGACACCTGGAAAAATTGGGCAGAGGTACTGAAAAGGATGGGCGATCTGAACTCCGCCATACAAGTCTTGATCCAAGGGTTGGAATTTTATCCCGACAGCGCCAAGCTCACGTATAAATTGGCCGGAATCTACCTCAAGAACAATGATGTTACCGGAGCCAAGAAAACACTGGCAGATGCCATGAAAATGGATTTGGACAAACTGGAACTGTTCGATGAGGAATTTCCTGAGTTCAGCGAAGTGAAATGGGTAAAGGCTTTGGTTTCCAAAATAAAAAAGACCTCTACCTAATCCCCTACCCTTATATCCCAATTACATGAAACCACGCCGATTAGCGGACTATATTATTATTACCCTCAAAGGAATGGCCATGGGTGCCGCAGATGTGGTCCCAGGGGTGTCCGGGGGCACCATTGCCTTTATTTCGGGCATTTACGAGGAACTCATCACTTCCATCAACAATATTGACCTATCGCTTATCACCGTTTTACGGAAAGAGGGCATCAAGGCTTTTTGGAGCAGGATCAACGGGAATTTCCTGCTCTCCCTTTTTGCGGGTATCTTCATCAGTGTGCTATCCCTGGCCAAATTTCTTAGCTGGCTTTTGGAAAATGAGCCCGTGCTGTTATGGTCCTTTTTCTTCGGATTGGTAGTGGCCAGCGTATTTTTTGTGGGCAAGGAAATCAAAAAATGGAACTTGGGCGCCGTTGTGGTTTTTATTTTGGGTGCCGTCGTTGCCTATTTTATCACCGAACTTCCCGTCAGCGAAAACACGGACAGCCTTCCCTATCTTTTTATGTCGGGTGCCTTGGCAGTATGTGCCATGATCCTCCCCGGCATTTCCGGGGCTTTCATCTTGGTGCTGCTAGGTTCCTACAAGACCATTTTGGATGCCGTCCATGAAAGGGACATCAAAATAGTGCTCACCGTTGCCCTCGGGGCCATTGTGGGACTATTGAGCTTTGCCCGCTTGCTGAAATGGATGTTCAACAACTATAAGAACATCACCTTGGCCCTGCTCACCGGTTTCATTTTGGGCTCCCTGAACAAGATCTGGCCGTGGAAAAAAGTGCTCCAAACCCGTACTTTTGGGGAAAAGACCATCGTGGTCGATGACATCAACGTGCTGCCCGGTGCGTTTGAGGGCGATAATCAATTAATGCTTGCCATAATCTTAGCCATCCTCGGTTTTTCGCTTATTTTTATCCTGGAAAGATCAGCTTCCAAAAAATAGGAAAAATATATTTTTGGCCCATGCACCAACCTAGGACGTTTCTGGATAATTTCTTCTTGGTCATCAAGGGACTCTGCATGGGGGCGGCCAACAAGGTGCCTGGGGTATCCGGTGGCATCGTGGCCTTTGTGGGCGGTTTTTACGAAGAGTTTATCTATTCCCTCCAAAAACTGAATTCCAAGGCAATCAAACTGCTGTTCAATGGGAGGTTCAAGAGTTTTTACAAATATACCAACGCACAGTTTTTGGCCCTGCTGATTTTCGGGATGCTCGTCAGCTATTTCAGTGTCTCTAGGGTGCTGGACTACTTTTTGCGCCACAACGAAATCTTTGTGTGGGCCTCATTTTTTGGGATGGTCATTGGGTCCATCTACTACATCGGTAAGGATTTTGAACCGTGGAACCGAAGAACGATTCCGGCTGGCATCATTGGGCTGCTCATTGGCATTTCCATCAGTTTTTTCAACCCGGCCAGAGAAAACGACAATCTGATCTTTATCTTCTTTTGTGGCATCATCAGTGTTTCCGGAATGACACTTCCCGGCCTTTCAGGCTCTTTCATCCTCATCCTTCTAGGCAACTATGTGTTGCTCTTGGTGGACTCGGTAAATGCCCTTTATGACACTTTTTCCGATATTTTTTCGGGAGATTTCAGTTTTGTGGACAATAGGGAACGCATACGCACCTTAAAAATATTGGCCGTGTTCACGCTGGGATCCGCAACGGGACTGGTCACTTTCTCCCATTTGCTCAGCTATGTGCTCAAACATTACAAGGCCACGACCACGGCCGTGATCTTGGGGTTCATCACAGGCTCTCTCGGGGTACTTTGGCCATGGAAAAGGACCATGTTCAAACTCAGTCCTGAAGGGAACCCCTTGCTGGATTCCAATGGGGACAAAATAGTACTCAACTACAAACGCTACCTCCCCGACATGGCAATGGCCGAAACTTGGTGGGCACTGCTTTTTATAATCCTTGGGATTTTGGTATTATTGCTATTGGACTGGTATGGAAAGAACAGAAATGAAAAAAAACAGGTACGGACTTCTCGGTAAGAATATCTCATATTCCTTTTCCAAGGGCTATTTCACCCAAAAGTTCAAGGATCTAGGTATGGACGACCACAGTTATGAAAACTTTGACCTTCAGGACATTTCCGAACTGGAAACCGTGCTTTCACAAGACAACATCAAGGGATTCAATGTAACCATTCCGTACAAGGAAGAGGTACTGGCCTATTTGGATCAATTGGACGCAAAGGCGGAAAAAATCGGTGCCGTGAACACCATCAAGATCACCGAAAATGGCCTGAAAGGCTTCAACACAGATGCCTACGGCTTTGAAAAATCACTTGCTCCTTTGCTAAGACCGCATCACAAAAAGGCCCTGATATTGGGTACGGGCGGTGCTTCCAAAGCAGTCCGTTTTGTACTGGAAGAAATGGGCATAAGCACCACCTATGTTTCGCGGAGCAAAAAAGCGGGACACTACACCTATGATGAACTGGACAAGGCCATAATGGAAGAAAACACCTTGATCGTGAACTGTACGCCCTTGGGCACCCACCCCGATATTGAAAAAAAACCCGACCTTCCCTATCAACACATTGGAAAGGAACATTTGTTGTACGACCTGATCTACAACCCCGATAAAACCACTTTCCTTGCCCTGGGGGAAACCCATGGTGCAACCATCCAGAATGGCCTCGGGATGTTGCAATGGCAGGCCGAGAAGGCTTGGGAAATCTGGAACACACCTTAAAAAAGCCTCTCCACATCCCGTTTTCAACTATCCAAACATCTTATTGCCAAGGCAAAAGAAGAATCAATACTTTTGCTAATGGCCAATTAAGTTGTTAAATTGGCTATAATTATCATCAATCAAAAGCTAAAGCTACTTACCAATGCAGGACAACGAACACAAACTTCAGCAAGCTGAAGGTGGCACAGAGCAAACATCGGACAACAGCAAAGCATCTTTGGAAGAAAGCCCCATTTCTGAACCGAACGTGTCCGAGGAAACCGTATCTGAAAACAAGGAAGAACCTAAGGAGGAGAGCAACGTCCCCAACGAGGACCATACCAAAGATTCCGAACCCGATGACCATCTGGATGAGATAGACGAATCCAATGCGGAGGATGCAGAAGATACCGACAATGAAAAACGACACTACATCCCCTTCTTGGATTACCACTCCATGCCCATGGAAAACTTGGTGGGCGAGCTTCAAAAACTGGTGCGGAACGAAAAGGTACAGGCCATTGGAAAGCATGTCAGTGCCATAAAATATGAGTTTGACCAAAAATTCCAGGAGTTTTTGGAACACAAGAAAGAAGAGTTCGTGTCCAAGGGAGGCAATGAAATTGATTTTAGGTACAACTCCGTCGCGAAAAGACAGTTCAATGAAGTATATGCCGATTATCGTGAAAAACGGGACCAGTACTACAAACAACTGGAGCAGAACCTGAAGAACAATCTCCAAAAACGGTTGGAGATCATTGAAGAGCTCAAGGGGCTCATCGATGTAGAGGAAGACATCAACACCACCTACAACAATTTCAAAAACCTTCAGGAAAGTTGGAAGAATGCAGGTCCCATTCCCCGCAATAACTATAACGATGTCTGGCGCACCTACCATCACCACATGGAGATCTTCTACGATTTCCTGCACCTGAACCGGGAACTGCGCGACCTGGATTTCAAGCACAATCTTGAGGAAAAACAAAAATTGGCGGAGCGGGCCGAAGCCTTGGCCCATGAACCCGACCTGAACAAGGCCTTTAGGGAACTCCAGACGCTTCATAAAATTTGGAAAGAGGACATTGGTCCCGTGGCAAAGGAGAATAGGGAAGAAATCTGGGAAAGGTTCAGCAATGCCACCAAGGCCATGCACCAACGCCGGCAGGAGCATTTTCAAGAACAGGAAAAAGTCTATGAAAAAAATCTGGAGAAAAAACAGGAGATCATAGCTTCCATTGCCCAAATATCTGGAAATGTGGCCAATAGCCACAGGGCCCTCCAGCAACAAATCAGCGAAGTTGAAAAGCTAAGGGATTCCTTTTTCAAGGCCGGGAAAGTGCCCCAAAGGGTAAACGAGGAGACCTGGGGCCACTTTAAGGAAGTAGTCCGTAAATTCAATAGGAACAAGAACGCTTTTTACAAGAACCAGAAAAAGGAGCAACAGCACAATCTCGATAAGAAGCAGGCCCTTTTGGACCTGGCTCTTTCTTTAAAAGATCGGGACGATTGGGATGAAGTCACCCCCGAAATGAAGCGCATCCAAAGTGAATGGAAGAAAATCGGCCATGTTCCCAGAAGGTATTCGGACAAGATATGGAAAGAGTTCAAGGATGCTTGCAATCACTATTTTGACCGTCTGCACTCCGAAAAGAACGAGGCACAGAAAGACGAATATGAAAATTATGAGAAGAAAAATGCCTGTCTGGAACGATTGAAGGAGTTTCAACTCAGTGGGGACAAAAAGAAGGACCTGGCCGAGATCAAGGAGTTCCTTGCCGAGTGGAAACAATACGGACGGATTCCCTACAACAAGAAACACATCAACGGGAAGTTCAACAAGATTGTGGACGCCCTTCTGAAAAAGTTAGGGGTGAGCAGGCAAGAGTCCGAACTCATCAAATATGGGAACAAGGTACAGGAACTGGCCAAAACGGAGGACGATCGTGCCATAGGCAATGAACGGGTGTTCATTCGAAGAAAAATAGACGAGAGCAAGTCAGAGATACGCCAGTTGGAGAACAACCTACAGTTCTTCTCCAATGATTCCGAGGACAATCCATTGGTACAGGAAGTCATCAAAAACATAGACAAACAGAAAGAAGCCCTACAGACCTGGAAAGAAAAGCTCAAAAAGCTGAACATTCTGGAGAACAGGCTCAACAGGGAGGCCGAAGAGGAAGAGAACAGCAACGAAGAAGAATAACAAGATCGCCCCAAAATTGGGGCGATTGTTTTTGGCACCAGTCCAATTCAATATTGCTCCAACAGATACCTTATCAAATCGGTAGTGGTGACAATGCCCACCAGCTTTCCATCATCCACTACAGGAAGGGCGTGGAATTCCTTTTGTGATAAAAACCGGGCCACATCCCTGATCGTGGCCTTGGAGCTAACGGTAACCACATCGTGAACCATCACTTGGGGGATGGTCAACATATCATAGACTATAGTGTCCACATACTCTTCATGCTCGTCTATGGCATCCGCAAAACTGATGCGGAGCAGGTCCGTGTAGCTCAACATTCCAATGATAGCATCTCCCTTTACCACTGGAATATGTCTGATATGATGCTTCTTGAAAAGTCTTTCATCTGTGACCAAGTCATCTTTTGGTCCCAATGTGACCAATTTTTTGGTCATGATCTCAGAAACAGGCACACCTTTTTTCATCATTCCAAAAGTTTATTGTTCCTTATATAAAGCTACTGTGATCACTCTGGGGTAAGTATGATAATTGTCAGCCCTCCAACCATGTTGACATCCAAAAATCAAACATTGGTTATCTTTTTTGGACCGTACACCGCATTTCTTTTGAAGATTTGGGAATAAAAAGGAAATTTCGCAGGAAAATCAAACCAATTACCAACCAACACCTCTTTTACCAATGACCAAAAAATCAATTTTACTGACCCTTTACCTTCTGTTGGGCATCCAAGCATTTTCACAATCCCCATATTACGAAACCAGTTGGATCAGTAACAACGTGAAGTACACTGGGTTTGTGTTCTTTTTTAGCGATAACGAAGCCATGATCCGGATAAAATACTTTGCCAATGGCAGCGACAAGGTGGCCCATTACTTAGGCAGCTATAAAGAGTTTACCAAGGCCGATGGCACCAAGAAATATTATTTGGATGGTGAAAACGCCTTTATGGTGAGAGATACCGAAAACTCCAGCTACAGTGCCGACAATTTTTATTTAGAAAAGATGAGCGATGGCTCTTTCAAGGCCTACACCGTAGATGATAACGGTTTTGCCGGCGGGGACATCACACAACACATGAAGGCTACACTCTACTGGATCAATTTAGATCCGAAATCGGTCAGTGAAGGTTATCTGGACGATTATATGGACAAAGACGAAGACATCTATAAGGGCTTGTTATTTAACAATTTCGGGGAACTGGAACTTCCCATCTATACCAATGCCATAACAGCGTTCGCAAATGGAGAAATAGAGGGTGAATCAGTCTGGTCCGTAGTAATGAGCGACATGGGAAGCAATTCCTATGAAAAACAAAAAATATACCATTCGGAAATTTTCCCTTCCGATTGGATCAAAACCCATTGGGATTTGGGATACACCATCACCTCCGTGGAATGTAACGACAAAAGTGGCGCTTATTTTTTGGTCATGAGCAAGACCTCCAGTTGGGGGATGCAATCATGGAAATTGTCTGAAACTTTCCCCAAAGATTGGATCACAGAAAGATGGAACAATGGCTACCGAATTACATCCATTGCGTATGGCAACGGGCAATGGATCGTGGTCATGAACCAAAATACAGGGTATGGTGAACAGCGATGGAAAACCTATAATTCAGAGATTCCCAGAGAATGGATCGAGCAGAGTTGGAACGAAGGTTATTCCATCACTTCGGCCAATTATGGCAACGGACTTTGGGCAGTGACCATGAGCACAGACTCCCAGTTGGGACTCCAAAGCTGGAACATATTGGCTGAATATCCTATAACATATATCAAAGAAAAATCAGAGGAGGGTTACGATCTCACAACCATTGCATATGGCAACGGAAAGTGGTTCGTGGTAATGTCCAAAAGAACCATCTATTCCTATAATACTTCCAGCTCCAGTTATGAAGGCATTCCTTTGGACTGGATATTCAAAAATTCCAGGGATTAAAAATATCCTAGAATAGCTTATTTCGCCACGTTCACAGAGCGTGTCTCACGGATCACGGTCACCTTGACTTGGCCCGGATAGGTCATGTCGGTCTGTATTTTCTGGGAAATCTCAAAGGATAATTCAGCGGCCTTGTCGTCGCTTACCTTTTCACTTTCCACAATGACCCGAAGCTCCCTTCCGGCCTGGATGGCATAAGCTTTCTGTACTCCGTTGAAACCAAAAGCGATGTCCTCCAGGTCTTTCAAACGTTGTATATAAGAGTCCAACACCTGTCTTCTAGCTCCAGGACGTGCACCGCTGATGGCATCACAAACTTGTACGATGGGCGAGATCAAAGTGGTCATCTCAATTTCATCGTGGTGGGCACCGATGGCATTGCATACCTCGGCTTTCTCCCCATATTTTTGGGCCCACTGCATCCCCAAAATGGCGTGGGGGGTTTCCACTTCCACTTCGGCCATGGGCACTTTACCAATATCGTGCAGAAGTCCGGCCCTTTTGGCCAACTTGGAATTGAGTCCGAGTTCGGCAGCCATTACCCCGCAGAGTTTGGCCACTTCCCTTGAGTGCTGCAACAGGTTCTGCCCATAGGAAGAACGGTATTTCATTCGCCCTACGGCCTTTATCAATTCCGGATGTAGTCCATGGATGCCCAAATCAATCACGGTGCGCTTACCGATTTCGGCAATCTCTTCGTTGATCTGCTTTTCGGTCTTCTTTACCACTTCCTCGATACGGGCAGGGTGGATTCGTCCATCGGTCACCAATCTGTGCAACGAAAGTCGGGCAACTTCCCTTCTCACGGAATCAAAACAGGACAGGATGATGGCTTCTGGGGTATCGTCCACGATGATTTCGACGCCAGTGGCAGCTTCAATGGCCCGAATGTTTCTTCCTTCCCTACCGATGATACGCCCTTTGACGTCGTCCGACTCCAAATTGAACACGGACACGCAGTTTTCCACCGCTTCTTCGGTTCCGATACGCTGTATGGTGTTGATGACTATTTTTCTGGCTTCTTGCTGTGCGGTAAGTTTGGCTTCTTCCAAAGTGCTCTGCAGATAGGCCATTGCATCCGATTTGGCCGTTTCTTTCAGGGATTCCAACAATTGGCTCTTGGCATCTTCTGCCGACAGCCCGGAAATCACTTCCAATTGCTGCACTTGGCTTTTGTGGAGCTTTTCCACTTCGGACTGTTTCTTTTCCAGTATCTCCCCCTTATAATTGATTTCTTTGATCTGCTCCTGTAGCTGATCGCTCAATTTTTTGTTCTTGGCCAGCTCGCTGCTCACTTGGGATTCTTTGTCCCTGATGCGTTTTTCGGCCTCCGCGATCTTTTTGTCCTTGCTGATGATGACCTTTTCATGCTCTGCCTTCAATTCCAAAAACTTCTCCTTGGCCTGGAATATCTTGTCCTTTTTTATGTTCTCCCCTTCCTTGTTGGCTTCTTTTACGATATTCGATGCCTCCCTCTTCGCATTGGCAATGGTCTTGGATGCCTTGCCCTTCTCCATCATCTTGGCTATGGCGAATCCAATGCCCAGCCCTACAACAGCTGCTACAACAATCACTATGATATTATCCATGTTTGATTATGTTTGGTTAAAAAAAAGCCCACATTGGCCGAAGTTTTGTACAAACTCCTAATTACAGGTTTAGGGCTAACAGGCTGATCAAGGATCCCTTGGACAGGGCATGCTTTTACAACCTAAACTCACCCTTTTTAATTATAATAGTGTTGAGCTTGTCAAAAATGTATTACCAATGTGGGCAGTAACAATAATTTTATTTAAAAGAACTTATTCCCCCAGCTTGGAATGTACCAGTTCGTCCAGGGCCTTGAGGCGCTGCATGGCGGCCTCTGCATTTTCCGAACGGTCTATTCCACCTTGCTCAATTTTTGAAGCAAATTGTAAGGCGCACATCGCCAGAACATCCTGCTTGTCCCGAACCGCATAGTTCTGCTCAAACTTTTTGGCCAGGGTTTCAATGTTCTTGGCCGCTTTTCGTAGTCCTTCCTCCTGCTTGGGGTCTATCGTCAATGGATATACCCGGTCAGCAATGGAAAGCTTTATTTTGAGCTTCTCTTCCATGGTTTGGTTACAGATCAATCCGAGAGCTTGGCGATGCAAACATCCAATTCGCGGATCAATGTATTTATCTTGAGCTTAGCTTCTGTTTTGCTAGTATTACTACCCAGCATCGTGTTCGCCATTTTGAGGGAATTATATTTCTCTTCCCATTCTGCCAAAGCGTCTTCTTTGAGCTTGCTTTCCTCTTTTGCAAGTTCCAATTCTTCTTTCAACTTGGAGTTCATCTGGTGCAACAGTTCCATTTTGTGCAGCAGTTTGCTCACCTTGTTCTCCAAAGAATCCACAATCTCAACCAGTTCGCTCATAGATGCAAACAACAATGCGTATCACACAAAGTTAACGATCCTCGGATAACTTCACAATACTTTTCGGTATTTATTCTTTGGCATGGTTCTGGAGCGGATGGACACCTAAAATGGTTTTCCATAAAACAAAACATTGGTTACTTTCGTATGTACTTATAAAAAACCTTATGCGCCTCTCTTTTTTTGCCCTCCTTTTTTTAATTGC
This sequence comes from Allomuricauda sp., assembly GCA_030148335.1. Taxonomy (GTDB): domain Bacteria; phylum Bacteroidota; class Bacteroidia; order Flavobacteriales; family Flavobacteriaceae; genus Flagellimonas. The sequence goes on along the minus strand of JASBTQ010000011.1, from coordinate 25,883 downwards.
CCCTATCCTCCATGCCCAAGAAAAATACCCCAAGGATGTTTTCCAATCCCCTTTGGAGATTCCTTTGGTGCTTGCCGGAACATTTGGGGAGCTGCGTTCCAACCATTTCCATTCCGGTATCGACATAAAGACCCAACAACGGGAGGGCCTGCCCGTTCTTGCCATAGGGGATGGCACGGTAACCCGGATAGTGGTCTCACATTGGGGCTATGGAAAGGCACTCTATGTGGCCCATCCCAACGGATACACTTCCGTATATGGGCACCTGAAAAAGTTTGGGCCTGAGATAGAGGAGTATGTAAAGAAGGTACAGTATGCCAAGCAGTCGTATGAGGTCGAGATTTTTCCTGATTATGGGGAATTAAAGGTGACCCAAGGTACCACCCTGGCCTTTTCAGGAAACACTGGTGGCTCATCTGGACCACACTTACATTTTGAAATACGGAGCAGTGTCAACGAAAAGCCCACCAACCCCCTACTGTATGGCTATGAGATAAGGGATGCCACCGACCCCACCCTTTTGGGCCTCTATGCCTACCCTTTGTCCAAGGATGCGGTGATCAACCAAAGTGAAGAGAAGATACAGATCAACTATACGAAACAAGCGGATGGTTCCTTTTTAGCGGACAAGGTCACCGCTTCGGGTTCCATCGGTTTTGGAATCAACACATTTGACCGACAGGACATGGCCGCCAACCAAAACGGGGTCTATTCGATACAGCAAACCGTGAACGGTAGGACATACTCCGAATTTGACTTTGAAACATTTTCCTTTGGGGAGACTCGGTACATCAACACCTTGATCGATTATGCCCACTTCTACAAATTCAGGCAGCGTATCCAAAAATGCTTCAAGGAGCCATACAACCATCTGACCATTTACAAGAACCTTTACAATGATGGAAAAATTGACCTGGAGGAAGGCATGTCGTACAATGTGGAGCTTCTTATATCCGATTTTGCCGGCAACACCACTAAACTCATTATCCCTGTTGAAGGCAAAAAGGAGCCCGCAAAAAAGCTCAAAGACGATAAATCTTCCTCCGATTTCATCCTTGCGGACAAACCGAACAACTTTGACCTTGGTGCGGCAAAGGTCTATTTCCCTGCCAACACCTTTTATGATGATTTTTATATCGACCTGAAAAAAGGGAATGATACCGTGGCCATCCACGACAACAGTGTGGCGGCCCACCGAAACTTCACCATCAGCTTCGATCCTTCCAAACACCCCCTTTCGGACCGTGACCAATTGTTCATAGCCCATCTAGATGAAGACGGCCACCCTTCTTATTCCAAAACCTACAAAAGAGACGGTTCGTTCACCACACGGACACGCACCTTGGGCACCTACACCTTGGCCAAGGACAGTATTGCCCCCTCCATTTCTCCAAAGAATTTCAAGGAAAGACAATGGTTGAGCAATTACAGTTACCTGAGCCTTACCATTACCGACGACCTGAGCGGAATTGACACCTATTCGGCCACTCTGAACGGAGAATGGATCTTGATGGAGTACGAGCCAAAGACCAATACCATCACCTATAATTTTGATGACAAGATCCTGAATGCCTCGGAATGTGAACTCAAGGTCACTGTGACGGACAACGTGGGCAATTCAAACACCTATAATGCCACTTTTTTCAGGAAATAGCCTTATTTTTGGCAGCGGAAAATAGCCAGCCAGACGATTTTCATAGGAATACTTCCCCACAACAGGGTTGGCCATAACGTTTTTGGCAGATACGTCCGTGAAGATCAAGTACCTGTTCCCGATAAAAGATATGATCATGAGAAAAATCGTCTTCATTTTTGTTCTGTTCACAGCAGCCTTTGCATCGGCACAAAAGAACATTTATGAGAACACCCGGTTCGATGAACTGAGCGAAGACCATGAAATGTTGGCCATTGTCCCCTTCATTGCCCATTTGGAGCTAAAAAAGACGGTGGACAGGGATGAATTGGAAGTTTTGTCGGAAAAAGAGGGCTATGCGGTGCAGAATGCCCTTGAAACGTATTTTGCCAAACGGAAAAAACGGAAAAAGTTCAATGTGGATTTCCAGAACATACGCAACACGAACGCCATTTTGGCGCAGAACGGCATTGGGTACAACAACATTGACACCTTCACCACCCAGGAGCTCTGCGACATTTTGAAAGTGGACGGCATCATCAGCGGCAACCTCAATCTCAACATCCTACTTTCCGAAGGGGTGCCAACCGATTTTAGTCTCTTGGACTATTTCAGCGGGGACGCCAACTATGGCAGGATCGGGGTAAAAATAAGTGATGGGGAAACGGGAAAACTGCTCTGGAAATACGAAAACGAGATTACCAAAAAAACAGGGAAGAACACCACGGAACTCATCGACAAGATGATGAAAACGGCCTCCCGAAAGTTTCCCTACGACAAGGAAAAGAAAAGGGACAGGGATTGAATCACCCCTGTACAAACTCCTTGAGCACCCCAACCGTGTAGTCCAGTTCCTCTTTGGTATTGTACATAGAGAAGGAAAAACGCAGTGATGGTTTTTCCAGTTCCTCGTCAGATAGGATTTCCGTGAGCACATGCGAACCTTTATCGCTTCCCGATTGGCATGCACTTCCTTTGGAACAGGCAATTCCCTTCATGTCCAAATGGAACAGGAGCATCAATCCTTTTTGTTTATCCAAGGGCAAACGCACATTCGCAAGGGTGTATGTGCTCTTGTCCATATCCCCTGAAAGTCCATTGAAAGCTGCTTCGGGAATTTCTTCCTTCACTTTTTCAACAAAGTATCTTTTGAGTTCTTTTACCGCTTGGGTCTCTTCTTCCAAATGCTCGTAGGCCCTCACGAAGGCCTCCTCCAGCCCCACGATATTATGGAAAGGCTCGGTACCGGCCCTGAACCCTCTTTCCTGGGCACCACCCACGATCAGTGGCTTCAACCCTGAATTTTTTCGGATAAAGGCAAAACCAATACCCTTGGGACCATGGAACTTGTGTGCGGCAGCCGTCATAAAATCGACAGGAACGGATTGCACATCCCATGGATAGTGACCAATGGACTGCACGGTATCGGAATGGAAAAGGGCCCCGTTCGCCTTGCACAGCTTTCCGATAGCCTCAATATCAATGATGTTTCCAATCTCGTTGTTCACATGCATCAAGCTGACCAATTTTTTGGAACTGTCTTTTTGAAGAAGTTGCTCCAAATGGTCCATTTTTGGATTGCCCATCTCGTCCAGGCCCACGTACCAGACCGCAATACCATATTCTTTTTCCAGCTCTTCCACAGTGTGCAGCACGGCATGGTGTTCTATTTTGGAAGTGATGATGGTCTTCACCCCCAAATCCCTGACGGCACAGCGTAAGATCATATTGTCCGCCTCAGTTCCTCCCGAAGTGAAGATGATTTCCGAAGCCTGGGCGTTCAAGGTCTTGGCAATGGTCTTTCTGGCCTGTTCCACCATGGTCTTTGCCGACCGTCCAAAGCTATGGGTCGATGACGGGTTGCCGTAATGCACGGCCAAGGCCTCTTGCATTCTTGCGATTACCTCATCCCTTACCTGCGTTGTGGCCGCATTGTCCAGATACACTTTTTGCATGGTCCAGTTGTGATTTTAGAGGGGCAAAAATACGGGAAATAAAGTTAATTTCTTTTAAAGTGATGGGAAGGATTGGGGTATTAAAATGGAATTGCTTTAAATTTGGTGCATGAGAAAACTTTTCTTTTTGATACTCTGCATCGGGATGTTTTTTTCCTGCAGTGATGGCGACCTTCAGATAGAGACCATTGATTTTGACAGTGTCGCCCCACAATTCTGCACCACCCCACAAACCACTACTAAAAATATACTCTTCAAAATCAATGAAAATGAGGCATTGATATTGGAGCTCCAGAGCGGTGTTCTGAACAGGGGCGTGATAGGAGATACCATTGTGACGGAAAGTACCGTGCCCACGCAATCACAGATCACATATCGGATTTTTTCGGATGATGTGGACAAAAACTATTTCTGCGACGACATCCCCACGACAGACCCTGTTGTGGTTGACGAAGTGGAGGCCAAGGACGGATCGGTCTTCATTGAGACCATTATGGATGCGGACAGCACCAATTTTGTCCATACCATAAGTTTGAGCGGCATTTCTTTTGTGACGGGCAATGGGGAGCGCATCACCAACCTTAGCATCAATGAATTTGGCGAGGTCAGCACCGCCATCCCGACCAACTAAGGGTTCTGGAAAATATAAACCTCTGTTGCGCCCAGCCCATATTTTTGGTAATCGGCATCGTAATACTTCACATTTTCATATTTTCTGAAGAGCCAATGCAATTCTTCCTTTAAGATTCCCTCCCCTACGCCGTGGATGAACACCACTTTTTGGATACGTCTTTGCATGGCAAATTCCAGTTGCCGTTTAGCCGTTTCCAATTGGATATTGAGCATGTCAAAATTGCCAAGTCCTTTCGTGGATTCCACCAATTGATGGATATGGAGGTCCACCTCCATTTTAGGGGCATGGCGCTCCTTAGGCTTTTGGCCCGTGGTCCTTCCCCGCTTCGGGAGTTCCTTTTCCTTCTTTACCTGGTTCACCTCAAAATTGGAAACAGAAATGTTCTTGCCTGTTTTCACCAGATCTTTTGCTGCATATTGCATAGGGAAACCCTCATCGGTAATGAGGATCACCCTATCCCCGTCCACTTTCTGCACAGTTCCTGAAATGGCCTCGTCCAGCACCTCTACCTTGTCCCCAACCTTAAAAACGTCCATACTTAATTATCTGTTAAAAAAATGATGGGAAAGATGAATCCCATAAGCAAAAATAATAGTATTTTTCGGCTGTCACAGTTATGATGTACCTACAACCGACCATATTTTCCCTTAGCCTGAAGGACTATATGCTTCCCTGCCTCAACAAAAAGTTGTTAGGGGTGGACTGTCCCGGTTGTGGCATGCAGCGTTCTGTCGATTTATTGTTGCACGGAGAGTTTGCGGCCGCGTTCAAAATGTATCCGGCCATTTATCCCATTATCCTGCTACTGCTTTTTCTGGTTTCCAACCTGTTTGTGAAATTCAAATTCTCCCATCAGATCCGATTGGCACTGATGCTTACGGTTGCGGGAGTGATCATTGTGAGTTATATCATCAAAATGAATAAACTATTTAATTAAAAACCCAACATTATGGAACAACAAAAATTACCAAATGCAACGCTGATCCTTGTATTTGGCATCATATCGATAGTAACTTGCTGCTGCTATGGTGTCATCGGTCTGATTTTCGCGATAATAGCCCTTGTCTTGGCCAATAAGGCAATGAAGCTATATGCTGAAAACCCGGAAATGTATGACGGGATACAGAATGTGAAAACAGGTAGAATACTGGCCATTATTGGAATTATACTCAACATATTGGCCCTCGCCTATTTTATCTGGGCCATTTCCTTCTTTGGATGGGAAACATTGCAAGACCCAGAAAGAATGCAAGAAATCTTGGAACAATACCAATAATTATATATGAGCCTACAACCCTTACCCGGGGCAAGCACCGTGTTGACGATGGGGATACTCTCCATCGTCGGTACGCTGTTCTGCTGTGGTCCCTTTGGGGCCATTTTCAGCATCATCGCATTGGTCAAGGCCAAAACTGCCAATCAACTGTACCAACAAAGTCCTGAAAGCTACACGGATTACAGCAATGTAAAGACCGGTAAGATACTGGCTTACATCGGGTTGGCATTATCCTTGATCTACTTGGTGCTGTTCATCCTGTACTTCGGATTCATCATAGCGATGATCACCGCAAATGGAAGTGATTGGGGTGGCGGATATTAATTCGCCACTTCACTTATAAATTTCAATCGGTAGAGCCGAAGTTCCTCATCTTCGTAACTGCCATCGAACTCCTCGATGGCCTGCGAGATGGAATCGGTATCGGCTTCAAGGAAATACTCATGGATCTCTTCCTGCTGGTCCTCATCCAGTATTTCATCTATCCAGTACCCAATGTTCAATTTGGTCCCGCTGAACACGATTTGCTCCATTTCCTTGATCAGTTCGGGAAGTTCCAGACCTTTCGCAGAGGCGATATCATCCAGCGGCAATTTTCTGTCAATGCTTTGAATAACGTACAGTTTCAATCCTGAATTGGCACCTGTACTTTTTACCACAAGGTCATCGGGCCTCACAATATCATTTTCCTCAACGTATTTGTTGATCAGGTCCAAAAAGGGTTGACCATACTTTTTGGCCTTTCCTTCGCCCACCCCTTGGATGTTGAGAAGCTCGTCCATGGTGATGGGATATTTGAGGGACATATCTTCCAATGAGGGATCCTGAAACACCACAAAAGGAGGTACTCCCCGTTTTTGGGCCTCCTTTTTCCGAAGGTCCTTTAGTATTTTCAACAAGTTGTCATCTGCTACGGCTCCCACAGATTTTGTGGCCGTGGCCGCAGCCTCCATACTTTCCTCTGTATAGGTATGGTCCTTGGTCATCAAAAAAGATTCAGGCTTTGCGAGAAATTCCCTCCCTGCATCGGTCAGGTGCAGGATACCATATCGTTCTATCTCTTTTTTGAGCAATCCGGCCACAAGCACCTGACGCGTAAGGGCCATCCAATAGGCCTTGTCCTTTTCCGAACCAATACCAAAAAACGGCTTTTCATCGGTTTTGTGGGAAGATATCATGGCGTTGACCTTGCCCACCAATATCCTGACAATTTCCTTGGATTTGAACTTTTCATTGGTATCCCTCACCACGCTCAATAGCTTTACCACTTCGTTCATGGCTTCCTCTTTGGGTTTCGGGTTTCTGGCATTGTCGTCCATATCGGCCCCCTCTCCATCTACCTCATCGAACTCCTCCCCAAAATAGTGGAGGATGAATTTCCGGCGCGACATGGAAGTCTCGGCATAGGCCACGATTTCTTGGAGCAGGGCACTGCCTATCTCCTGTTCGGCCACAGGCTTCCCGGACATGAACTTTTCGAGTTTTTCCACATCCTTGTATGCGTAGAACGCCAGGCAATGTCCTTCTCCCCCGTCCCTTCCGGCACGGCCCGTTTCCTGATAGTAGCTTTCAATGCTCTTCGGGATATCATGATGGATTACGAACCGCACATCGGGTTTGTCTATCCCCATCCCGAAGGCAATGGTGGCCACCACCACATCCACTTCTTCCATCAAGAACATGTCTTGGTATTTGGAGCGGGTCTTGGCATCAAACCCGGCATGGTAGGGCACTGCACTTATTCCGTTCACTTGGAGTACCTGGGCCAGTTCCTCAACACGTTTTCTGCTCAAACAATAAATAATGCCCGATTTGCCTTGGTTTTGCTTCACAAAGCGAATGATGTCCGCATCCACATTCGGGGTCTTTGGGCGTACCTCATAAAACAAATTGGGTCTATTGAACGAGGCCTTGAACACCTTGGCTCCCGTCATACCTAAATTCTTGATGATATCTTCCTGCACTTTTGGGGTTGCCGTGGCGGTAAGCCCGATAATGGGGATGTCGTCCCCCAAGCGATTGATGATTCCCTTCAGGTTGCGATATTCGGGTCTAAAATCATGCCCCCATTCCGAGATGCAATGCGCCTCGTCCACCGCCACAAAGGAAAGTGACACCTTTCGCAAGAACTCCACGTTCTCCTCTTTGGTCAAAGATTCCGGGGCCACATATAAAAGTTTGGTGGTCCCATTGGCAATATCCTCCTTTACCTGTTTCACTTCTGACTTTGTGAGCGAGGAATTCAACACATGGGCTATACCGTTCTGTTCGGATATGCCCCTTATGGCGTCCACTTGGTTCTTCATCAGGGCGATCAAGGGCGATACCACGATGGCCGTTCCCTCCTTCATGATGGCCGGCAATTGGTAGCAAAGGGATTTTCCCCCACCCGTGGGCATGATCACGAAGGTATCCTTGCCCTCCATGATGTTCTGGATCACATTTTCCTGAAGACCTTTGAATTTAGAAAAACCAAAATATTTTTTGAGAGAGGAATGCAAATCGGTGTTCATTAGGCTCATTTCCGCATTTTTCTATTTTATGACAAGCAACCTGAGGGGCCGTTGAATCTTTATTTTTTAATGTCCATCAAAAGTACGAAGTATTCTATCTTCCATTATAGTCTGTAAAAGATAGTTTGATTAGTTTTGTAATCTTAAATATAAGACATTCTTTTAGGAATGCAATCAGATAATCCGTTAATTACCTTGAGCGACACACAGTCCATTTTGTCCATTGCAAAACGAACACTTGAAATAGAGAGCAAGGCCATTGGGGATTTGATCGGTCAGCTTGACGACCAGTTTGCCCATGCCGTCCAATATATATTGGAATCCCAGGGAAGGGTCGTGGTGTCTGGAGTCGGGAAGAGTGCCATTGTGGCCTCCAAGATCGTGGCCACGCTCAACTCCACCGGAACACCGGCCATTTTCATGCATGCCGCCGATGCCATCCATGGAGATCTTGGCACCATCCAGAAGGACGACATTGTCATCTGCCTTTCCAAAAGTGGCAACACCACCGAAATCAAAGCTTTGCTCCCCCTTATCAAAAGCGGGGGGAACAAACTCATAGGCATTACGGGCAATATGGATTCTTTTTTGGCCAAACAAGCAGATTTTGTGCTCGGCACCTATGTGGAAAAGGAAGCCTGCCCCAACAATCTGGCCCCAACCACAAGCACATCGGCACAAATGGCCATGGGCGATGCACTGGCCATCTGCCTTTTGGAGCTCAGGGGTTTCAGCAGCGCCGACTTTGCAAAATACCATCCAGGCGGCTCATTGGGCAAAAAACTGTATTTACGTGTGGCGGACATTGTGGTGCAGAATCAAAAGCCTGAGGTTGATGCCAACTCGAGCGTAAAGGAAGTGATCGTGGAAATTTCCAAAAAGATGCTCGGTGTGACCGCAGTGACCGAAAATGGCAAAGTAGTGGGCATTGTGACCGATGGGGATATCCGAAGAATGCTCAGCAAACATGACAATATCAGCGGACTCACGGCCAGGGACATCATGACCTACGATCCAAAAGCTATCAAAGTGGACACCTTGGCAGTAAATGCCCTGAAAGTGCTCCAGGAAAAGGGCATATCACAATTGCTGGCCTTTGATGGAGACAGCTATGCCGGCGTGGTCCATATCCATAACCTTATAAACGAGGGAATCCTATAATGGCAAAAAAACAAAAGAAAAATCCGGATGAAATGTCCTTTTTGGACCATTTGGAAGAATTGCGCTGGCATCTCGTACGCTCAACCCTTGCCGTGGTCATGATCGCCTGTGTGGCATTTGTGTTCAAAGGCTTCATCTTTGATGTTATCCTGTTCGGACCCAAGAACATGGATTTTCCCACTTATAAATTCTTTTGCCAAATTGCCACTTATTTTGGGGTAACATCGGAGTTTTGTAGCGAATCTTTGCCTTTCACCATTCAGAGTAGATTGATGGCAGGCCAGTTTTCGGCCCACATTTGGACCTCCATTTGGGCAGGTGTGATCATTGGTTTCCCTTATATTTTGTTCGAATTATGGCGATTCATTAGCCCTGGACTATATGAAAAGGAACGCAAGCACTCCAGAGGATTCATACTAACGGCTTCCGCTCTTTTCTTTTTGGGTGTATTGTTCGGATATTATGTGGTGGCCCCATTGTCCATCAACTTCTTGGGATCGTATCAGGTCAGTAAAGAAGTATTGAACGAAATTGATCTTGCCTCCTACGTATCTACGGTTAGGGCATCGGTCATTGCTTGTGGGATCATGTTCGAGCTTCCCATCGTCATCTATTTCTTGACCAAAGTGGGATTGGTAACCCCAGAATTCTTGAAAAAGTACAGAAAGATTGCCTTGGTGATTGTTTTGATTCTGTCAGCCATCATCACACCCCCCGATATTACCAGTCAAATAGTCGTGGCCATTCCAGTACTTATTTTGTACCAAATCAGCATTTATATTTCCGCTTGGGTGGTAAGAAGAGAGAAGAAAAAAGAAAAAGCACAGAAAAATGCCAAATAAAGTAGAGGAATTCAATGCCTATCGTTCCCAAATGAACGAAAAGTTGCTTGCCGATAACAACAAGCTCATCAAACGTATCTTCAATCTGGACACCAACGCTTACATGGCTGGTGCCCTGGACGTGAAGACCAAGGAACTGTTGGGACTGGTGGCTTCGGCCGTGCTCCGTTGTGACGATTGCGTGAAATATCACTTGGAAAGCTCCAAAAAGGCCGGTGCCAACAAAGAAGAGGTGATGGAGACCCTGGGCATTGCCACTTTGGTGGGAGGTACCATCGTTGTGCCACACTTGCGCCGTGCCTACGAATTTTGGGAAGCGTTGGAAGAGAACGATGCTTAAAAAAATCCAAAAGAGTGCCCCCCTGAAAAAGAATATGTTTAGTTTTGGCCCATTCCTATGAAGCTACGCGCAGAAAACATCATGAAGGCCTATCGGGGCCGAAAGGTCGTAAAGGGCATATCCTTGGAAGTGAACCAAGGAGAGATTGTAGGTCTGCTGGGACCCAACGGGGCTGGGAAGACCACTTCCTTCTACATGATCGTGGGGCTGATCAAGCCCAATGGTGGCAACATCTACCTCGAAAACATGGACATCACCAGTTTCCCGATGTACAAAAGGGCCCAGAACGGCATAGGCTATCTGGCCCAAGAGGCCTCTGTGTTCCGCAAGCTCAGTATCGAAAAGAACATTCTCAGCGTGTTGCAGCTCACCAATTTGAGCAAGAAGGAGCAACACATGAAAATGGAATCCTTGATCGATGAATTTGGTCTTGGGCATATCAGGAAAAACAGGGGTGACCTACTTTCAGGGGGCGAACGCCGCCGTACAGAGATTGCCCGCGCACTGGCCACCGACCCCAAGTTCATCCTGCTGGATGAACCATTTGCCGGGGTGGACCCAGTAGCCGTTGAGGATATCCAGCGTATCGTGGCCCAATTGAAGAACAAGAACATCGGCATCCTGATCACCGACCACAACGTTCAGGAAACCTTGGCCATCACCGAGCGTTCCTACCTCATGTTCGAAGGGGGAATCCTCAAAGCAGGTGTTCCCGAAGAATTGGCCGTGGACGAAATGGTCCGAAAAGTATATTTGGGGCAGAACTTCGAGCTCCGCAAGAAGAAGCTGGACTTTTAGACTCTTTTATTTTTCTGCAGGCACCAGCAAAGAAGCCAAAATATAGAACAGGATGATCAAGGGTATGGCCAAAAACTTCAAGGTCAACAACATAATCAAACTCCCGATTAAAAACAGATAGCGTACGCCATTGTCCTTAAAACTCCAATTTTTGAACTTCAGAGCGAAAAGTGTAATGGATGAGTTCAGCAAATAGGCACTTAAAATCGTTAATCCGACCAAAAACCATGGGTTTAGGATGATCCCATTCAGCAATTCATTGTTATGGTACAAAAGGATCAAGGGAAGCGACAAAATCAGCAGCGCATTGGCAGGTGTGGGCAGCCCCACAAAGGAAGAAACTTGGTTCTCGTCCACATTGAACTTCGCCAACCGATAGGCAGACGCCAAAGTGATCACAAACCCGAAAAAAGGCAGCACGGTCATTTCGGTACCATGTCCAAAAATTCCCAAATTCCAACCTCCCCTTTCTGCCATGTTCAACAATTGGAACATGACCACCCCAGGGACCAGACCACTGGTGATCACATCAGCCAAGGAATCCAACTGCACGCCAACTTCGCTCTGCACCTTCAACACACGAGCCGCCAAGCCGTCAAAAAAGTCGAAAAATATCCCAATAAAAACAAAGAGGGCCGCCCATTCCAGTTGGTTGAGCACCGCAAAAACTGTGGCAATACAACCACTCAACACATTCAACAAGGTCAAAAAATTGGGGATATACGACTTCATACAGGGTCAGATTTTCGTAAAAATAAGGCAAAGAAGTCGTTTTTCGGTTATTGGATTATTTGATTTGAAGTTTCAGGTTTCAAGTTTTTTGGACTTCCGACTTCTGACTTCGGACCTGGTTATTCGGTTGTTGACTCAAACTTATTTCAATAGTACCTGCCTTCAATGTCTTCCTCTGTCCAGTCATATCGTATTTATTCTGATATTTGCCGAGATGAATTTCAGGATGAGACCAAAGTACTTTTTTTCATTTCTTTTGCTGTTGATCGGAAAAGTGCTGTTTTCCCAAGCACCAGAACTCACCGAACGATCACAGGTTAGCCTGCTCACCTGCGCAGCGGGTGATGAGCTATACTATGCCTTTGGCCACAGTGCCTTTCGGGTACAAGATCCTGTTTTGGGCATCGATGTGGTGTATAATTATGGTACTTTCGATTTTGACCAGCCCAATTTCTATCTGAATTTCGCAAAGGGAAGAATGATCTATTCCCTTTCCCGTCGCAGTTTTGATGCATTTTTGTATGAATATGAACTGGAGAAAAGATGGGTAAAGGAGCAAATTTTTGACCTTAGTTTGGAACAGCGGAACCAATTGCTCGTCTTTTTTGAAAACAACTACCTGCCCCAAAACAGGGATTATCTCTACGATCCCTTGCTGAACAATTGTTCCAGTATCACAGGCACCATCTTGAAAGAACAATTTGGGGATGCTATTGTTTTTGAAGGTTCCCATTTGGAAAAACAATACACTTTCAGACAATTGGTAAGGCAATTTGTGGACATCAATTCATGGTCCATGTTCGGCATTGACCTCGCTTTTGGAGCCAATGTGGACAGAAAGGCCACGGTGCAGGAACATATGTTCCTCCCCTACTATGCCATGGAACAGATACGGAACACAAGTCTCAACGCTAAGCCCCTCCTAAAAAGGGAACGCACCATTTTGGACTACAACGAACACACCCAACAACGTTTTTTCCCATTGTCCCCTTTGTTTTGGTTCATTTTATTGTTGGCCTTTACCTGCGCCATCACCTATTTTGATCATACCCACAAGACCAGAAGCCGTTGGTTGGATTTTTCACTGATGTTCCTGACGGGCTTGGTGGGCACCTTCCTGTTGCTCCTTTGGTTTGCGACGGACCACACTTCAACCCCAAACAACTTCAACGTGCTTTGGGCTTTTCCGCTGAATGTGGTGGTCGCCTTTATTTTTGCTTTTCAAGATAGATTGCCCAAATGGTCCTCTAGATACCTCTGGTCCGCTTTGGGACTCATCGGGATTGTACTGCTGCTTTGGATAATCCAGGTGCAGTCTTTTTCACCTGTGCTGATTCCCTTATTTTTGACCCTGGCCATTCGGTATGTATACCTCATCCGGTATTCCAAACTTTGAACCTGGCCCATAAACAGCATTCATGAACTTACTGACGGTAGAAAACATATCAAAATCGTATGGGGAACTGGTACTCTTCTCCGACATCTCCTTTGGCATCAACAAAGACCAAAAAATTGCACTGATAGCCAAGAACGGGAGCGGAAAAACATCCATTCTCAACATCATGTCGGGCAAGGACACGTCCGAAACGGGACAGGTCACCATCAGGAAGGACATCAAGATCTCCTTTTTGGAACAAGAGCCCCGTTTGGATCCCAACCTGACCGTTGAGGAGACCATTTTTGCTACGGACAATGAAATCCTCAAGATCATCGCCGCCTACGAAAAGGCCGTGGAGAATCCTGAGGACAGCACACGCTACCAAAAGGCCTTCGAGGCCATGGAACGGCACAATGCCTGGGATTTTGAGACTCAGTACAAACAGATCCTCTTCAAACTACAGCTTACCCAACTCGACGCCAAGGTGGCCACATTGTCAGGCGGGCAGCGAAAACGGCTGGCTCTGGCCAATGCCCTGCTGAACAAGCCTGAACTGCTTATTATGGATGAGCCGACCAACCACTTGGACCTGGAGATGATCGAATGGCTGGAGGCCTATTTTTCCAAAGAGAACATGACCCTGTTCATGGTCACCCACGACCGGTATTTCCTGGACCGTGTCTGCAACGAGATCATTGAACTGGACAACAATCAGTTATATACCTACAAAGGCAACTACTCCTATTATCTGAGCGAAAAGGAAGGCCGGATGGAACGCGAGGCCGTGGAACAACATAAATCCAAGTTGCTCTACAAAAAGGAGCTGGAATGGATGCGCCGACAGCCCAAGGCACGTACCACCAAATCCAAATCACGGATAGACGATTTCAATGAGATCAAACAGCGGGCAAACCAACGGAGAAAAGACCATGAAGTGGAACTGGAACTCAATATGGAGCGCTTGGGCAGCAAAATCTTGGAGCTCCATAACATTTCCAAATCCTATGGGGGCAAGACCATTTTGAACAAGTTCGATTACAACTTCACCAAAGGTGAACGGATCGGGATCATTGGGAAGAACGGAACCGGAAAATCCACCTTCTTGAACATCATCACCCAAAAAGAAGATGTGGATGGTGGTAAGGTGGTGGTTGGAGACACCATCAAGTTTGGCTACTATACCCAAAAGGGCATTCCGGATAAGGAAGGGCAAAAGGTCATCGATGTCATCCGCGAGTTCGGAGACTACATTCCATTGAAAAAAGGGAAACAGATTTCCGCACAGCAGTTGTTGGAACGTTTTCTCTTTGACCGAAAAAAGCAGTACGATTTTGTGGACAAACTCAGTGGCGGGGAACGCAAACGCTTGTATTTGTGCACGGTACTTATCCAAAACCCTAATTTCTTGATCCTGGATGAGCCCACCAACGACCTTGATATTGTGACCCTGAATGTCCTGGAAAGTTTTCTGTTGGATTTTCCGGGATGCTTGATCGTGGTGTCGCATGACCGCTATTTCATGGACAAGATCGTGGACCATTTGTTTGTGTTCAGGGGCGAGGGGGAAATTGAAAATTTTCCCGGCAACTATACCGATTACAGGGTCTACGAGAGCAGCAAGCTCATCGAGGAACGGGAAAACAAGGAGATTCCTGAAAAAACGGAGAAGACCCATTGGAAGGAAAAGGAAAGCGGCGGCAAACTTTCCTATCTGGAGCAGAAGGAACACAAACAATTGGAAAAGGACATCCAAAAACTGGAAGAGCAAAAAGTAGCCTTGCAGAATAAGTTTGCCGATCCAAATCTGGATGGGGAAGAAATCAACCAACTTTCTATGGAACTGAAGAAGCTTTCGGATACCATCGAGGAGAAAACAGAACGTTGGTTCGAGCTTTCATCCATTTTAGAGGGATAAAATGGAAGGCAAGATTATTTCACATCTGAAATTTCTGCTTAAATCCACCAATGCACATGGAGTGCACTCCCCTTTTGTCTTCCAGTATGTGACCCAATGCCTGTATGCCGGAAAAAAAATGCACAGGGACAAATCCATCAATGTGCTGCTGAAGAGCATTGCCCACTTCAAGGCAAATAGTGTCCATATGGACCCCAATCCTTCTCTTGAAAAAACCGTCAAAGAAATGTTTCCCAATATTGATTTTGACACCAAACCTGTGGACATTATCTATACCAACCTATTGGACACCAAGCACTTTGAAGAACTTCTTTCCAAAGGAAAACTGCATAATGACAGCATGATCCTGGTGGAGGGCATCCATCAAAATGAAAAAAAAATGGAAGATTGGAAGACGTTGATCGCTTCGCCCAAAATCACGGTGAGCATCGATATGTTCCATTGTGGGGCTGTCTTCATCCGAAAAGAACAAGTGAAGGAGCATTTTACGATTCGGATTTAAAAAAGTATTTTTAAGTATGGAAAATGCAACAACAGACAACACCGTTTGGTATGTTCTCGCCGTATTGGGGCTCATCTATCTGATCATTCTGTTCCGAAACAAGAAATCGACCCGAAGAAGAAAGTCGAGAAGGTTCATGGAGGGCAAACGCCAACATGAAAGAGACAATGAACAATGAGCAATTGGCAATTGGCAATTACCAATGTTCAATAAACCATGGACAATACTCAAATCTCTCTAAAATGCTATATCCCCATGCCAATTTTGTACTGATAATTGGTTATTGTAAATTGATTATTGATAACTGATAGCATGAAAATATACACCAAAACAGGTGACAAGGGCACCACAGCACTGTTCACGGGCACTCGGGTGCCCAAGCACCATATCCGTATCGAAAGTTATGGCACCATTGACGAACTCAATTCCTATTTGGGACTGCTTCGCGATCAGGAAATGGACGCCCATTCCAAGGAGGTGTTGGCCATCATCCAAGAAAAACTCTTCACCGTGGGGTCCATCCTCGCCACGGAACCCAAAAAGGACAAACGCCTTAAAATACCCCGTATCGGTGATGCAGATATCGAGCTTTTGGAAAAGGAAATGGACCAGATGAACGAGGAATTGCCCGAAATGACACATTTTATCCTTCCCGGCGGGCACACCACCGTGTCATACTGTCATATTGCCAGAACCGTTTGCCGAAGGGCGGAACGCATGATCTCCTACCTGCACGAAAATGAGCCCGTTCCCGACACCTTGCTTTCCTATATCAACCGTCTTTCCGATTATCTCTTCGTATTGGCACGGAAGTTGTCCAAAGACTTAAGAGCCCAAGAAGTCAAGTGGATCCCGGAGAAGTTGGACCAATAAAATCGTTTTTTTGACGCCAAAGTTTTGCCAACATCAAAATAATTTTTAAATAATGCTGTTTTTACTTGGCGAATTGGGTTTAAAAATTATTTTTGCAAAAAATTTAAAATCAAACCGTTACTATGTACTGGACGTTAGAACTAGCCTCATATTTGAGTGACGCACCTTGGCCAGCCACCAAGGACGAATTGATAGATTATGCTATCCGTACCGGAGCACCATTGGAAGTTGTAGAAAATTTACAGTCCATGGAAGAGGAGGGCGGCGAAATATATGAGTCCATCGAAGAAATATGGCCTGATTATCCCACCGAGGAGGATTACCTCTGGAACGAGGATGAATATTGATATCAGTAAAACAAGCACAATAAAAAGTCTCATTTGAGGCTTTTTTTTATGTAATTTTGACAGCCCAGCAAAAGAATTTCCCGACATTCCCGTCAATGGAACAGCTTTTGCCATTCTAACGAAAATACAATTCATGAGTTTTATCAATTCCGTACTAAAGGTTTTTGTGGGAGACAAATCGGAGAAAGATGTAAAGTCCCTACAACCCTTGGTAAAAGAGATAAAATCCTTTAAGCAGCAGCTGGAAGGATTGACCCACGACGAACTGAGACAAAAAACGGTCGCCTTCAAGGCAAGGATCGCCGAAGATTGCAAAGATGTCAATGACAAGATCGCCGAACTTCAGAAAGAGGTTGAAAATTCCAGTGATATAGACCGCAACGAGGAAATCTACGCCGAGATAGACAAGCTGAACGAAGAGGCCTATACAATTTCCGAAAAAACACTCAACGATATCCTTCCCGAAGCCTTTGCCGTGGTAAAGGAGACCGCCAAGCGGTTTGCTGCCAACGACACACTTAGCGTCCTGGCCACCGAATTTGACAGAAAACTGTCGGGCGACAAGGATTATGTGACGCTCGAGGGCGACAAGGCCATTTGGAACAACTCTTGGGACGCTGCGGGAAAAGAGGTCACTTGGGACATGGTGCACTACGATGTACAGCTGATAGGCGGTATTGCCCTCCATCAAGGAAAAATTGCGGAAATGCAGACCGGGGAAGGTAAGACCCTCGTGGCCACGCTCCCACTCTACCTGAATGCCCTGGCAGGCAAAGGTGCCCACTTGGTGACCGTGAACGACTATTTGGCCAAAAGGGACAGTGCATGGATGGCCCCCATTTTTGAATTCCATGGACTTTCCGTGGACTGTATCGACAAACACAGGCCCAATTCCGACGGAAGAAGGGCGGCCTATAATGCCGACATCACCTACGGAACCAACAACGAATTTGGTTTTGACTACCTACGTGACAATATGGCGCACACCCCGGACGATCTGGTACAGCGCCCACATCATTACGCCATTGTGGATGAGGTGGATTCCGTTCTCATCGACGATGCCCGTACCCCGTTGATCATCTCCGGTCCAGTACCCGAAGGTGACCGCCACGAGTTCAACGAGCTAAGACCGAAGGTGGCCGATATTGTACAGCAACAACGCCAACATTTGACAGGCGTGCTTGCCGAGGCAAAAAAACTTATTGCGGCTGGTGACACCAAAGAGGGCGGGTTCCTTCTGCTCCGTGTGCACCGAGGACTTCCCAAGAACAAGGCACTCATCAAGTTTTTGAGTGAGGAAGGTGTGAAACAACTCCTCCAAAAAACAGAGAACTACTACATGCAGGACAACAACAGGGAAATGCCCAAAGTGGATGCCGACCTGTTGTTCGTGATCGATGAGAAGAACAACCAGATAGAGTTGACCGATAAGGGAGTCGATTATATTTCAGGGGACAAGGACAAGGATTTCTTCGTGATGCCGGATATTGGCAGTGAGATTGCCAAAATCGAGCGCCAGGACCTGGAAATTGAAAAAGAAGCCGAGCTCAAGGAAGAGCTTTTCAAGGATTTTGCCATCAAGAGCGAGCGTATCCACACCATGACCCAATTGTTGAAGGCCTATACCCTATTCGAAAAAGATGTGGAGTATGTGGTGATGGACAACAAGGTGATGATCGTGGATGAGCAGACCGGACGTATCATGGACGGTAGACGATATTCCGATGGACTCCACCAAGCCATCGAGGCCAAGGAGAACGTGAAGATCGAGGCGATGACCCAGACCTTTGCCACCATCACCCTTCAAAATTACTTTAGGATGTACAACAAGCTGGCCGGTATGACCGGTACGGCTGTTACCGAAGCAGGTGAGTTTTGGGAGATCTACAAGTTGGATGTCATGGAAATACCTACCAACAGGCCCATTGCCAGACATGACCGCCACGATCTCATCTACAAGACCAAGCGCGAAAAATACAACGCCATCATTGAAGAGGTCACCAACCTATCCAATGCGGGCAGACCTGTTTTGATCGGTACCACTTCAGTGGAAATTTCGGAACTGCTCTCCAAATTGTTGAGTGTTCGAAAAATAAACCATAACGTTCTGAACGCCAAACTGCACAAAAAAGAAGCGGACATTGTAGCCGAAGCAGGAAAATCCGGGGTGGTCACCATTGCGACCAACATGGCCGGTAGGGGTACGGACATCAAGCTCACTCCAAATGTGAAGGAAGCGGGCGGACTTGCCATCATCGGTACGGAGCGCCACGATTCCAGACGGGTGGACAGACAGTTGAGAGGGCGTTCCGGGCGTCAAGGAGATCCGGGAAGCTCGCAGTTCTATGTTTCCTTGGAAGACAACCTGATGCGTTTGTTCGGATCGGACCGTGTGGCCAAGATGATGGACCGTATGGGTCTTGAAGAAGGCGAAGTCATCCAGCACTCCATGATGACCCGATCTATAGAACGGGCCCAGAAAAAAGTGGAGGAAAACAACTTTGGCATCCGTAAACGTCTGTTGGAGTATGATGATGTGATGAACGCACAACGCGAGGTGGTGTACAAGAGAAGAAAACACGCCCTTCAAGGTGAACGCCTCAAAGTGGACATCGCCAACATGATTTACGACACCTGTGAACTGATCGCAGAGACCAACAAAATGGCCGATGACTTCAAAAACTTCGAGTTTGAGCTCATCAAATATTTCTCCATCACTTCGCCCATCAGCGAGGAAGAGTTCAAAAAGATGAACTTTCAGGAAATTGCCAATACCATTTACAAGGCATCCTACGATTTCTACAAGAACAAAATGGAGCGCAGTGCCACGGTCGCTTTCCAAGTGATCAAAAAGGTATATGAAGACCAGTCCAACAAGTTCGAGCGCATTGTGGTTCCCTTCACGGACGGCATCAAGACCCTGAACGTGGTCACCAATTTGGAAAGAGCCTACAAGACGGATGGAAAACAGTTGATCACGGATTTTGAGAAGAACATTTCCTTGGCCATCATTGATGACTCCTGGAAAACCCATTTGCGCAAGATGGACGAGCTGAAACAATCCGTCCAGCTGGCCGTGCATGAACAAAAAGACCCTTTGTTGATCTATAAGTTCGAGGCATTTGAGCTTTTCAAGGAAATGATAGACAAGGTGAACAAAGAGGTGATTTCCTTCCTATTCAAAGGGGAACTGCCATCGCAGAACACCAATCAGATCCAAGAGGCCCGGAACGTACAACGACCCAAGGAAAACCTTCAGACCTCGAAGGAAGAAATCCCCAACAGTGATGAGCTTGCTGCTCAGCACAGGGCAGCCGGCCAGACCCAAGGACAACGTCAGCAAGTGACCGAGACCATTGTGAGGGAGAAGCCAAAAATTGGCCGTAATGACAAGGTCACCATCAAGAACGTAATGTCCGGCGAGAGCAGGACCATGAAATACAAACAGGCAGAATCCCTTATCGAAAAGGGGGAATGGGTGCTGATCGAAGAGTAAATTAGGTTAAATGCAATCTTACAAGTGACAGTTATTTTATAGCTGTCACTTTTTTTATATCAAAAACATATTTAGATTTACATCCAGAAACACCCCATTAAGCTACTTTTGCTACCCCTTTATCAACCTTGGTAGTGGAGGATTACAATCACGTGCAGTATATGAAAGTTCCTGGTAAGGATAAATATCGGTTACAAGACAAGATTGATTTGATACTCAAGGTTAATTACAGTTCCTCCGTTTTTGCAGCCCTATTTGGGCTGATCTGCTTTTTTTTCCTGGACATTCGAGAGGTGATTCCCTATACCTTTATTGGTTATGCCTTTATCAACCTATTGAATACCAGTCTGTACCAACGTCATAAAAATTTGGTGCTCACCTACAATCTTACCTCCATCCTATCCATGATCGGGGCCATTATCATTACCATGTATAGCGGTGGCATCCAAAGCCCATTCATTTTTGTCCTGGCCATCATCGTCTTTGCAGGTTATGTCACCACCAAAGTTTTTGGGCAGCTGTACCTGATCGTCAATTTGGCCGTACTCACTATACTTTTTCTATATGACACAGGGGATTTTAGCATTTCCGAGAACACCGTTCCCTTGGGATCGCGCAGTTGGTTTGCCTTTCTCAGTGCTGTTTTTGCAGTGTACCTGCTCGGTGGGGTTTTTGGAAAGAACCTGCTCATGGCACACCACAAATTGTACAAATCCCGAAACGAGATCCAAGAAAGGATAGAGGAAAAGGAAACTTTGCTGAAAGAGGTCCATCATAGGGTGAAGAACAACCTCCAGACCGTTTCCAGTCTTTTGAGCCTTCAATCCAGGGCCATTGCCGATGAAAAGATCAGTAGCATCATCAAGAGCAGCCAAAACAGGGTGGTTTCCATGGCGATGGTGCACGAAATGCTCTACAAAAGGGACGATTATCTTTCCAAGATAGAGCTCAGACCCTATGTGAAGGAGCTCTGCGATTATTTGGTACGGTCCGTGAAAGGGAGCAACAACAATGTAAAAGTGGACCTGGACATTGACGATCACAAACTCAGTATCGACACCGTGATCCCGATCGGTCTGATCATCAACGAGACCATAACCAATGCCCTTAAATATGGGATAACCGAGCCAAAAGGAGGTGAAATCCATGTCTCAGTCAAAAAGATAGGGGAAAAACGGTATCAAATGTACCTTGGCGACAATGGAATCGGATATTCGGAAGACATCAACCCAAGGACGACCAATTCATTGGGGCTTAAACTCATCTACAACCTGAGCCGACAGCTCCGAGGGACCATCAGCAGGGATTACGACAAAAAGGGCACCTACTACTGCATCGAATTCGAGGAGGTCATTGAGGAGTTCAATTCAGTGGATTGACGGAAGCTATCCTATTTAAAACTTTTTTGTCCTGAACGAAAAGGCAATCGTGGCCACCACAAAGGCCAAACTGATGAAAAGGGTAAATGGGATCAATAAATTGAAAATCATGATTAGGCCAATATTGATTTGTTCTTTTTGGTAGAAAAGGAAAGAGCCTGTTTTACCCTTGAATTCTTGAATTTATACAACCTGGCCACTTTTCTGTCCTTGCGGATGGTCTGCTTAAGGTCGATATCCAAAACCACTTCTGCATTAATGGTCTCCACTTTTACCTCTTTGGAAATATCCTGTGCCATGGCCATGGTTCCGAAAAAAGTTACTGCGATGATGGTCAAAATTGTTTTCATGATTTGGGTTTGTATTACGAGGTAAAATTACCTTCGTGCCTACCCGATCTAGATTTCTATCGACCAATAACCTTCTTTTTTCGGTATAAGAATTTTTCTTGGGCGAAGTGCATTTTATCGACGATGAACGTATTGGCGGCACAAAACGGGATGCCGAGCGCATGTGCATTTCATCGATCTTTTGAAAAATGACCTTTCGTAACACATTGGTTCAGTGATTTTTATTTGTAGGAAAAACTTTTCATTTATAGCTCTTCAATACATATAACATCGCATTGGTCTTCGGTAAGAACAAAAGAAGTTGACCACCCATTAACATATTTTAACAACCTTTGGCGTAATACTTAGTACCTTAAGACAACTAAGTAAAAAAATGAAAATCGTGAGAATTCCACTTTTATCCCTTCTTATTCTGGTATCCACCAGTTGCCAGCCCAAAAACAAATCGGACCAACAGGAAACTGCCCAAAAAGGTTATGAAAACACCTTGATGGAGAGCAGCCCGACCGCAGACGAGTTACAAGGCTACGAGACCGCTTATTTTGCTAGTGGTTGTTTTTGGTGTGTCGAGGCCATTTTTGAAAGTGTAAAAGGCGTCAAGGAAGTCTATTCGGGCTATTCGGGCGGAACCGAGAAAAACCCGACCTACAAGGAGGTTTCCTATGGAAGTACAACCCATGCGGAGGCCGTGGAAGTCTATTACGACCCCAAGATCATCTCTTTTACACAGTTGGTACAGGTCTTCTTTGGTTCGCACGACCCTACTACCCTGAACAGACAGGGGCCGGATAGGGGTGCCCAATACCGTTCCATCGCATTTTACAAGGATGAGGCACAGAAGAAGATCATCACGGATTACATCGCTCAACTGGAAGCTGAAAATGTCTATGATCGCCCCATTGTGACCGAGGTGAAAAAATTTGACAAGTTTTATAGGGCGGAGGAATACCACCAGGATTACGAAAAAAGAAATCCCAATAACAGCTATATCCAAAATGTGTCGATTCCCAGATTGAACCGGTTCAAGGAAAATTTCAAATCATACCTGAAAGAGGATACCCATTGATGCAGGTGATAGGAAACTATTTTATGTAAAGGAAAGAAAGCTGCTTTGAGGAATGGGGCAAGAAGAGTTGGAGAGGGCCAAACTGATGATGGAGTTTGATCGGTGCTTTGTCGGAAGCCTTATTTGTCCTTTAGGACCACCTCGCTATATTTGGAATTGATGGTGATGGCTTTGCCCCCATTTTTGTTGAGATGGTACCCCTTTAATACATTGGCTCCCTGGCTTTTTGAACTCTCCAACTTCAATGTTTGGGGATATTGGAGTTTGGATGTGGTTTCGTTCACCGAGATCACAAAGGGAGTAGAGGGCAATTTACATTCCAGTTCCCCATTTTCCACGCACACCTCAAGGGATTTGAACCCATCGGACACCATATTGATGCTCAAGCTGCCAAAATTGTTCTTCATCACTGCCTTGTTGGTCAGTTTACCTATCACCACATTGGAAGAAACCGAACTAAGGTCCAGTTCTACCACCTCTTTCAAACTGACATTATCGGAATAATCCGTTTTCAATTTCCCATAGTTCCATTGCTGGACAACAATAGGGGAATATGAGGCCCGGACATAGGTCTTGTCCCCATCAATGCTGGGGGCATGCAAGCTTGCGTAGGACAAGCTTGCATTGATGTTCTTGGTATTGGCCGCAAGTTTCACCTCTCCATGCCTCACGTTCATGTTCAGTTTGAGGTACTTTGGCATTTTGATCTTGATGCGCTTTTTCACCTTGTACTCCTTGTTCTCCCCATCTGAGGAAAAATAGAACACATTGGGGCTGGAACGTAATGCCCTAGCTTCCTCCGCATATTGTTTTCTCACCTCTTCCCTCTGGCTCCTGAGTTCCTCGCGTTGCTGCCTCAGGTCTTCCTGCATTTCCTTGCGCTTCTCTTCGCGCTGCTTTTGGAGTTCTTCCCTTTGCTTGGCCATTTCTTCCCTGTGTTTGTCCCTATCCTTGGCCATTTCCTCCATCTCCTTGCCCCATTCCTCAAAGCGCTTTTTGTACTCTTCGTCAAAGGTCTTGTCAAACTTTTTCTTCCATTCCTTCAAGTAATTTTCCTTGTCCTTTTTGTAGGCATCATAATCAAACTCCACAAAAGGGGTTGGGGGCATGGGTGGCATGGTCGGCATGAAAGAAATCTCAGGAAGTACTGCTATCTCTGGCATTTCGGGAATTTCTATAGTGGCCATGATATGATCAATGGAAGGAATTTCGGGAAAATCGAAATTCATTTCCTTAAAGTTGTACATGTAGGGGCCCGCACCTTTGGTGCTCACCTCTATTTCCTTGCTGTTGCCCATGATCTTGACGAGATCCTTTTCAAAATAAGACTTGGCCTCTTCGTCACCCACTCCTTCGAGTTCCACCACCACGGTGATCTCCACTTGGTCCTTGTCCCAAGCTTCAAACTCAATGTCAGCATGGCTCGTGTTGAGGTTCAGTTCGGTGTCCTTGTTGACACTGTAAGTTTCCTTGTAGGTCTTGGATTTTTCCTGTGCATGGCAGACAAAACCTGCGAGCAGCAAGAGCAATCCATTACATAATATGAGACGATTCCTGTTCATTTTTTGATGATTTTAATTGATTCAACTTTGTTTTTAATTTTTGTAGCAATTGCAACCTGAGCTGCAAGTTCATGATCAACGCACTTATGGTCTGGTCGTTGGGTCCCAGTTCGTTCAGCTCCTTGTTCAACTGTTGGTATTCGTCGTTCAACTCCGCCAAACGCTCCAGGTAACTGTCCATGAGTTCCTTGTTGTCAGGGTTCATCTCCAGATCGGAGAGTTGCAGATTGATATTGGTGGTGTAATAGGTCTCTATTTTTTTGAAATCCGGAGAAAGGTCACCCAATGAAATGGTCTGTTCCTGCCCATCCGTGTTTTGTCTATCCACAACGATGACATTTTCATCGGGCAGATCCACTTTGCTGGTACCCTTCATAAAATATAGAGACAATCCCACCGCCACTACCACGGAGGCGGCTATTTGCAACCACAGGGTATAAACTTTCTTTTTCCGTGGCCCTGTTGACAGCTGCCCATCCAGTTTTTCAAGAAAGCGGGCCTCATGTCCATCCTTCATGGAATAGCGTTTCTCCTCCCTTTCCTTTTCGAACATTTTCCGAAGATCATGTGCCATATACCAAATCTTTTAATTTCTCTTTCAATTGTGCTTTTCCGCGTAACAACCGTGTTCTGGAAGCCGTGTCCGAAATCCCCAAGACCTGGGAAATCTCGCTGTGGTCATATCCTTCCACCAAGAACAGTTGCACCACATACCTATATTTTCCCGGCAACTCCTCAATCGCCGCTTTTACTTGTTCCAAGGAAATGCTTTCCTCGACTGACCAATCATCTTCTTCTGCGACATGCATGTAATTTTCATCCAGTTCCTCCGTCCGTTGGTGTTTCGATTTCAGGAAATCGATGCTCCCGTTCACCACTATCCTTTTCAACCATGCCCCGAACGTGACCTCTCCCTTGAACTGATGGATGCGCTGAAAGGCCTTGATGAACGATTCTTGGAGCACATCCTCCGCATCATCCGCATTTTTGAGGAAACGCATGGCCACCCCGAACATACCATCGCAGTACTGTCGGTACAGTTTCAATTGTGCCTGACGATCGTTCGCCTTGCACTTTTCCACCAGTTCAATATGAAACAAGCTCGGTTCTATGTTTGGTCTTTTAGCTGTT
>JASBTQ010000005.1 GCA_030148335.1 Allomuricauda sp. | reverse complement strand
GCAACTTTACGCATTGCAGAGTTTGGTTTCTTCGGTGTAGTGGTGTACACACGCGTACAAACCCCTCTTCTTTGAGGACACGAATCCAAAGCAGCCGATTTACTCTTCTTGGTAATCGTGGCCCTTCCTTTTCGTACTAATTGTGAAATTGTTGGCATTAAATTTCTTTTAAAAACTGGTATAACCCTCTTTTTGAGGGCTGCAAATGTAGTGATATTTCGGAATAATTCAAATCCTAACCGATTAATTTTGCGACGAGAAGAAAAATTTAATTTGTCACGACGGGACATAGAACTATTTTGAGAAAATTTCAGACGATTTTACCCAACAATATATTAAGGTATAAGTGTGTTCTTATCTTATGTTAATTTTAACTTAACGCACAAAAGAGGCCAATCTCCAACTTCAAAAACATCCGATTTTAGTGCTAAATAGTTTCATTTACCCTATACCCCTCCATTCATCAGGGGGTGTTTCCTACATATTTGCATTAACATCAAATCAATCCCCCATAAATTAGAGAGTCTACAATCAATCCTAAACATTTTGCACTTATTGCATTTAGTTGCGGAGTCTTAAAGATTTTATAAAATTAGTTTGGATTATTAACATGAAATTATGACTTTAGCTGCCAGCTAATTCAAATAATTTAACAATGAGAACAAAACTTAATGGATTGTTAACGCTATTATTGGCGTTTGTTGTGCACATATCCTTTGCACAAGACAAAACGATCACAGGTACGGTCACGGATGCCAATGGCCTCCCGCTACCTGGGGTCAACATTGTCGTTGAAGGGACCACCACTGGTACCCAAACAGATTTTGATGGAAACTATGCAATCACTGCAAGTCAAGGTCAAACACTACTCTTCACCTATATAGGGCAAAAACCCGTTAGGGCCACTGTGGGCGCTTCAAGCACTATCAACGTGCAAATGGAAGAGGATGCCCAGGCACTGGAAGAGGTAGTGGTTACGGCCCAGGGCATCAAGCGTGAAAAGAAAGCGCTTGGTTATGCGGTTTCTTCCGTCGGCGCCGAAGATCTTGAACAAAAAGCCGAAGGCGACGTGGGCAGGGTCCTTAATGGAAAGGCATCCGGGGTTTTGATCAACGCCGCAAGTGGTGTATCGGGTTCAGCGACCAACATTATCATCAGGGGCTTTACCTCCATATCCGGTTCCAACCAGCCTTTGTTCATTGTGGATGGCGTTCCATTTAGTGGAGATACCAACGCACAAGGAGATGCCATTGATGGAAATGTGGGTTCCAGTAGATTCCTGGACCTAGATCCGAACAGCATTGCCAATGTAAGTGTGCTAAAAGGTCTGGCCGCTGCCAACCTTTATGGTACAGCAGGTAGGAACGGTGTGATCTTGATCACCACAAAAGCTGGATCTGCAGGCGCAAGCAGGCAGAAATCAGAAATCACGGTCACTTCTTCCATTTTCTTCAATGAAATAGCCACATTGCCCGATTACCAGACCCAATATGGGAATGGTTTTGACCAGGCATATGGGGAGTTTTTTAGTAACTGGGGTCCCGATTTCAATATTCCAAATCCCAATAACTTTGGGGGCTTGCTGGAAGACAACCCCAATACTACATGGAGAGGAACTACATCCAATGGCACCATTTTGATCAGGCATCCCTATTCCGTGAACGCTGGTGTACGTGCTGCATTCCCTGAATACCAAGGAGCCACTTACGAGTTCAAACCCTATAATAGTGTAGAAAACTTCTTTCGCACCGGGGTTGTGACCAATAATGCCATCAATGCATCAGGAGGGTCGGATGACGGAAAGATTTCCTACAATGCAAGTGCCAGCAATTTAAGGGACGAAGGTTTTACGCCCGGCAACAAGCTACAGAGAACCAATATAAGCATTGGTGGAAGGGCCGAGCTTAGCAATAACTTTACAATAAATGGTACGTTGAACTTTTCCAAGAGTGATGTAAAATCCCCTCCAATTGCAGCTAGTACCGGTAATGGTGCGTTTGGGGCAGGTGCATCTGTTTTCGGACACCTCTTCTTCACACCAATAAGCGTGGACTTGATGGGACTCCCCTACCAAAGCCCTATTGATGGCAGAAGTATATATTATCGGGGTGGAAATGACATACAAAACCCAAGATGGACCGCTGAAAATGCTTTTGCCAATCAGTTGACCAATCGGGTTTTTGGTAGTTCCCAGGCCACATATAAAATCAACGACAATATCAATGTGTTCTGGAGGACCGGTTTGGACTTTTATACAGAACGCAACGAAATAGGACAGAACAAAGGTGGAGCTGAAGGTTATATCCAAGGTAGGTACCAAACGTATGACAACAAGAACACCATTTGGGACCATACCTTACAATTCAATGGAGCCTTTTTGTTGACCGAAAAGTTGGATCTCAATGTGAACTTAGGAGCTACCTCAAGAAGGAAGGAATTTTCAAGACAGGGGGTCACCAGCGACCAACAGTCTATTTTTGGGGTGTTCAGGCACTACAACTTTGCTACTGCCGCTCCAGTCCAATATGATGAAACACAGAATATCGTAGGGGTATATGCCCAAACGGAATTCGGATACGACAATTTTGTCTATTTGACACTGGCTGCCAGGAACGATTGGGTGTCGAACTTTATTGAGAATTCGATTTTTTACCCATCAGCTAGTTTGTCCATCTTGCCAACCGCTGTGATTGATGGCCTACAGTCCCAAAATGGATTGAACTTCTTAAAACTAAGAGCGGGCTATGGAACTTCCGCAGGTTTCTTCGATGGCTATCCTGTTGCCAGTACGGCAACCTTGGACACTAGGGAATTTTTAAAGGATGGTACTTTGATCTCCTCCATTAGGGTGGATGATGAACTGGCCAACCCAGCTTTGAAACCAGAGCTCCTGACTGAATTGGAATTTGGGGTTGAAAGCCGTTTTTTAAATAACAGGGTTTCAATGGATGTATCTGTCTATAAGAAGACAACGACCGACCTTATTTCCAGAAGGCCTTTGGATCCTGCCACAGGTTATACAGAAACCGTTACCAACATTGGTGAGGTCCAGGTAAAGGGTATTGAGGCCGATTTGGGCGTTACATTGTTCAGAAATGAGAATCCAGATGGTTTCAACTGGAATGTGAATGCTAACTTTACCGCCGATGAGTCCACTGTTATTGATCTTGGCCAAGATACCGATAACATCAATATTGGAGGTCTATTTTCCGATCTTTCCAACTTTGCCGTTGCAGGAAGACCATTCGGCATTATTATGGGAACACGCGTATTGAGAGATGACGATGGCAACAAAGTTGTGGAAAGTACAGGTAACTATGTAACGGAACAAGGTTTGTTTGAAATTGGTGACCCCAACGCAGATTGGAGGTTGAATGTCAGCAATGGATTCAACTACAAAAACTTTAACTTTGGATTTGATATTTCTTACAGGCACGGGGGCGATGTCTACGCCAATACCATCTCAGCATTGGTTGGTAGAGGTTTAACAACAGATACCCAAGACCGTGTATCCACCTTTATCCTACCAGGGGTCAAGGCAGATGGTTCTGTAAACGATATTCAAATCAACAACTCAGATTATTACTTCACCAACGTTGCCTTTGGCCCCAGCGAACTTCAGGTTTATGATGGAAGCACACTTCGTCTAAGGGAAGTTCGGCTAGGATATTCCGTGCCCAAAAAAGCCTTGGAGAAAACACCTTTTGGCTCTTTGAGCCTTACCGTGAGTGGACAAAACCTATGGTTCAAAGGTATCAACATACCTGAAGGAACAAACTTTGACCCTGAAAACCTTGGGGTTGGCGTAGGTAACGCTTTAGGTTTTGACTTTATCAACAGCCCAGGCTCTAGAAGATATGGTATGTCTATTAAAGCAACTTTTTAAAAAAATTAGAAAAATGAAAATACATATAAAACACATAGTTCTAGCTATTTTCTCCGTAGGGCTTTTACTTTCATGCGAGAGTACGGAACTTGATTTGATCACTGATCCGAATGCCGTGAGTCCGGAGCAGGCCACGCCCGATTTTTATCTAAATCGAGTACAAGAGGAATTTGCACGGTTCAATGATGCCTTTGGAACCAACGGTTCTGAAGTGACCCGAATCGAATACATGGGCACTAGGTTGTACCAACAGGCATACTCCCCTGCCTCACAGGACGGAGAATGGCGGTTTGCCTACTCTTCAATGTTTACCGACATTACCGCAATGAACGCATTGGCAGAAGAGGCCAATTTTAAACGCCACATCGGTATGGGCCAAGTGATCCAAGCCTTCACTGCTGTTACTTTGGTGGATTTTTACGGGGATGTACCTTACTCCACCGCCAATAAAGGAATTGAGGAATTAAATCCTACCACTGATGGTGGCGCCTCCATATATGAGGCCGCTCTTGAACTTTTGGACCAAGCAATTGCAAACTTCACAACTGACGACAATGCAGCAGATCCTGGCAATGATTACTATTATGACGGTGATTGGGAGAATTGGGTCAAATTGGCCAACTCCATAAAGTTGAAAATATATGCTCAATCCAGATTGGTCGATCCAGGAGCCATTGCAGCTTTCAATGCAATCATCAACGGCGGTAATTACATAACTTCGGTTGATGAGGATTTTCAGTTCACTTGGGGCACAAATGTGGTAAACCCAGATTCAAGGCACCCCAATTATATTGACAACTATACACCACAGGGTTCCGCTGACTATATGAGCAACTGGTTGATGAACTACATGGACAACTCCAAAGTGGGCAATGGTGTAGGAATATACGAAAGCAGCGACCCAAGGATCAGATATTATTATTACCGACAGTCAGAAACCACTCCCGGTGCAGTAGATGCTGATGGCCCCAACCAGCAGACACTTTCATGTAGTGTGGAACCTGCCCCTGCACACTATGTGGATGGAGGGTTTACCTTCTGCTATCTTCCCAATGGATATTGGGGAAGGGATCATGGGGATGACGATGGTACACCTCCAGATGGTCCATTGAAAACCACTTACGGAGTCTATCCTGCTGGTGGTGAGTTTGATGACAGCACTTTTGAAGCCGTTGACTTGGGTTCAGGTGGCGGCGGAGCCGGTATAATGCCCATTTTCTTGGCCCAGACCATTGACTTTTTAAGAGCAGAAATCGCTTATGCCGGTAATGATTTACCAGCAGCAAGAACCCACTTGAGCAACGGGATTAGGAAATCTATCGAGAAGACAGTTGCATTTGGACCATTGGATGCCGATGCCGATTTATCTTTAGCTCCATCAGATGCAGACATTGACAACTATATTGCCGAGGTTGAGGCATTGTATGATGCAGCAGTGGGCACCGAGAAATTAAATCTTATCGCGAAAGAATTTTGGGTAGCCCTATATGGCAACGGAATCGATGCATACAATTTCTATAGAAGAACAGGGTATCCCAATGATCTTCAACCGAACTTGGAACCTGATCCTGGCTCTTTCATAAGATCCTTCTTATATCCTGCAGTATATGCAAACAACAATAGCTCCGTTACACAAAAATCAAGTGTGACCGTGAAAGTGTTCTGGGACAATAATCCGGATGCTGGTTTTCCACTATCTAACTAAAAAAAAAGAAAATGAAAAGATATATTAAAAACTTATTGATGCTTTCTTTGGTCTCTGCTGGTTTCATCGCCTGCGAGTCCAGCAATAAGACCATTGACGACGTTTTCGATGAGATTACAAGAGGGGCCGTATTTAGGGCAACTACCCCTGCAACAGAGGTAGCGGCCCAAGAATTCAGCTTCTCAGACCCCTCCTCCACCTATTCAGTAACCTTTGAAGTTGAGGATAACCAACAAGGGGCCCTGCTTGAGGATGTGGAAGTATATGCAAGATTTACAGATGCCTCGGATGCTACTGGATCCATACCTGAAACCCTTGTGGCCACATTGCCAGCTTCTGCTTTTACCACAAATGAAGATGGGTTACCTTCCATTACTGTAACCTTGACGCTGGGAGAATTGGCTTCCGCTTTGGGTTTGACTGAGTCAGATTACACAGGTGGGGATAGTTTTACCATCCGGTATGTACTGAATCTTACTGATGGTCGTTCATTTTCCAACGGCAATTTGAACAGCACAGTATCTGGTGGGTCGTACTTTAGATCTCCTTTCATCTATACCGTGCCATTGGTTTGTCCTCCCATACCACCAACACCTGGAGAGTGGACAATCAACATGTCAGATTCTTATGGCGACGGTTGGCAAACGACAGACGGAAATGGTGGTGACGGCATAACCATTACCCTAAATGATGGCACTGTGTTTGAAGTTGGATTGTGTTCGCCTTATGGTGCAGCTGCGGGAACCTTCTTGGGTGATGGCGATTGTACTCCTAATGATGGCTCCGCTGGTTCAACCACCATTGAAATCCCCGAAGGAACCACTTCAGCCGTGTGGAACTTCCCAGGTGATCAGTATGGTGAAATCTCATTTGAAATTGTCACTCCGAACGGTAATGTAGCCGCAACTGGTTCACCAGGAACCATTGCGGGTCCAATCGCCATAGATTTCTGTGTGGATTAATTTATAAGTTTTATGAAAAAAAGGCGTAAACTTAGTTTACGCCTTTTTTTATCTTTTAAAAGTACCCATCATATAAAACTATATTTCAACACTTTTAGAAGAGCAAAAACGTAGTACTCCCACCCAAACTGAGGTGGAATTTTCATATATTCAGAAAAACATATTCAATTGAAAACGAAATGCGAAGACCCCTATTTGTCCTATTGCATATCATTCTTATAATCTCCTGTCAAAACAGTCCCAAAGGCAAAAATGCCTCTTCCAATGAAAAACCCGATGCTGCACCTATTGCCAAAGAGACAACAACAATAAAGGACGAAAAAAAAGATGAAACCAATGGAGGACTATATTTACCCGAAGGCTTTTCAGCCTTGGTCGTAGTGGATAGCGTAGGGCCTTCCCGTCATATAGCGGTCAATGCTAATGGTGATATCTATGTAAAACTTCGAAAACCTGAAGGCACCCATGGCAATTTGGCTCTTCGGGACACCACAGGCGATGGTAAGGCCGATATTATAAAAGCATTCGGGGATTATCCCAACGACGGAACATTCGCCACTGAGATGCGGATCCATAACGGATACCTTTATTTTAGTTCTGAACAAGTGGTATATCGACAAAAATTAACTCCTGGCAAACTCATACCCGAATCCAAACCAGAAACCATCCTTGTCGATCAATTCCCAAAACGATGGCACAACTCCAAATCACTGGCTTTTGATAAGAAAGGTAATATGTATGTCACATTCAGTGCCCCGACCAATGCCTGCGAGAATTTCAACGTCCAAGGACAGGTAAAAGGCATGAACCCCTGCCCTGGCCTGGAGGTTTTGGGCAGTATTTGGCGGTTTGATGAAAACCGCACCAACCAAATCCAACAAGATGGTGAACTCTATGCAACAGGGATTAGGAGCATGGTGGCCTTTTCATGGAACGACACGGACAATAGCCTGTACGGTGTGCAGCACGGAAGGGACTATCTACACAATCATGCCCCTCAATATTACAGCAAATGGCACCAAGCCGTCCTACCTGCAGAAGAATTTATGAAGATAGAAAAAGGTGATAATTTTGGATGGCCTTATAGTTATTATGATCATTTCAAAAACAAAAGGCTCGTTGCCCCTGAATATGGTGGGAATGGGAATCTGGAAGCCAATCAATACAAAGGACCACTGATGGGTTTGCCCGCACATTGGGCCCCTAATGACCTTTTGTTCTACAAAGGAGAGCAATTTCCCGAAAGATATCGGAGTGGTGCCTTTATTGCCTTTCATGGCTCCATGAACAGGGCTCCCTATCCACAAGCAGGTTATATTGTGGCATTCATCCCTTTTAAAAATGGAAGACCGTCAGGTACATGGGAAGTTTTCGCGGATGGTTTTGCTCAAGTAGACCCCATTGTGAGCATGCCCAATGCAAAATATAGACCTATGGGGCTGGCCGAGGACAAAGATGGCTCGCTCTATATCTCCGAATCTAAACAAGGAAAGATTTGGCGCATTGGTTTCAATGGCGACCCCAAGGTATTTGGGGATGAGCAACTGGAAAAAATGGAACAAAGAAAATCAGCATCCCATTTAAGGACACCGGACCCAATCAAGGATGACCTGAGCATCAAAAAATAATATCTTACAATCCCACTCAAAAGAAGAATATGAAAACTACTCTGCACAATATCAAAATACTGGCCGTTTATATCTCAATGATCTTTTTTCTGTTCTCTTGTTCCAATGACGACATCAGCATTCCTCAAGATGAAACAGGAGAGGAAAACCCTGTAGAAGAAAACCCTGTAGAAGAAACTCCCCAAGAAACTGGCGAAGAAACAGTGGAAGGCGATATGGGCACCGTAACATATTTCAACCGAGAACTAACGGAAGACCACTACATCCTTGTGAACGATGCCATGGACAACAGGGTGTACCTTATGGACAAAAACGGCGATTTGGTCCATGAGTGGCCACTTGGGGAACGAAAAATCGGGAACGATGTGGTGTTGCTTGAAGATGGAACACTCTTGGCCGCATTGCAAGCTGATGGACCTGATATATTATTTGGTGGTTTTGGTGGAAAAATCCAGATCATAGACAAAGAGGGCAATGCGCTTTGGGACTTTACCTATTCCAACAGTGACCACCGTCTGCACCACGATGTGGAGCTTTTGCCCAATGGGAATGTTTTGGGCATTGCTTGGGAAAAAATGCCCCAGGAAGAAGCCTTGGCCAATGGTTCCAATCACAATACAGACCTTTATCCTGAATCTATTTTGGAAATCGACCCGACAACGGATGAAATTGTATGGGAATGGCACGCCAAAGATCATTTGATCCAAGACTATGATGAGATTAAATCCAATTATGGCAATATTGCCGCAAACCCACAACTCATAGACATCAATCATGTCCCTGCTGAAACCGGGAATATCATGCACATCAATGGCCTTTCATATGACCCCATAAACGACCTAATCTATTTGAGCGTCAATTTTTACAGTGAAGTATGGGTCATTGACCACAGCACCACATCCGAGACGGCTGCAACCCACTCAGGGGGAAATTTTGGCAGGGGCGGCGACCTCGTCTATCGCTTTGGAAACCCAACCGCTTATGGGAACAATGATACAGAGAGACTGTTCGTGAACAATCATTACCCGAATCTGTTTGAACCTGGAAAAATGCTCATTTTTACCAATGGAGGCGACTTGGAGCAATCCACGGTGTACGAATTGCAACTTCCTGAAGCATTGAACTCAGCGTCCATTCCCGAACTTGTCAACCCCGAAATTCTTTGGAGTTTCACAGATGCTGAACTGTATTCCCCTAAAGTTTCGGGGGCAGTACGGCTTCCCAACGGGAATACCCTCATAACCGAGGGTGATTATGGAATTTGGGAAGTAACCACCGATGGCGAGGTAGTATGGAAGTTCAGCAGTGAAGGATTTTTTTGGAGGGCATACCATTATGCCAAGGATGACCCCGCAATTTTGGCATTGGGCATACCATAGTTTTTTCTACCCTTAAAAAAGCCTCACGACCATCTTTTTTAGGATATTTGCAACCATAAAAGACAGCATGAGCGATCAAATCTACGGAATCAGGGCAGTACTGGAGGCCATAAAGGCCGAGCAACCCATCAACAAGATATTCCTACAAAAAGGTACTAAGGGCGAGCTTTTCAAAGAACTGGAATCCACCATCCGAAAGAATGGCATCAGTGCATCGTATGTGCCCATTGAAAAATTGAACCGCCTTACCCGCAACAATCATCAAGGTGTCGTGGCCCAAATTTCCCCTGTAACCTTTCACGATTTTGAAAAATTGGTGGAGGAAGTGATTTCCAAGGAAAAACTTCCACTTTTTCTGCTTTTGGACCAAGTATCCGATGTCAGGAATTTTGGTGCCATCATCCGGACCGCTGAATGTTGTGGGGTACACGGCCTCATCGTTCCGAAAAACGGTGCAGCGCCCATTACAAATGATACGGTAAAAACCTCTGCCGGTGCAGCGTTCAACGTTCCCATTGCCAAAGTGGACCATCTAAAAGACGCTGTGTTCTATTTGCAATCTTCTGGGATATCCGTTACCGCGGCCACTGAAAAAACCGAAGATGAGATCTATGCGGTGGATTTTGACCAACCTTCCGCCATCATCATGGGCTCTGAGGAAAAGGGCATCTCCCCTTCTATTCTAGGGATTGTGGACCAAAAGGCAAAATTGCCCCTTTTGGGCAAGATTGGCTCATTGAACGTATCTGTCGCATGTGGGGTGTTCCTATACGAAGTCGTTAGGCAACGAAAAAGCTAATATCACTCTTTTTTATCGGTGCGATAGTGGTATTTGACCTCAATCCTGCCTTCTTCTTTATCATCTTCTTCCACATTCTCGATGAAATTTCCGTGTTCATCAAAATGTTTGAGGAAAGGGTCGTTGTCCTCGCTATAATCTTCCCACTCCCATTCATATTTCCTTTCCTGGGGTATCTTGACCCTTATGGTCAATGCCAATATCAATCCCGTGACAAAACCTGCCAGATGGCCTTCCCATGAAATATCCTCCTTGATGGGAAAAATGTACCAGATCATGCTCCCATAGATAAAAACGACCACCAAGGAAAGGGCCACTAATCTATAATGCTTGGCAAAAATCCCTTTAAAGAAAATAAAGCTGGACAACACATAGATGACACCGCTTGCGCCAATATGGTACGATGGTCTGCCTATCAGCCAAGTGATGAGTCCGGAAAGCAATATTCCCAGCAACAAGACCCTAAAGGCAGCTTCGCGATAGAAATAGAACAGAAAGGACAGCAGTACAGCCAAGGGAATGGTGTTATTGTAGAGATGTTCCACGGAGCCATGGATGAATGGACTCAACACTATTCCTTTCAGTCCAGAAACAGTTCTTGGATAAATGCCATATTCGTTCAGGTTGATGCCAAAACGGACTTCTGCCCAAAACACGGTCCATATCGCCAATACCGCCAAAAGAGGGACCAGCACTACACTTTGGGAAAATTTATGGGTTTTGGACAGTTCCATGTTCACCTCACTGCAATTATGCTACCAGAAGGCTGAAAATACACAAATTGTCAGATTCCCCGA
Organism: Allomuricauda sp.; assembly: GCA_030148335.1. Classification (GTDB taxonomy): domain Bacteria; phylum Bacteroidota; class Bacteroidia; order Flavobacteriales; family Flavobacteriaceae; genus Flagellimonas. The sequence continues at coordinate 74,084 of JASBTQ010000005.1, read as the reverse complement.
CACCGCATCCGGAAAGAAGGGCAAAATCCCCATCAAAATTGTCTTATTTTTACACCTATGAACGAACCCTTGGCAGAACGGATACGCCCCAAAACCCTGGAAGATTACATCAGCCAGCAACACCTCGTAGGCGAACATGGCGCATTGACCACCCAAATCAAAAATGGGGTCATCCCTTCCTTGATATTTTGGGGGCCTCCGGGAACCGGGAAGACCACATTGGCAAACATCATTGCCACGGAAAGCCAGAGGCCCTTCTATACCCTTAGTGCCATAAGCAGTGGTGTAAAGGATGTAAGGGAAGTCATCGATAAGGCCAAGCAAAGTGGAGGCCTGTTCACCTCCAAAAACCCCATTTTGTTCATTGACGAGATCCATCGGTTCAGCAAATCCCAGCAAGATTCCCTGTTGGGTGCCGTGGAAAAGGGATGGGTGACCCTGATTGGCGCCACCACGGAAAACCCCAGCTTTGAAGTGATTCCCGCATTACTGTCCAGATGTCAGGTCTATGTCCTGAACCCTTTTGGCAAAGAGGATCTCGTGGCCTTGCTGGAAAGGGCCATCAAAACGGACAGTGCACTGAAAAACAAAAAAATAACGCTGAAGGAAACCGAGGCACTTCTACGCTTGTCCGGCGGTGATGGCAGAAAACTGCTCAACATTTTTGAACTGATCATCAACTCGGAAGCCAGCGACACCATCACCATCACTAACGACTTGGTCCTTAGCAAGGTACAGAAGAACACGGTGCTTTATGACAAGACGGGGGAGCAACATTACGATATCATTTCGGCATTCATCAAGTCGGTCAGGGGAAGTGACCCCAATGCTGCGGTCTATTGGCTGGCCCGCATGATAGAGGGAGGAGAGGATGTGAAGTTCATTGCCCGAAGAATGATCATTCTCGCATCGGAAGATATAGGAAATGCCAATCCCACGGCACTGGTCATGGCCAATGCCACTTTTGAGGCCGTGAACATTATTGGATATCCTGAAGCGAGGATCATTTTGGCCCAATGTGCCACCTACCTGGCCAGTTCTGCCAAAAGCAACTCCAGCTATATGGCCATCAATCTGGCGCAACAAACGGTTAAACAGACTGGGGATTTATCCGTACCGATGGCCATCAGGAACGCCCCAACAAAGTTGATGAAGGACATTGGCTATGGCAAGGGATATGCCTATGCACACGACCATGAGAACAATTTTGCGGAATTTGAGTTCCTTCCCGATGAAATTTCGGGCACTACTTTCTACAAACCTGGGAACAACCCAAGGGAAAAGGCCATGAGGGATTTCTTAAAAAGTAGGTGGAAGGACAAATATGATTTTTAGAACTTGATATTGAGTTCCATCATTTTTTTCTCACCGTTTTCGGAATATTCCAGAACCCACTTTTCATCCTTTTTGAAAACCACGGCACTGTTGCCGACATAGTCCGTCAAGAACACATTTTCCATGGAAGTCTCCGCCAATTTCAATACAATTTTTGGAGTACTGTCCACCAATTGATAGCCGTTTTCTATCGGTTGGGCATACAGCACGCCTGATGGTGCTTCTTGGGTCTGTGGTTCTGTGACAGTTGTCGGTCTTTGGATGTTGGATTGGCGCGGTTCCACACTCTTATAGGTCTGCTCTTCCAAAGTGGCCTTTTGCTCCACTACATGCTCCTTCGGCTTTTCCTCCAAAGATTTTACATCATCCTTAAAACTGATGGTCACTGGCTTATCCTGTGAAACAACTTCCTGTGTCTTTGGCTCATACTGATAGTTGATTGTGGAAAAAGAAACAAAGGCACGTTCCAATGCCTCTTTGTAGGCCGCATCAAATTCCTTGATCTTGCTCTTTCCCTCCACGGTACTGAACACTTCAACATTCTGACAATTTTTCAAGGTGAGGGTCAGCTTTGTGGAAAACATGGAAGAATTGTCCAAAAGATCGGCAACAAGCCCCAAACATCTATTGGCCGCCAAATCAGCCGGAAGGGCATCATCATATACCGCAGTAAAACCATTTTCTCCAAAAAAATGCTTGACCAATGTACTGGTCTGGTATTGGTTCTCCGATTTAAAGTCACCGAACTTTTTGGGTACAATGATATACTTGTACTCATTCAACTGTGCGCTCACGGAGTAATTCAGCCCAAAGGCAAACAAAAAGATATATAGCAATTTCGATTTCATACTGAACAATAACTCAATTATCGTTCCAAGATATGATATTAAATCCGAACTGTAAAGAAGCGTAGTGACTATCGGCAATGTTCCCGTAACCTAAAAGGTTGTCGCCCAGCACATAAAAATTTACGGGACCGGCCTGCAAATTCAGTCCAAGACCGATATTGGTCAGCGAATACTTATCGATGGTGTAGGTCGTCTTCAGCGAAAGGCCCCTTCCTACTCTTTTTTGGTAGAATCCGGTCAATGCGGCCTGGATTCCCCTTGGTCTTTTGATCATGTAGAGCTGCCCTCCCACGCTGTTCCTATAAAAATCACTATTGACCCCACCTCCTGTGTTTATGGCACAGCCACAGTTCTCCGACCAGTTTCTTCCCCCTTCCCCAAAATCATATCGAATGGAGCCATAGGCCTTTATCGGCCTAAAGGAAATATAACCGGATTGATTTTCCCCATGGGGCAGGGCCTCATCAATTTCATCCACAAGGTCCTGCCAAAGGTCATTGTCCACATCATCGATATCCTCTGGCAGAAAAACGGTGATGCCCTCGGTGCTTGCAGTGCCTTCAAGAGTATAGTTCCAAACATCGTTTGAATTATAAATGAAACCCACATCCAAAATACTGCCCGTTACGGTGGTCTGCGGGTTCAGTTGATGGGTGAATCCGGCATCGAAACCAAGTCCAAGGCTTCCCCCCAGCAATACACGCTCGGTAAAGAGGCGTTTCAGGTCTTTTCTGGTGGTCCCGGTATCCTCATCAATGATATCGTAAAATCCTTTCACACCCGACGTCTGCAATTGCATGTCGGCCACAATGGTGCTCCTATAAATATTGTCCTGTCCCTGCACTGTCGTGAACGAGCCCGAATTCTTGATGGACTGGAACTGAAAAATGCTGGAGTACAATTTTGCCCTGGCCCCAATGGTCCAAGTATTGTTTACTTTTCTATTGATGCCAAAATGGAACACGTTCACCATTTCCCCTCTTAGTTTGAGATCGCCGAGGTCAAAACTCCTACCAATATTGCTGCCGCCATTGCCCTCAAAGGCCAATAGGGCCAAATCCTTGGGCCAATAGCTTATGATGTCCATTTCACCATACATCCCGAAGGAATAATAGTCATCCGGCCTGTTTCTCCCTCTAAAACCAATATTGAACCCTTCTATCTGACTGGTGGAACTAAAATCGTCCCTGCGGGTCATCACGTCCAAAACACGCTCCTGCACCTTTGTGGTAAAATCCACTCCGTCATCGGCAAAAAGATCATTTACGGTGACCCCACTGGTCGAAGCTTGGAAAAACAATCCGGATATTACGGGAACCCCAACATGCCAACGCTGCGAGGTCTTCATTCCGGGGTTCAGCATCAATGCCTGTGGGATTTCATTGAAATCGTAGAGCAGCTGCCTATTTTGGGCATGGGTGGAATAAATTCCAAAAGTAGCTACGAGAATGGTTATGAGCAATCCTCTCATTTCAAACGGAATATAAATTCAGCAGCGGAACTCAACGAGATCTTGGGTTCCGGATGTGATGATGTACTGGTGGCGTCTCCCAAATTCCTTCCGGTGACCCTGAGACTGGAGGTATTGGCCAAAATGGAAAGGCTTAAACCGCCCGGCCCATAGGCAACTTCCCTAGTGACGGGTTCCGACAGGTTGGCTTCCACGGTAAATCCTTCCATATACAAGGGATTTCCGGATTCATCCAAAAATTCGATGCTGATGTCCAAACGCTTGCTGGTCGTATTCTCTATTTCATAAATGATGACACCTTCCAACAGTCGCTCTGCCACATACGTTTCATTGAACGCATCAAAGTTCATCGTTTGGGAATAGAAGGTCCCAAATCCTCCATATGAGTTGATGGTCTCCTCATCCGATTCCAAGTAAAAAATACCAGAAGCCAAAGTGGGGGTTATACTAAGGTCATCGAATTGGTCAAAATCCTGTTCTTCCATACAAGAAGAGGGCATCAATATCAAAATTGAGGCAAAAAGCATCGGGAAAAACAACCTTTTCATAGCCAAAAGCATTTTCAGGAATAGTGTAACAGGGGTATGCCATTCTTTCTATATAACTCTATAAAATGCTTTTTATTTCAATAAGGTCATGGATAGTCCTACAAATATCATGACTTGGCTCACTGTTGGAGTTGAAGTGGACCACCTGCATGCCAATGGCCTTTGCCCCCAAAATATCCGCCTCCAGATTGTCCCCCACCATGAGGGTGTTTCTTGGTTCAACTTTGGCCTTGAGCAAGGCCAGCTCAAAAATATAGGGATGGGGTTTCTTTACCCCGGCCATTTCGGAATTGATTATCTGATCGAAATAGTGGTGAATATTGCTGCCCTTCACTTTCCGTTCCTGTACGTCCTGAAATCCATTGGTGATGATGTGCAACTTGTATTTTGGGAAAAGGTATTCCAACACTTCGATGGTATTGGGCAACAGGTGTACGAAGGAGGGCAAGTGTTCTATATATTCATGGGACAGGGCATGGATTACTTCATCAGTTATAGGTTCCTTCAAGGTGTCAAAGGTACGTCTCAGCCGCTGATAGCGCAGTTCCGATTGTGTGATCCCATTTTCGCGGTAGAGCTTCCACATCTCAAAATTGATGGGGGAATAGATTTCCAAAAAGCCATCGAGATCGACTTTTACCCGGTTGCTTTCCAAAATCTTGGCAAAGGTCAATGCCGAATTCCTTTCAAAATCCCATAAGGTATGGTCCAGATCAAAGAAGATGTCCGTAACCTTATGATCAAACATAATATCGTTTTAAAAAAGATTGATAGAGCTCCATCCAGTCCAAGTGCTGCTTGCCGCCCAAAAGTTCGTTGGAGAACACCACGATGAAATCCCCTTTTACCTGTTTGACCATGCGGTACATCTTATCCATTTTTTCAAAGATTTCCTCTTTGTTCCGATAGTTGACCAGAGCATAATCGTGCACGGCAAAAGGGTGCACTTTCAGCGGTTGTCTTACCTCCATATTGATGTCATAAAAATGGAAGGGCGTACAGGTCCCTGCACGAAAACCGACTTCGTGGGTGTAGCCCATGGAGAAATCGTCCGTAAACTCCGTTTCCACCAGATTACGATAGGTAGCGGGAACATTCACCCTATTGTACCGAAGCCTGGAATAACTGATGGGCCTATTGATCAGGTTGCCCAATTGCTTTTTCTCTTCTTTCAGCACGGTTTTGTCCGTTGAGGACAAAAACGAAGTGCTGAGCGACACCACACTGTAATCCGCCACTGCTTTTATCAAATACCTGAACTTGTTATGGATGGTGGAAACATTCTTGTCGTGCGCCGAATGTTTGGCAAACTGAAAGAAAAACATGGTCCTTATGGGGAATTTCTTATGGATGTCGATCAGCTCATAAAAATTGTCATAGGGGTCTTTCTTTAAGCCAAGAAGTACCGAGAAACGGTCCAGAACGCTACGGAATTTCAAATTTCCAAGGTCCAGGAAAAAACCTCCAAGGGTCCGCGCCAATCCCCTCATAGCAAAAGCATGCGAGGTAGTGACATTGATAATGGATGTAAAACTATAAGCCTTTTCCTTGTGATCAAGGTCCGGAAAACGCTGTTTGAGTGCATCCAACAGCTTAAAGGCCCATAGATCTACCACGGGCAGTTCCAAGAATTTGTTCTGATAGGCAATGCTCTCCTTGACCGGAAATCGGCCCACACTGTCCTTCACATGGGGGAGGTATTCTTCGTAACGGCTCAAGAGAAAAAAACTTGCCGAAAAAATATCGAAGGGCAAAGTACTTTTGTCCCCTGCTGAGAAAAAACAGGGCACCCCTTCCCAGTCCATCACTTTGATATCCAAATCATTGATCCCCTGCTCGAACAACAGGTCATTGCTCCTGATAAAAAATTCATTTTGGAGGGGCTGTTTGGAATAGGTCATCTTGGGCCCGGAATGCTTGATAAAATCCTCGACCTTGGTGGTAAAGGTGATTTCCATTCCCAATATTTTCTCAAATAGCTGTTTCGCCGTATAGGTGAGCCTGTTCGTGATTTTATGGGTAAATATCAGCAACATGGTTATAGGATTCCTTTATCCGCAAAGCTGAGATATTGGTGCTGGGCCACGATCAAGTGGTCCAAGATCTTAATATCCAACGCTTCCGATGCTTTTTTGAGCTTTTCCGTAATCTGTTTGTCGGCCAAACTGGGTTTGAGGGTGCCGGATGGATGGTTGTGCGCCAAAATGATGCCCACGGCCCCCAGTTCCAACGCCTGTTTCATCACCAGCCTCACATCTACCAAAGTACCTGTGATGCCTCCCTTGCTCAACTGTGATTTATGGATGACCTTGTTGGAATTGTTCAGGTACAGGATCCAGAATTCTTCGTGCGGCAACTCCCCTATCAATGGGTACAACAACTCAAAGGCATCCTTGCTGCTTGTTATGGCCGTGATTTTCTTGGTATCGTCCGTCCTCCTTCGGCGGCCCATTTCGAGTGCAGCGGCTATGCTCACTGCTTTTGCTTCACCAATGCCCTTGAACCTCATCAATTGGTTGACGGAAAGTTTGCCCAACTCATTGAGATTGTGGTCCACGGAGGCCAAAATGCGTTTGGACAGCTCCACGGCACTTTCATCACGGCTCCCGGAACCTATCAGGATGGCGATCAGTTCAGCATCCGACAAAACAAAACAGCCCTTCTGCACCAATTTTTCCCTTGGCTTGTCATCATCGGCCCAATTCTTAATGGAAAAAGAAGCTAGTTTTTCTTGCATGGTCTAAAGATAGGAGATTAATTTTATGTAATTTTCAAGATAAATGCCCATAGATGAAATCATTGTTCAACACAGAAGTCCATACTGAAATCTTGGCGAGGACAAATCAACTGACCGAATCATCCCAAGGCCTTTGGGGCAAAATGACCGTGGGCCAAATGCTGTGCCATTGCCAAATTCCGCTCAAGATTGCCCTAGGAGATTATGACCGCTCCAAAAAAATGAATCCCCTGATGAAACTGCTCATGAAAAGTTTCAAAAAAAGTATGTACAATGACAAACCCTGGCGACACAACCTGCCTACGGCCAAGGAGCTCAAAGTGGTAGAGGACAAGGATTTTTCAACGGAAAAGAAAAAATTGATCACGCTGATCGATGATTTTCATCGGCAAAAGGACAAGAAAGTGTGGGACCCTCATCCCGTTTTTGGTTCTTTCACCTATGAACAATGGGGACAGATGCAGTACAAGCATCTGGACCACCATTTGAGGCAGTTTGGTGTTTAGACCTATTTTAAAAACACAGTCCTCAATTTTTCAAAATCAATGCCCCCATAGTTCCCAGAACTCATGAACAATAAGGTGGTGTCCTCAAAATTCTGGGCGAACAGGTAATCCTGAAAGGCCACGGAATCTGTGAAAATTTGGGCATCCATCCGATTCAGGGCCTCCATGATTTGCTCCTTGGTCACTTCTTGCAGCCCTTTCACCTTCACCGATTCCGGGGAATAAAAGACCACTGCTGTATCCGCGGCATCCAAAGCCCCTCGGTATTGTTTCAGGAATTCGGGGTTCAGACTGCTGTACGTGTGCAGCTCCAAACAGGCGATCAACCGGTGTTGGGGATATTGCTCCTTCACCGCTTTTGTGGTGGCACTGACCTTGCTCGGGGCATGGGCAAAATCCTTGAACGCCACCCTATCCTTTCCTTCCACCAGTTTTTCCAGACGCTTGGCCGCCCCTTTAAAGGTCGCCATGGCCTCATAAAAATCCATTTCGTCCACCCCCATTTGCTGGCAAATCCATTTGGCCCCGGCCAAATTGCCCAAATTATGTCTTCCAAAAATTTCAAGGGGCATTTCGCCATCTGGTGTGTCCAACAAGGTTTTGCCATCCTGCACTCGATAGGGAGGAGTGCTGTACGGGAACTTCCGTATGGGGTTTTCCGTGGTCTCCACTATTTTCTTTACTTCGGGATCTTCCGAATTGTAGGTGATGCTTCCACCCTTTACAATGCTGTCCACAAAAATGCGGAACTGTTCCACGTAATTCTCAAAAGTGGGAAAAACATTGATATGGTCCCATGCAATGCCGCTCAACAGGGCAATGTTGGGCCTGTACAAATGGAACTTGGGCCTTCTGTCCGTTGGCGATGAAAGGTATTCGTCCCCCTCCAAGACCATAAAATCGTTTTCCTCGGTAAGATGTACCATTTTATCAAAGCCGTCCAGTTGGGCCCCCACCATATAATCCACCTCAATGTCATGATAGCGAAGCACATGCAAGACCATGGAGGTGATGGTGGTCTTGCCATGGCTACCTCCAATGACCACCCGGGTTTTGTGTTTGGAATGTTCGTAGAGAAATTCGGGATAGGAAAATATCTTCAACCCCAGTTCTTGGGCCTTCAACAGTTCTGGATTGTCGTCCTTGGCATGCATGCCCAAGATCACGATATCCAGACCGCCATGGATTTTTTCGGGGAACCAACCAAAATCTTCCGGCAATAGGCCATTGGCCCGCAACCTGCTCTTGGACGGTTCAAAAATGACATCGTCACTCCCTGTTATTTCATGCCCCTGTTCCTGCAATGCCAGTGCCAGGTTGTGCATGGCACTGCCCCCGATGGCTATAAAGTGTATGTGCATCAAGATTCTTTTTCAGGGCAAAGATAGTGATCACCCAAGACCTCAGCCCATTCTTCAAGAAACAATGGATCCATAAAATGTCATATTGTGCTTTTTTATGGCCATTTACCCGTAATTATGTACAATAAGTACATTCCTGCGTTCCCATTTGTCTTTTTTGATTAGTTTTACGGCTTCTAACCTCAGGAATTCATCCAGTTGTAACCCCACAACGGATCATCAATTTTTTTAACGAGTTGTTTTTTGATTTTCCCAAAAATCAAAATGCAATACTTTTTACCTACTTATCACTATGCGAAACAGCCTTATTCGTTCAGGATATGGTACAATCGGCACAAAAATCCTTTTTGCCATAACTCTTCTCTTGCTATGGGGAATGTCGGCGTATTCCCAATGTGCAGGACAAAATAACAGTGTCACCATTTGCAATAAGTTTGATGATATTTCCAATAGAAACTTTGATCTTTTTGCAAACTTGAACGGTATGCCCTCCCCCGGGGGTTCGTGGTCCACGCCCAATCCGGCAAACCTAAGTGCATTGGACATCAACACAGGAATCGTTGATCTTTGGATGGTCAACCGTTTTGGGGAACACCAATTTATTTACACCAACGGAAATTGCGGTGAATCGGCTACGGTGACCCTATTTTTGGGCGGTTACGCAGGAGAGGACAACGTGGATGGCAGTGCCAATGCCTGTAGTGATGATTCTGCCGTGAATATGTTCTCTTTCCTTGGGAGCCTTGTGGACGAGGTGGTCCCCGACTTTAATGGTCTTTGGGAAGAAGATCCCATGACCCTGACCGGTTTTTTGTCGGGCAACTTGTTCAATGCCGAGGCAGCAGGTCCCGGGGAATACATATTTACCTATACCGTTCCTGCCGTAGATGCCTGTCCTGGTGCGCAATCGACCATTTTTTTGGAAGTCCATGCCGCACCCAATTCAGGCATCCCATCCAACCTTGTGGTATGTACGACTGATGACCTATCCGGTTACACCAATTTTAACCTGAACAGTCTGCTCATTGGGGAGGACCCGAACGGTACTTGGTCCGAAGGCATTACCAATCAAATAGACAACTTGACGGACAACATCATCAATGTGGAGGAAATCAATGCAATCCATGGATTTGGTGTTTATAGCTTCATATATACGGTTTCGCCTACCCATCCTGTGTGCCCAGAATCCTATTCTGAAGTATTTATTGTAATCCTACCTACCCTAAATGGCAGTCTGGATGCCACAAATTATTGTGTGGGTACCGATTATGAGGTTACACTGGACTATGATAACTCGATTTTGCCGCCCGGGCAGTACGAACTTGCATACCGCACCAACAGTAGCGAAGGTTTGCAGGATGGTGTCGCAGTTGTTGCTTTGAACAATGGAACAGCTTCCTTTATCGTGTCACCATCACTGGTACCCATCAACGAAACTGTGCAATTGGACATAATCGGCATTCAGGGCACCTTGCCCGAACAAGATGTCTGCCCAAATATAAGTGTACAGCAAACGACATTTTTGGTCTCAGACCCAAAAGCCTCCGGTCAGAACATCTGCCCAAACAATGAGGTCGAGATCCAATTGGAAAATATTCTTGACCTATTGGGCAACCTGTCCGACAATGTCCATAATATTGACTATACCCTTTCTTTACCCGATAACTCCAACCTTGATCTATCCGCCGAAAATGTACAATTTTTGGATGGCTCAGGAACATTCAGCATTCCATCGACACACTTTGAATTGCCCGGAGCCTATACTGTGGACATCGAAGTAACAAACTCTCTGGAAATGAATTGTTTGATCACGACTGCCATTCAAGTGACACCCATACCCGAAGAAATTGAGTTGGATATTGCCGTGGACAATAATTGTGATGCCACATCAATCGATGTACTTGTGAACGCCCCCAACCTTCCAAACGGAAGCTACACGATTGAATACGAAGTGATGGAACAAAACACCCAAACCAGCCTAACGGACAATACCATTAACTTTATGGGAGGGGTTGCCGTGTATGGTATCGATATTGCCAATCTTCCGGACGGAGATTACATCGTACTTTTAAAAAGTAGCCAAAATGATTCCACCCCATGTCGTTTACAATTTGAATTTGAGCTCGAGGAAAGTTTCTCAATCGGAGGAATACCCACTGTCATCAATGTGGAAAGCAATCAATCTTTTTGCTTGAACGATGGCGTCCCCACTTTGGCAGACATTACAGTGGATACATCGGGCAATATCACCTTCTACGACACCCTAGAGGACAACATGCCTCTCCCTTTGAATACCATTTTGGTCGATGGCGAAGACTATTTTGTATTCAGTGAAAACGAAAATGACAATTGCTCGCCAAATGAAAGAGCAAGAGTTACTGTCTCATTGGTCCAAGCATCAACCCCTATATCAGAAAACGTGACCCCCATATACTGTGGGATCGAAAATCCCATGCTCATGGATTTAGAGGTCACATCGACCAACAATGGCACAATTCTATGGTACGATACCACATCAGGGGGAACACCATTGGATCCCGAAGAAGTCCTGGTCGATGGCCAATCCTATTTTGCATCAGAACTGCTGGATGGGTTCTGCGAGGGCGGGACAAGATTGGAAATCGTCCCCACCGTCATAAACCCGCCATTGCCCGATCTGCAATCAGGTGAACTTCTTCTATGTGGGCTGGACAACCCTACTGTTGCTCAACTGTTTGATTTGGAAAACCCAATTGATGCCATAGTGGAATGGTATGATGTGCCCGAGGGCGGGGAACCCCTGTCCAGCTTTGACCCCTTGATGGATGACGCCATTTACTATGCCCAAAGCTACGATGAGGATTCCGGTTGCGTCAATTTGAACAGGGTTCCCGTAGCTGTCGATCTCAACAACTGTGACCCGGAAAAATACGGTTTTTTCATCCCTGATGCATTTTCCCCGAACAATGATGGCAGAAATGACACCTACTACATTCCCAATATGGAGATCATATTCCCTGATTTCATCTTGGAAATTTATAATAGATATGGCAACCTGATGTTCAAGGGAGATGCTTCCAATAAGGCTTGGAACGGTTCCGGCACCGGAAACCAAATCGCACCCAACGGGGTCTATTTTTACATCATTTACTTCAACAAAGACAATTATGCCCCAAAACAAGGCAGATTGTACCTAAACCGATAAGGAATCTGACAATGAAAAAAGTACAAACGGTTTTATTGTTCTTGTTGTTCGCTATAGAGGCAAAATCACAGCAAGATCCACAATACACACAATATACCTACAATATGAGCATCATCAATCCTGCATATACCACCAATGAAAGAGGGTTGTTGAACTTTGGAACCTTATATCGGTCACAATGGTTGAATGCCGAGGGTGCCCCAAAAACCTTGACCTTCTTTGCCCACGCTACCCTGAGCAACAAAGTTGAGACGGGAATTTCCTTGATAAGTGATGATATTGGGGACGGAGTATTAAAGGAGAACAATATCTATGCAGACTTTGCCTACGTTCTCCAAATTGATGCCAAAAGCAATATAGCCTTGGGTCTTAAAGGAGGGGTCACTGCTTTCGAAACCAACTTCAATGACTTGGTCCTTCCTGAATTTCAAGATGATGATGCCTTCAATGAAAACTTGAACAGCATCTTTCCGAACATTGGGGTAGGTGCTTTCTATAATAGGTCCAATTTTTACCTTGGTGTTTCCACGCCCAATCTGCTCACCTCAAAGCACCTTGACAATCAAAATGGTATCAGCCGAACAGGTTCCGAAGAAATACATGCCTTTTTCATATCCGGATATGTCCACACCATCAACCCATTGCTAAAAATAAAACCATCCGTCATGGCCAAGATGGTAAAGGGTGCCCCCGTTTCATTGGACACTTCATTCAACATGCTTTTCAACAACAGGTTTGAGGGAGGGATGTCCTATCGGTGGGGGGATGCCGTCAGCGCCATGTTCAACTTTTCCGTGTTGCCCGCTTTTCGATTGGGATATGCCTATGACTACACCCTATCCAATTTGGGAAGTTTCAGTTCAGGATCCCATGAAGTTTTTGCTCTGTTCGACTTGGATTTGCTCGGACTCAAAAAAGGATATGACAAATCCCCAAGATTCTATTGATCTATGAAAAGAACGTACCTGACCCTCTTTCTTTTGATGGGGCTGAATATCACTTTTGCCCAACAAGAACTGGAACGCGCAAACGCCTACTTTCAAAAAACGTATTACACGGACGCCATCCCGCTCTACGAACAATTGGTACAGAACAATAGAAGTTCCACGGTGCTGAAAAATCTGGCTGATTCGTATTACAGGACCTTCGATATGCAGTCAGCAGCAAGGTGGTATAAAGTGTTGGTCTCCAAATATGGGGATAATCTGGATTTGGCCTATTATTTCAACTATAGCCAATCATTAAAGGCCATTGGAAAATATGAAGAGGCCCACAATGTCTTGAAAGATGTCCATCAAAAGTTGAACGATCCCGCTGCGATTGCCACGTTGGAACAAGATGAAAGCTACCTCGGCACCATACGTTCCATTGGTGAAAGGTACAGCATACGAAACCTTTCCTTGAATACACCAGCATCAGAATTTGGGGCCGCCAGGGTAGAATCCATGTTGATCTACTCCGCAGCAAGAAAAAGAAAAACACCTGCCAAAAAAACCTATAGATGGAACAATCAAGGTTATCTGGATCTTTACATGCATCCTTTTGACAAAATGGACCAAAACGATGGTCTGAGTGAAAACCTTCCGGGGAAAATAAACACCAAGATGCATGAAGGTACTTTTGCCATCACCAAGGACCAAAAGATCCTATATTTTACCAGGAACAACTATCTGAAAGGCAAGAAAAGAAGCAGTTCCGACAAGATCAACAACCTAAAGATCTATAGGGCGGAATGGTCGGGAAAGCGTTGGGAAAAAATCTCTGAGCTCCCTTTCAACAGTAACGAGTTCTCCACAGAACACCCCGCATTGAACCATGACGGGTCAAAACTCTTTTTTTCATCGGACCGCCCAGGGGGTCATGGTTCCTTTGACCTGTACAGTGTGGATGTCCTAAATGGGACTTATGGAAACCCCATCAATCTTGGCCCTACAATAAATACGGACCAAAAAGAACAGTTTCCCTTTCTCGATTCGGAGGACAATCTTTATTTTTCATCAAACGGCCACCCTGGTTTTGGACTTTTGGACATTTTTGTATCCAAATATGAATCAGAAAGTTATGCCAAACCTGACAACCTTGGGCTACCGCTGAACAGTGGCTATGACGATTTCTCGATCACCTTACATTCAGAAAAGCATGGGTTTTTCGCTTCCAACCGTCCAAATGGAAAGGGTAGTGATGACATCTATTCGTTTGAGGAGACCAAACCGCTCGTTTTCCATCAAAAGGATAAAGAGACGATCAAGGACATTCCAGAAGATAAAATCCCAGATATAAGGAACACGGATAATGTCTTGAAAAAAGATAGGGACAGACTTATCATCAAAACAGAACAAATCCATTTTGATTACAATTTGTGGTACTTGAGAAATGAAGCAAAGGACAGACTAGGGGTGGTCCTTGACATTCTACAAAAGTATCCAAACAGCATTATCGAAGTAGGAACGCATACTGACAGCAGGGGGAACCAAGAATATAACCGTGAACTTTCCCAAAAACGGGCAAATGCCGTAAAAGAATTTTTGGTGGGCGAAGGCATTGACTCCAAAAGGATCATTGCCAAAGGTTATGGGGAATCGCAACCCCTCATCAAATGTGAAACCGACGATGAATGCACCGAAGAAGACCACGAACTGAACAGACGTTGTGAATTTGTGGTCATTGAAGGGATTTAAACCTCGTTTTTTCATGGGATATGCCTATTTTGGCTAAAAAATCCAATGAACCTATCTGAACTAAAATCAAAGGAAATCATGCCGGGCTACCATGGAAAGTTGGTCCACGGGGAGCAAATGAGTTGGGTGTTCTGGGATGTGGAAAAAAACGCCATGGTACCTGAACACAGCCACATGCATGAGCAGATCATGCACGTGGTGGAAGGAACTTTTGAATTTACCCTTGACGGAAAAACAGACACCTATGGCCCAGGGGATGTGGTCATCATTCCTTCCCATGCGCCACATAGTGGAAAAGCCATCACACCTTGTAAATTGATGGACATTTTCAGTCCCGTTCGGGAAGAATACAGATAGCCATGAACATTTCACTCAAAGGAAAGACCGCCCTAGTGGGCGGGAGCAGCAAAGGAATTGGCGAGGCCATTGCCAGACAATTGGCATCCAGCGGGGCCAGTGTGACGCTTATGGCGAGGAGCGAAGAGCGCATGAAGGCCATTATAAAGGAAATGGATACTTCACAAGGGCAGCAACATCAATATCTGATGGTCGATTTTTCCAATTTTGAAACATTCAAAACCAGTATTTCTGCATTTTTTGAACACAACACCATCGATATTTTGGTGAACAACACCCAAGGTCCACAAGCTGGCGGGGCCTTGGAAAAGAAGGTCGATGACTACCAAGAGGCTTTTGATCTGTTGTTCAAATCCGTGGTTTTCACTACGGAACTTGCCCTGAAACACATGCAACAGAACCTATGGGGAAGGATCATCAACGTGGCCTCCGTTTCGGTGAAGGAACCGCTGAACTATTTGGCGCTCTCCAATTCCATAAGGGCGGCTGTGGTGACTTGGGCCAAAAGCCTGGCCTATGATGTGGCCAAGGACGGGATCACCATAAACAGTACCTTGACGGGTTATTTTGACACGGACCGTATTGCCCAACTCAATATGAAAAAAGCGGAGAGCCTGGGCATTTCACCCGATGAAGTACGCTCCAACATGGAAGAACAAGTTCCCATGAGGCGGATAGGAAAGCCAGAAGAGTATGGTTTTTTGGTCACTTTTCTGGCTTCGGACCAAGCTGCTTTTATTACCGGGACCAACATCCCCATTGATGGAGGATTATTGAAATCCCTATAATCATTTTTATTATAAATAAAAATATAACCCAAAAAAATTAACATATGTTTATTTTTTGAATACATTTATTGGATAAACCATAAAATCCAACTCTATGAATTCAAAAGTTTTTTTGGTGGTCCGCATACTTTTAGGACTGCTTATCCTAGTATTTGGGCTCAACAAGTTCTTAAATTTTATACCTGCTGGCGATGAAATGCCCGAACCCGTAATGAACTATTTCGGTGCAATCTCTTCCACGCACACCATAAGCTTGGTGGGCATTGTTGAGGTCTTGGCTGGACTTGCCTTGATACTCAACAAGTATGGTGCCCTCATGTCGTTGATCTTGATGAGCGTATCTGTAAATGCCGTTATGTTCCACGCTACATTGGCTCCTGAGGGCATTGGTCCTGCCTTGGGTCTTTTGATATTGAACATTATCGTATTGATTGGGTACAAAGATCGGTACAAGGATCTTCTCCGTCCATAGGACTAAAAAGAGATTTTCTGTCAATTCGAGTGCAGTCGGGAATTTATTGGTTGTTCACAATCAAGAGGTTTCGACTGCGCTCAACCTGACAAGATCCAAGTTTCAGTCCTCTGACTGATCATAAACTCATCCGATCCTTAAAAATATAGGACTGCCGTCGGGACACTTCCACCTCTTCGCCGTTCCTTAGGGTCAATTTCAATTTGCCATTGAACCAAGGCACCACACTTTCTATGTAATTGGTGTTGACAATCTGCTGTCGGTTGGCCCTAAAAAAAGTATCCTCTGGGAGTTTTTCCTCCACTTGGTTCAGCGATTTGTAGAGCAATGGCTTTTTGTCGTCAAAAAACACCCTGGTGTAATTGCCGACAATCTCGAACAGCGAAATGTCCCCGATCTTTACCAACCAGCAAGACTCCCCATCCTTGATGAATATTTGGCTATTTTCCGTTAGTTTCTTCGTTCTGTCATTGTCCCGCTTCGCCGTTTCCATCTTGGCCCTCACTTTTTCCAAGGCCATTGCAAAACGGTTTTCGTTCACGGGCTTGAGCAGATAGTCTAGGGCATTGTATTCAAACGATTTGATGGCATATTCATCAAAGGCCGTGGTAAAAATGGTCATGGGCACCTCATCCAACATCTCAAGAAGCTCAAAACCATCCTTCTCGGGCATATTGATGTCCAGGAACAAGAGGTCGGGATTTTCGGTCTGGATCAGTTCATAGCCTTCATCCACGTTCTCCGCTTCCCCCACAAGCGTTATGTTATCATACTTTTTCATGAGCTCTTTGAGCTCATTGCGCGCCAATCTGGAATCTTCTACTATGACTGCCCTGATATTCATGTGAGTGGAATGGTTACTTGGGCCACGACCTCATCGGCCACTTCCTCCAATTTGAACGATGCCTTGTCCGAATACAACAATTTTAGTCGTTGTTTTATATTGATCAACCCCAATTGTGTGGAATTTTTTGAAATCTTCAGTTGCCCCGTGTTCCTGACCTCTATGAGCAAATGCTCTTCTTTTTGGACGATTTTCAAAACAATCCTGCCCCCGTTTTTCAGATTGGCGATTCCGTGCTTGGCGGCATTCTCCACCAACAGCTGGATCACCATGGGCGGGATTCTAAGGTCGAGGGTATCCGTATCCACTTGTTTGACAAATTCCAATCGGTCCTCAAACTGGATCTTGGAGAGGTCGATGTAATTGTCCACCACTTCCAGTTCCTCCTTTACCGCAATATCGTTGATGTTGTTCTTCGTCAATGAGTACCGCAAGATTTCCGATAGCTTTGTGAGCATTTCCCTAGATTTTTCCACATCTTCCAACATCAAACCACGTATGTTGTTCAAACTGTTGAACATAAAATGTGGGTTGATCTGCCCCTTCAAGGTGTTCAGTTGCGCCTGTTTGAGGTTCGTGTTTAGTTCCAAACGTTCTATCCTATCTTGGTTCAATTTGAGCAATAGGGTGATGACCAAATAGGTGACTACCCATGCGCCGACCAAGAAGAGTGAGTTCAGCACTTGGATCCAGAAATTGTCATAGCTCTTGAACATATGGACCTCGTTCTCGGTAAGTGCAGGGCCAAATTTGCCATACAGGAATCCAAAAAAAATATTGAGCAGCCCAAACACAAAGGCCGTCAACACCAAGGAAATAAGAATCTTTACAACATCCTTTGCACCAAAAGAATCAAAATGCACATTCCGTTTTAGGTACCACCTCAATATTGAAGTAGGAAGGATTCCAATAAAAGTTCCAACAACCACCGAATAGATGGTCAATTCCACGCTGATGCCCTTCGGTACAAATGCCGCTATGGAATTGATGAAACCCCAACCCAAAAACTGTAGGGTCCAAAAAATCTGGTTTCTTCTTTTTTTGCTCAATTCCATATCACTTGGCTATCCGCCAAATATAATCCATTGTTTCCTTGAAATTTGCCCAATGCCCTTATGATTCTTGCGCTCTTTTTCTTTTGAAAAGCCCACAACATGATCTGCTGGAAGGCAAAAAGACAATCCAGACCATGGTCATGCCAGTATAGAAGAATGGAAAATAATCCCCATACTCCCAACCATTGAACCTGCCATAAATACCTACGATTCCTCCTAAAATTCCCATGGCCATGACCACCTTTTGGGATGTGTTGAATTTTTTCATTGTATTGAATTTTAAACTATTGGTCTAAAGAAGAATGCTGACCAAAAGGGTGATAATCAATTTTGCCAGTGCTATCATGGTGGTTTGCTTTTTATGTTACGCAAGGCTAAAATAGTGGATGGTGGCTTGGCCCCAAATAGGTTTATGACCAATGGTCATATGGATCACCTGAACGGTAAGACGGTCACTTATTCTTTGAAAAAAGCTGTGGAAAAACCGTGCTAGTTCTTCGGAGGGAATTTGGAAAACACCTTTTTCACCAATACTTCGAGCCTGCGCTCCCTTTCACTGGGCGATGCGTTTTCCCTATACCCACTTTCTGCAGTGGCCTGCCAGAACAGGGCATCTCGTTGGGCATCCACAAAATCGAACTGAATGCTACGCTGAACGCTCGGGCTGCCCAAAGGCAATCCCACGGATATCCCTCCGCCCACATTTCTTCCGCCCCCGCCAAGACCTACACCCACGGAATTGTTCGGGGCAGCTTGGAACTCGTTGCTCATTATATTGACAAAGATTTCAGGTTCCTCGGCCAAGCGATATCCCCTGGATTGAAGTGTGGAATCCAAAATACGGACAAGTCGTTTTTCATCCAACTGGCTCAATCCAGAATTCATGTCAGGGAAATAATTATAGGTAGTATAGCCGGAGAAATCGACTTCCTTGTCGTAGTCATAATTCACCCGAACGGAAGAACAGGATGCCAACAACAAACTGAAAACCACGATCAAAGTATTGCGCATAATGGTCGTTTCTGGATTCCTTAAAAATAATCAATATATTGATTATGAGAATAGAAGAAAGTGTTTTATTCGTTCAAAAGCGTCCAAAGCCTATCCTTGAGTTCCTGGATGCCCAAACCACTTACCGACGAGATGAACAGATAGGTGATGTCCTTGAAATCACTTTTTAAATCCTCCTTCATTTCTTCAATGAGCTCTTCATCGAGCATATCGCATTTGGAAATGGCCACCAGTCGGTTTTTGTCCAACAACTCTGGATTATATCTTCTCAATTCATCCAAAAGAATGGCATATTCCTGGCTGATGTCCTTACTGTCCGCCGGAATAAGGAAAAGTAATGTGGCATTCCGTTCGATATGGCGCAAGAAATAGTGCCCCAGTCCCTTGCCTTCGGCCGCACCCTCGATGATCCCAGGAATGTCCGCCATCACAAAGCTCCTAAAATCCCTGTATTCCACGATACCCAGATTGGGCTTGAGCGTGGTGAACTCATAATCGGCGATCTTGGGCTTTGCCGACGTCATCACGGAGAGCAATGTGGATTTTCCGGCGTTGGGAAAACCGACCAAACCAACATCCGCCAACACTTTGAGTTCCAACGTGATATTGGCCTCTTGCCCAGGTATGCCCGGTTGCGCATATCGGGGTGTCTGGTTGGTGGGACTCTTGAAATGCCAGTTGCCACGGCCTCCCATTCCCCCTTCCAGAACAATCTTTTCCTCTTGGTCCTCGGTTATCTCGAAAAGGACTTCGTTGGTCTCCGTATCCCTGACCACGGTACCCAAGGGCACTTCCAAGTATACATCGGAACCATCGGCTCCGGTGCTCCGGTTTTTACTGCCGTGTTCCCCATGTTCGGCCTTAAAGTGCTTTTTGAACTTGAAATGGACCAAGGTCCATAGGTTTTTGTTCCCTTTTACAATGACATGGCCACCACGACCTCCATCACCCCCATCGGGACCTCCCTTGGCCACATATTTTTCGCGGTGCAAATGCGCAGAGCCCTTGCCCCCGTTTCCAGAGGAGATATGCACTTTTACATAATCCACAAAATTGCCCTCGGTCATGCTTTTGTTATTGTATTAAGTATCAAAAAACTATGGCAGTTCAAAAACCAGCCATTCCTTATTGCAAGGTGTCGATTACCTTGCTCAATCGCCCAGTAATATCATCAATATCGCCTATCCCGTTCACGGAATGGAACTTGCCTTGTTTTTCGTAGTAGGCCTTCAGCGGAGCTGTTTTCTCGTTGTATTCGTCAAAACGGTTACGGATCTTGTCTTCGTCCTGATCATCGGAACGGCCACTGCTCTTTCCTCGTTCCAGCAAACGGGCCACCAACACATCATCATCGGCTTCCAAGGCGATGGTTGCGTTCACCTTCATATTCTTAGACTCCAAAAAGTTGTCCAGTGCCTCTGCTTGGGCGGCCGTGCGTGGAAAACCGTCAAAAATGAAACCTGCTGCGTCCGGGCTTTTCTCCACCTCGTCCTTCAGCATGTCTATCGTTACCTCATCCGGCACCAAATCACCTTTGTCAATATAGGATTTGGCCAACTTTCCCAGTTCCGTACCGTTTTTAATGTTGTACCGGAACACATCACCGGTAGATATGTGCTTTAGATTATACTTTTCTTTCAAAAACCCGGCTTGGGTTCCTTTTCCAGCTCCTGGCTTTCCAAAAAGCACTAGGTTGATCATATTTCCTTGATTTAATTGGTAAACTTCCCTAAGATTCCTGCCCAGTTCGTTGTAGTCCAGCCCATATCCCACAATAAAATTATCGGGAATTTCCAGACCCACATAGTCGATGGCATACTCCCCATTATACACTTCGGCCTTGTAAAAAAGGGCCGCTATCTTAAATTCTTTCACATTGGTGTGGGAGAACAGATGCACCAGTTGTTTCAGGGTACGGCCCGTATCCACCACATCCTCCAAAATGATCACGCTCTTGCCCTCAATCTCTTCCGGCGCGTCCAGCAAGGTTTCCACGATTCCCGTGGAAGTCAGCCCTTGGTAGGAACTAAGCCGGACAAAAGAAACCTCACAGGGATTCTGGTAGGCTTTCAAAAAATCGGACACGAACATAAAGGCCCCATTCAGCACACCCACAAAGAGAGGCGTCTCATCCTTGTAGTCTTTGGCAATATCTTCGGCCATTTTCTTGATGGCGGCAAGGATTTCCTCCTCCTTTAAATAGGGCTTAAAAAACTTGTCGTGAAGCTTGATCAATGTTCTACTATTAATGGTCAGGTTGGCAAAGATAGTATTTTTGGGGTGGTATGTCCACCTATCTTTTATCCCTTCAAGGAATTCATGTATTTTTGCTTTCATTCCAATTCGCTGATCAATGCAATTTTTTTCATCCGATTTTACACTGGGCATCTTGGGAGGAGGCCAATTGGGCAAAATGATGCTCTACGAGACCCGCAAATGGGACATCCGCACGAAGGTGATGGACGCCTCGCCCGAAGCCCCCTGCAAAATAGCCTGCAACGAATTTGTGCTGGGCGATTTAATGGATTTTGATGCCGTTTACCATTTTGGAAAGGACGTGGACGTGCTCACCATCGAAATCGAGAACGTAAACGTGGATGCCCTTGAAAAACTGGAACACGAAGGTATCAAGGTGTATCCTCCCACCAAAACCCTGCGGACCATACAGAACAAGGCCACACAGAAGCTTTTTTATATAGACCATGGTATCCCAACGGCACCGTTTACCCGTTTTGCCTATACTTCGGAAATCGAGGACAGCATTCACAACGGAGGTCTGCAATTGCCCTTTGTATGGAAAAGCGCCCAGTTTGGCTACGACGGACAGGGCGTGAAGGTGGTCAGAAAAATGGAAGACCTCCAAGGCCTGCCCAATGTGGAGTGTATTGCTGAGCAAATGATCGGATTCAAAAACGAATTGGCTGTTATCGTGGCAAGGAACACCAAAGGTGAGGTGAAGACTTACCCAGTGGTGGAAATGGAATTCCACCCCGAGGCCAACCAAGTGGAATATGTCATCTGTCCCGCCCGAATCGATGCGTCCGTTGCCCAAAAGGCGCAGGAAATTGCGTTGAAAGTTTCGGAACAGATGAAACACATTGGCCTTCTTGCCGTGGAAATGTTCCAGACCCAGGACGACGAGATCTTGGTGAACGAAGTGGCACCAAGACCACATAACAGTGGACACTACAGCATAGAGGCCAGCTATACCAACCAGTTTGAACAACACATCCGCGCTATTTTGGGACTTCCCTTGGGAAAAACCGACAGCAAAGTGGCCGGAATCATGGTCAATTTGGTAGGGGCCGAAGGACATACGGGCGATGTGGTCTATGAAAATATGGCCGACATCTTGCAAATGGAGGGTGTGACCCCGCACATTTATGGAAAAAGGCAAACAAGACCCTTCCGGAAAATGGGACACGTCACCATTGTGGACGAGGATATGGCCAGGGCCAGAAAAGTTGCCCAAGAAGTAAAGGAAACCATCAAGGTAGTCACAAACAAATAAAAGTGTCAAGTCCAAGCATCAAGTTCAGGTTTGGTAATTGGGATTTAAAGATTGAAGTTTTATGAAAAAAGTAGCCGTGATCATGGGAAGCACCAGCGACCTTCCCGTTATGCAAGACGCCATTGATATATTGAAAGAATTCGGGATCACCGTTGATGTGGACATTGTTTCCGCACACCGCACCCCCGAAAAACTGTTCGATTTTGGCAAAAATGCCCATACAAACGGATATTCGGTGATCATTGCCGGGGCCGGAGGGGCCGCCCACTTGCCCGGAATGGTAGCTTCATTGTCCCCATTGCCCGTGATAGGCGTGCCCATAAAGAGCAGCAACTCCATTGACGGGTGGGATTCCGTACTCTCCATTCTCCAGATGCCCGGAGGGGTCCCTGTGGCCACTGTGGCCCTGAACGGCGCAAAGAATGCCGGCATATTGGCCGCACAGATCATAGGCAGTTCCGATGCGGAGATCCTGAACAAAATCCAATCCTACAAAGAAGGGCTGAAGGAAAAAGTCATCAAAGGAGCGGAAGAGGTACAGAAAAAAGGCTAACACAGACCTTGAGTGATTATGGGCTATAATCAAATAGGAATTTTGCTGGGGGTTTGCGCTATTGCTTTTTTGGGCTTCACCATAAAAAAAATACGCAATCCCTATATAAAAGGTATTTGGAAAAGCACTCTTTTGGTATTTACTCTATATGTGGCCCTCTTAGTTTTCATTGAGATACGTTGGCAGTTTATTTCCGAATATGCCAGCACATACGATTTGAACGGAAACGGTTTTGTAGATCTTGACGAATATTCCGATGAAGCCATCGAGGCCATGAACCAAAGAACCCAAGGTGCAAACATCAGAACATACGCCCCGTTGACCATGGCCGTATTTTCATCCATGATCGGATTCGCCTACTTGATCAGTGATTGGGCAGTAACAAATTTGAAAAATAAAGAACAGAAAAAATTAGGATGAACAACCCACTATTGGAGCCTTTTGACCAAGCTCCGTTTTCCAAAATAAAGAACGAACATTTCAAACCAGCTTTTCTTCAGGCCATTGAAGATGCCAGAAAGGAAATCGACGACATCGTGGAGAACCCCGATGCCCCCACCTTCCAAAACACCTTGGAGGCCTTGGATTTTGCTGGGCAGCAGTTGGACCGCATTTCCAGCGTTTTTTTCAACCTGAACTCGGCGGAGACCAATGAGGAGATCCAAAAGATAGCTCAAGAAGTGTCCCCCTTATTGTCCGAATTTAGCAATGACATTACCCTGAACCAAGGGCTTTTTGAACGCATCAAGGCGGTTTATGACCAAAAAGATACTTTGGAACTCACTCCTGAGCAGCAAACCCTTTTGGAAAAGAAATACAAAAGCTTTAGCAGGAACGGTGCCAATTTGAACGATTCGGACAAAAAGCGATTACGGGAAATCGATGCCGAACTTTCCAAACTGAAATTGAAGTTCGGGGAAAATGTGTTGGCCGAGACCAACAAATACGAAATGCATCTCACCCACGAGGAAGACCTTAAAGGTCTGCCCGAAGGTGAAAAAGAGGCCGCTGCGCAGTTGGCCGAATCCAAAGGAAAAGATGGCTGGCTGATCACCTTGGATTACCCCAGCTATATCCCTTTCATGAAATATGCGGAGAACAGGGAGCTTCGGAAGCAGCTTTCCATTGCCTTTGGCAGCAAAGGGTTTCACAACGATGAACTCGACAATCAGGAAAACATCCTGAAAATAGTCTCTCTTCGCCACGAACGCGCAAATCTTTTGGGCTATGCCACCCATGCCCATTTTGTTCTGGAAGAACGCATGGCGGAAACCCCGGAAAAAGTAATGGATTTTCTGAACGAGCTGCTTGAAAAGGCAAAACCTGCTGCAGAAAAAGAGTTTGAAGAACTGGAAACCTTTACCAAAAATTTGGACAACATTGATCGGCTCGAAAAATGGGACAGTGCCTACTATTCCGAAAAGTTGAAGCAAAAGTTGTTCAATCTGGATGATGAAAAGCTAAAACCCTATTTCAAACTGGAAAATGTGATCAACGGGGTCTTCCAAGTGGCCGAAAAACTCTTCGGGCTCACTTTTAAGGAAATCCAGACCATTGAAAAATACCATCCCGAAGTAAAGACCTTTGAAGTGTATGATGATGCCAATAACTTTATATCCCTGTTCTATGCCGATTTCCACCCTAGACCGGGCAAACGGGGCGGTGCTTGGATGACTTCCTTCAAACCACAATATACTTTGAATGGCAAAAACAACAGACCGCACATTTCCAACGTCTGCAATTTCACCAAACCGACCAAATCCAAACCTTCGTTGCTCACTTTTAATGAGGTGACCACGCTTTTCCACGAATTTGGTCATGCGCTGCACGGCATGTTGGCCAACACCACTTACCCTAGCCTGTCGGGCACTTCGGTCTATTGGGATTTTGTGGAACTGCCCAGTCAGATCATGGAAAATTGGTGCTATGAGAAAGAAGCTCTTGAACTTTTTGCCCATCATTATGAAACCGGAGAACTGATTCCCATGGAATTGGTGGAAAAAATAAAGGAATCTGCCACCTTTCAGGAGGGAATGGCCACAGTACGCCAACTGAGCTTTGGCTTTTTGGACATGGCATGGCATGGCAACGATCCATCAAACATCAACGATGTGAAGGCCTACGAGGCCAAGGCGTTTGAAGGTACGGATTTGTTCCCCGATACCCCGCAAACTTGTATGAGCACATCATTTTCGCATATTTTTCAAGGAGGTTATTCCTCAGGATATTACAGTTACAAATGGGCCGAGGTTCTGGATGCAGATGCTTTTGCCTATTTCAAGGAAAATGGCATTTTCAATAAAATGGTCGCCGATAAGTTCAAGGAAAATGTGCTCTCCAAAGGAGGAACGGAGAACCCGATGGAACTCTACAAACGTTTCAGGGGAGCGGAACCCAATATCGATGCACTCTTGGAAAGGGCCGGACTCATCAAAAAAGCCAGTTGAAGGTAGTGGCCCTGCAACAGTTTGATGGTTTTGGGCCAAAATTGGGACACAACTTTTTCCCGGCCATCCTTTGCAGCGTAAAAACCACTATTTTTGCTACTTCGAAACTATGGGCAAGCACGAACTCCATCCTCAGAATTGGGTAGATCTCTATGCAGATTACCTCTTCAACTACGCCGTGGCCAGGGTCAGCGATGCGGAAATTGCCAAGGATCTGGTGCAGGAAACCTTTTTTGCCGGACTCAATTCTTCCAAAAACTACAAGGGTGATGCCGCCGAGCGTACTTGGCTGGTCTCCATATTGAAACGAAAGGTCATAGACCATTACCGCAAGAGCAATTCCAAAAAAGGAAAGGCAGAGGTGCGCATCAACTATAGCACGGATTCCGAATCCGAAGGGGATTGGCTGGAAGAGCAAGTGGCCGACCCATTTACCAGGGATGGGGACAACATATTGGAGAACGAGGAGCTTGGGCTGGCCTTGCAGGAGTGTTTGGACAAATTGCCCAAAAAACAGGCCCAAGTCTTTAAGATGAAGACCATACAAGGAATGGAAACTGAAGATATTTGTAATGAGTTGGACATAAATCCGTCCAATTTGTGGGTGATGATCCATAGAGCAAGGACCTCGCTTATGGGTTGTTTGAACGAAAATTGGTTTTAGCTATGAAGATTTCATGCGAAGAGGCGTCACATATCTGTAACAAGTCCCAATACAAGGAGGCAAGCTTTTGGGACATTGTAAAGCTTCGGTTCCATCTGTGGTATTGCAAGACCTGTAAAAAGTATTCCAAAAAGAATTCCAAGTTGACCTCCCTTTGTGATCGCGCAGGACTTTCCATGCTGTCCGAACATGATAAGGAATGCATGAAACGTGACTTGGAAAAAAGGCTTTAAAAATACCGCTCCACCCACCAGAACATCCCAAACCAGAAAACTGGGATAGCCTCCACCCAAAACGATACAAAGTATCGGGATTTCATTTTTTCATTGGCAATAAGCACAAAGATCAAGACCAGCGTGAGGGCCAATCTCAGTACGATTTCGACTTGATGGACCTCATCTTTCAAAAAAGTGAGGAGAAAAAAAACGACGGCTAGGGCAATCCCCAGATTTTGGGTCCGGCTAACCCCCAATACCTGCGGCAAGGTCCGAAGATCTTTATCGTCCCATTGCATATCCCTGATCTCAAAAGGGATGATGAGCACCAAAACCAACAACATCCGTTGCAGGAAAAGCAAACAAAAATCCCAATCGATGGGCATTTGCGCATCCAACACAGGCAAAAGCACCGTGAAACCGGCCCACACAAAAGCCACAATATAGATTTTCAGACCGCCTAGACTTCTGAGGTTTTTCGCACTGGGCAAAAATGGAACGGCATACAATGCGGACAATAGGCCCAAGATCACCGTTGCCCACCAAATCTTGACATCCAGTTGCAGCAAAAAATAGAGCGCAAAGCCAAACGACACAAAACTGAAGATCTGAATGATCTTGTGATAGGCATTGGAAACGATCAAATATTTGTAGGCCTCCACCCCATATTTGATGAAATTATAACAGACGATCACCCCAAAAAAAATGAATCCCAACAAATCAATATCGGAAGAGATGCCCAACAAATGAAAGGTGACACCCGCCAACGACAATACGGCCAAGGCGACATGGATACTGGCATCCAAATAAAAATCAAAAATGGACTTCAAGGTCTTCATCTTTACGGGGTTTCCCTTCGTTCCCAAAAGGTTGATCAGTGGTTAACAACTTTGCTTCACTCACCTTCAAAATTGCCTATTTTCATTGAATTTATCCCTAATTTTGTGCACTTTATTGGATTGAACATGAATACAGAAGTGTTTGCCGCCAGACATATCGGCATATCAGAAAAAGACCTTCCCCAAATGCTCAAAACGATTGGGGTGGACAGTGTGGAACAGCTCATCCATGAGACCATTCCCGATGATATCAAACTCAAAAAACCACTGGACCTTCCCGAAGGGATCAGTGAGCACGAGTTCCTGAACCATTTACAGGGGCTCGCACAAAAGAACAAGGTCTTCAAGACCTATATTGGCCTGGGCTACCATGAATCGCTCACTCCTTCCCCCATCAAAAGGAACATTTTGGAAAATGCAGGATGGTACACCGCCTATACGCCTTATCAGGCAGAGATTGCCCAAGGAAGGCTGGAGGCCCTGCTCAATTTCCAGACCATGGTAAGCGATCTCACGGGCATGGAAATCGCAAATGCATCGCTCTTGGATGAAAGTACCGCTGCGGCCGAGGCCATGACCATGCTGTTTGAACTGCGCAACAGGCAACAAAAAAAGGATAACGCCACCAAATTCTTTGTATCGGAGGAAGTGCTCCCTCAAACAGTGAGCCTGCTCGAGACCCGTGCCATACCTTTAGGTATTGAATTGGTGATCGGCAACCATGAAACTTTTGATTTCTCTTCCGAATTCTATGGCGTCCTTTTGCAATATCCCGGAAAGTATGGGCAAGTGCACGATTATGGTTCCTTTGCAGAAAAGGCAAAGGCCAACGAGATCAAAGTGGCCGTAGCCGCCGATATCCTGAGCCTTGTTCTATTGAAGGCCCCCGGTGAATGGGGTGTGGACGTAGTGGTGGGCACTACCCAGAGATTTGGAATTCCATTGGGCTATGGAGGCCCCCACGCTGCCTTTTTTGCCACCAAGGAAGAATACAAAAGAAGTATTCCCGGAAGGATCATTGGCGTGACCAAGGATACTGATGGCAACCGTGCCTTGCGCATGGCGCTACAGACACGGGAACAGCACATCAAAAGGGACAAGGCCACTTCCAACATCTGTACCGCACAGGTATTGTTGGCCGTCATGGCAGGCATGTATGCCGTGTACCATGGCCCTGAAGGGTTGAAATACATCGCAAACAAAGTACACAAGCATGCCAGGGTATTGGCAAGCACATTGGAGTCACATGGATTCCAGCAGATAAATACCGCTTATTTTGATACAATTTCGGTCAAGGTAAAACAAATCGAAAAACTAAAACAAGTCACTGAAGGAAAAGGGATCAACCTAAATTATGTTGACCATGAAACCGTCTCCATTTCGTTGAACGAAGCCGTTTCCGATCAAGATGTGCAAGTATTGGTTTCCTGCTTTTTGGAAGCCCACAACACCCAAAAAATAGAGTCAATTTCCACCAAAGAAGAGGCCATACCAACTGCCCTGCAACGAAAGACCCCATTTTTGGAACATGAGGTGTTCAACTCCTACCATTCCGAGACCGAGTTGATGCGCTATATCAAAAAACTGGAGCGCAAGGATTTGGCTTTGAATCATTCCATGATTTCTTTGGGAAGCTGCACCATGAAATTGAACGCCGCTTCGGAAATGCTTCCCTTAAGCTGGGCGGAATGGGGCAATATCCACCCGTTTGTTCCTTTGGAACAAGCTCAGGGCTACCAAGAAGTTTTGAAGTCCTTGGAAGACCAGTTGAATGTCATTACCGGGTTCTCGTCCACTTCCCTTCAACCCAATTCCGGGGCACAGGGCGAGTATGCTGGCCTGATGGTCATCCGTGCCTATCATGAGTCCAGGGGCGAGGGACACCGCAACATTTGTTTGATTCCCGCTTCCGCACATGGGACCAACCCAGCTTCCGCTGTAATGGCAGGCATGAAAGTGGTGGTGACCAAAACGGATGAAAGAGGAAACATCGATGTGGCCGATTTGGAGGAAAAAGTACAGTTGCACTCCGAAAATTTGGCAGCATTGATGGTGACTTACCCGTCCACCCACGGTGTTTTCGAATCGTCCATCAAACAGATCACCCAATTGATCCACGATAACGGGGGACAAGTGTATATGGATGGTGCCAACATGAACGCACAGGTCGGGTTGACCAACCCTGCCACCATTGGTGCGGACGTGTGCCACCTCAACCTGCACAAGACCTTTGCCATCCCACACGGAGGTGGCGGCCCAGGGGTAGGACCAATTTGTGTGGCGGAGCAATTGAAACCCTTCCTCCCTTCCAATCCTGTGATCAAAACGGGAGGAAAAGAAGCCATCACGGCCATTTCCGCTGCCCCTTGGGGTAGTGCCTTGGTCTGTTTGATCTCTTACGGATACATCAAGATGTTGGGCACCGAAGGCCTTACGAATGCCACAAAAGCGGCCATATTGAACGCCAACTATATCAAAGACCGCCTCAAGGGCAAGTTTGATGTGCTCTACACTGGCGAAAGAGGCAGGGCAGCCCACGAAATGATTATCGATTGCCGACCTTTCAAGGCCAATGGCATTGAGGTCACGGACATTGCCAAACGCTTGATCGACTATGGCTTCCATGCCCCGACCGTATCTTTCCCTGTAGCTGGAACGTTGATGATAGAACCCACCGAAAGTGAAAGCCTTGCTGAACTTGACCGTTTCTGTAATGCGATGATTTCCATTCGGGAGGAAATTGATGAGGCGAGTATGGACGAACCAAACAATGTACTCAAAAATGCTCCACATACGTTAGGGATGATCACCAACGATGTCTGGGAACACCCATATAGCCGTCAGAAAGCCGCGTTTCCGCTTCCCTATGTGGCCGAAAACAAGTTTTGGCCCAGCATCCGAAGAACGGATGAAGCGTTTGGGGATCGTAATTTGATATGCACCTGTGCACCTATTGAAGCTTACGCTGAAGTATAGCAAATCCTTATAAACCCACATAAAAAGCCTTGGCACAAATTACTAGTCAAGGCTTTTTTCTTTCTGTGACATATTGGAAGGTTTGTTGAGCATTGTACAATTTATTATGCATGCATAACAATGAATTCTGAATAACTTACCTTTAAGTACCAAACAACCTCGATATGAAAATCGGTATTACGGGAGCGGGCAGCTATATCCCATCCATCATCACCAAAAATGAAGCTTTTTTGCAGCACAAGTTCTTGGGTGTTGATGGAAGCAAGATCGAACAGGAAAATTCGGTGATCATTGAGAAGTTCAAGGCCATCACTGGAATTGCTGAACGAAGATATGCAGAGCCCGAGTTCAAGACATCGGATATAGGGTATTTGGCCGCAGAAAAGGCCATTGCCGACGCTGGAATCGATAAAGAGGAGTTGGACTATATCATTTTCGCCCATAATTTCGGCGATATGACCCTTGGCAAAGTCCAAGGCGACACCTTGCCAAGCCTTGCAACACGGGTAAAACATCTTTTGCAGATAAAAAACCCTAAATGTGTGGCATACGATCTTATTTTTGGTTGTCCAGGATGGATTGAAGGGGTTATACAAGCTTCGGCGTTCATCAAAAGCGGCATGGCAAAAAAATGCTTGGTAATCGGTGGCGAAACACTTTCGCGGGTGGTGGACCCCTATGATCGTGACAGTATGATCTTTTCCGATGGTGCCGGGGCGGCCATCATAGAATCAACAGAGAGTTCAGGTGAAATTTTAGCACACGACTCTGTCACTTATGCAGGAGAAGAGGCCTACTATCTCTATTTTGACAAGACCAACAGCGCCGAGGGCTGCAAGGATACCCGATATATTAAAATGCTGGGGCGCAAAATCTACGAATTTGCCTGTATCAACGTGCCCAAAGCGATGGCAGCTTGTTTGGACGACAGCGGTGTGGCCATTGATGATGTAAAAAAAATATTCATCCACCAGGCCAATGAAAAAATGGACGAGGCCATCATCAACCGATTTTATCGCATTTATGGAAAAGAAGTTCCCAAAGATGTGATGCCCATGAGCATCCACAAACTGGGCAATAGTTCCGTCGCCACCATTCCAACACTCTACGATCTGGTATTGAAGGGCGAACTTCCAGAGCATCAACTGAACAAGGGTGATGTGGTCATCTTTGCCAGTGTCGGTGCGGGAATGAACGTCAATGCAATTGTTTATCGATACTAAACAACAAGTTCAAGAATCAAGTTCAATTTCAAAAGATTCATGGAACTCCTGCCTACGACAGGCGGGCGTGCCATATGAAGACATTGGATACTTGAAACAAGAACCAAATAACTGAACAACTAAATAACCCAGCAACTTAATTGGGATTTGTGGTTTGTTTTTTGGAATTTTAGCGCATGTACGAGAACAACTTTCCCAACAAACGCTACAGGCATACCTTGGCGTTTTTGCAAAAGCACATTGGCACTTCGGAATCCATATTGGACCTAGGAGTCGAAAATCCTTTTTCAGAAATCATGAGGGCAAATGGATACCAAGTGGAAAACACGAAAGGTGAAGATCTGGATGTGGATTATGAAGCCGTTTCCCGATCCAATGCCAGTGTGGTGACCGCTTTTGAAATCTTTGAACACATGGTGGCCCCGTACAATGTGCTAAAAGAGATCAAGGCCAATAAATTGGTGGCCAGTATTCCCATGCGGCTTTGGTTCTCCCCGGCTTATCGGAGCAAGACCGACCTTTGGGACAGGCACTACCATGAATTTGAGGACTGGCAATTCGATTGGTTGTTGGAAAAGGCCGGATGGACCATAAGGGATTCAGCAAAATGGACCAATCCCGCCAAAAAGATTGGAATCCGCCCTTTGTTGCGGTATTTCACCGACCGATACTATATTGTGTACGCAGAAAGATAGATCAACAAACTGAAGTTCAAGTTTCAAGTCCAAGGCCCAAGTTCAATTTTACATGTTCATGAAATTCCCACCCGTGGCAGGCGGGCGTATCAAACCAAGAAACAGGGCTCCAAGATTCCGAACAACAAAACCCCAGGTTCAAGCATTAAACTCAATTTAAAATAGATTCGTGCCAATTCGTGGGATTTGTGTCAAACTAAGAAGCAGGAACCCAATAACAAAATAACCCACTAACTTCTTTGGGATTTGTGGTTTGTTTTTTGGAATTTTAGCGAATGTGGATCAGCATTGTCATTCCCGCGCACAATGAGGCAGCTTATTTGAAGGATTGTCTGGATTCCTTTGTGGGCCAGACCCGTTTGCCCGATGAGGTGATTGTGGTGGACGACAACTCTTCAGATGCCACTTTTGCAATCGCCCAGGGCTTTGCCCAGCAATTCCCATGGATCAAGGTGTTCCAACGAACCTCTGCGGATGAGCATATCCCCGGTAAGAAAGTTGTGGACACCTTCAATTTTGGCTTGCAGCACACCGCTGAATTTGATCTCATCGGAAAGTTTGATGCAGACATCATCCTTCCCCCCAATTATTTTGAAAGCATGGTAAACTTGTTCCAGGCCAATTGGAAACTGGGGATGTGTTCTGGCCTGCTCTTTATCCAAAAAGACAGTGACTGGGTTTATGAAAACATTGCCGACAAGACCCATGTCCGTGGCCCCATTAAACTCTACCATAAGGCCTGTTTCAATAAAATTGGAGGATTGCGACCTGGAGTGGGATGGGACACTGTGGACACTCTATTGGCCAAATACCACGGTTTTGAGACACAGACCGTTCCAGACCTGAAGGTCAAGCATCTCCGCCCTACCGGACATGGGTACAGCTCCAAGAACCATCAGGCCAAGGGAACAGCGCTCTACAAAATGCGTTACGGCATTGTTCTGACCAAAATAGCTGCCCTTAAAATGGCATGGCAGGCCAAGAGTCCAAGTTTGTACATTCAAACTATTCTGGGTTTCCTAAAAGCATACTTCCAACAAAAACCTTTCTATATTTCCAAGGCAGAGGGAAAGTTTATCCGGAAATACCGTTGGAGGGGAATTTGGTCCAAAATATAGGATTTTACACGTATTTACAGCCCATATCGTATTGATTGTCCTACAAAGTTTCCAACAAAAATCAATCCGTCAATTGGAAAGGGGCATCCATCAATTCAACGCCAATCCGATAATCAAGTTTTTTATCTTTATTGTGCATGTAGCATAACCCGTATCCATGGCAACCGTACCTGATATGATTATCAGGGAAGGGCCGCAAAACGGTTATGCAAATGAAAACATATCCTTTTTCCCCTTCGTCACTGTTTTACACACTTGTCCTTGGCATGTTGTCCAATTGGGTCATGGCACAGCAACCTGGTGAATCCGATTTCGACAATACAGGTTATGTGGAATACATTTATGGGAACCATCCTATTATCATTTCCATTCCACATGATGGGGATATGAACCCCAACATAATCCCCGACAGGAACTGCATGGGCTGCATCACTGGCAATGACACCCATACCCAGTCCATGGGAAGGGCCATTGCCCAGGCCTATTTTAATGAAACCGGTTTCTACCCTTATGTCATCATCAACAGGCTCTCCCGGGCAAAATTTGATGCAAACCGCGAAAAGCCCGAAGCAGCGAATGGCAACCCTACCGTAGAATTGGCTTTTGACAATTACCACGGTTATATAGAATCTGCGAAAGTAGATATCATCCAAAACTTTGGGCGTGGCCTTTTCTTGGACCTTCATGGACATGCGCATGCCATTGAAAGAGTTGAACTGGGCTACACATTGACAGGGGATGAACTTCGGCTTTCGGATGCCACCTTGAACACCAACGCCTATATCAACAAAAACAGTATCCGGACTTTGATCAACGATAATCAGGGTGGACTGACGCATGTGGAACTACTGAAGGGACCTTATAGTTTTGGAACCTTGCTCCATGAAAAAGGTTATCCGACAGTTCCAAGTTCCGTGAACCCTTATCCCAATCCGAACGAGGATTATTACAATGGCGGTTACAACGTTTGGATACATGGGTCCCGATTAAATGTTGGTGAAATTGATGGGATTCAAATTGAAGTCAACCATGATGTGCGTTTCGACCCCGCAGATAGAGCGCTTTTTGTAGATGCCCTGACCCTCACTTTAACCCAATACTTGAGTCTACATTATGGCATTGGGGTGATAGATTTTGATCAAGACGGATTTACTTCCGAACAGGATTGTAACGATTACGACGCCAATATCAATCCAAATGCTATAGAAATACTCCATAATGGCATCGACGAGGACTGTGATCCTTCAACCTTGGACGACGACCTTGACCAGGACGGTTTTGCCAATGCAAATGATTGTGATGACAATGACCCCAATATCAATCCCGGTGTCGTGGAGATTGCCTACAATGGCATCGATGAGGACTGCAATCCCGCCACACTTGACGATGATCTTGATCAAGACGGTTTTGCTGATGCAGATGATTGTGACGACAGCGACCCGAACATCAACCCAAATGCCGTGGAGATTGCCTACAATGGCATCGATGAGGACTGCAACCCTGCTACTCTGGACGATGACCTTGACCAAGATGGATATGCCAATACGGACGATTGTGACGACAGCGACCCTGGCATCAACCCCAGTGCCATTGAAATTGCATACAACGGTATCGATGAGGACTGCGATCCTTCAACCTTGGACGACGACCTTGACCAAGATGGATTTGCCGATGCGGATGATTGTGATGACAATGACCCCAATATCAACCCGAATGCCTTGGAAATACCATACAACGGCATCGATGAAGACTGTGACCCCGCCACTCTGGATGATGACCTTGATCAGGATGGATATGCCAATGCGGATGACTGTGATGACAACGACCCGAACATCAACCCAAATGCCGTGGAGATTGCCTACAATGGCAGCGATGAGGACTGCGACCCCGCTACTTTGGACGACGACCTTGATCAGGATGGGTTCAACAATGCGGATGACTGTGATGACAACAACCCCAACATCAATCCAAATTCCGCCGAGATACCATATAATGGTATTGATGAGGACTGCAATCCCGCCACTCTTGACGATGACCTTGACCAGGACGGATTTGCCAATGTGGATGACTGCAACGACAACGACCCCAACATCAATCCAAATTCCGCCGAGATACCATATAATGGTATTGATGAGGACTGCAATCCCGCCACTCTTGACGATGACCTTGACCAAGACGGATTTGCCAATGTGGATGACTGTGACGAGAGCGACCCCAACGTGAACCCTTCAGCTGATGAAATACCCGATAATGAAGTTGATGAAAACTGCGACGGAATATTGGAGACCACACCTACCTCTGAACCAGAACCAGAACCAGAACCAGAAATTAATTATGGAGTAATCATTTATCCCAACCCTGCAAGAGATCAAATATTTATCAAAAAAGACAATGATTCAGATTTTCTGATTAAACTTTTTGACATCAATGGAAGGTTGGTCTTGAGCGAGAAAAATCATAAAGTACTGGCGATTGATCATCTTTCCAGTGGAACCTATGTATTGATTTATTCGGAACCCTCTTTAAGACAAGTCATCAGAAAAAAAATAATCATCTCAAGATAAGAGAGACGCTCTCATTCCAACACCTCCCCAATGGGCCTGCCCGTAGTTCCGCTTGGGAACGCAATGCCCAACAAGGCCGAAATGGTAGGAGCAATGTCCGGAATCTCGGTACGGTTCACTGTACTTCCTTGTTTTATACCCTTTCCGTAGAGCAATAAAGGCACATGTGTGTCATACACCTGAGGGGAACCGTGCGTGGAACCTGTTCTGCCACTTGAATAAATGAACCCTGGATTGGGCACGATGAGCACATCTCCCGACCGTTTTTGGTTGTAGCCGTTCTGTAAAATATAGGGGATGCCCTTGGTATAATTGTTCACCCACATTTGATGACCCGTATAGACCTGACCAATGCCCTCATAGCCCAAAAGCTCCTTTGCAATATCCTCTTGGGCCTCTTTTAGGTCGATATCCAAATTGGCCAAAATCTTATGGTCCAGAAAAAGTTGATGGTTGGAGAGGTCCTTTACCACATCGGTAGTCCCGTATTTATATTTCAGGAATTCTGCAAACTTGGCCTGCAGCCCTTTCATATCCAAATATCCCGCTGGTATCTTTGAATCCTTCAAATAAGCAGGCACATCGATGGCAGCATGGTCGGCCGTAAGAAAAACCGTGTACTCGCCCTCGCCCACCTTTTCGTCCAAAGCAGCAAAAAAACGGGCCAAATCTTGGTCCAACCGTATGTACGTATCCTCAATTTCCTTGGAATTCACCCCAAAAAAGTGGCCCACATAATCGGTACTGGAAAAGCTTACCGCCAAAAAATCGGTAATGGTATCAACTCCCAAATCCTCCCCTTCCAAGGCTGCCAAAGCAAAATCAGCGGTCATACTGTTACCATAAGGCGTACTTCGCAACAGACCAAACTGTCCGTTGGCCTCCCACAAAGCAGGTAGGTCATGGGGAAAGGATGAGGTGGTCTCCCCTTTGAACATTCCTTCATAGGTGTTGGCGTCGGTAC
Source organism: Allomuricauda sp. (assembly GCA_030148335.1). Taxonomy (GTDB): domain Bacteria; phylum Bacteroidota; class Bacteroidia; order Flavobacteriales; family Flavobacteriaceae; genus Flagellimonas. Next base: position 37,120 of record JASBTQ010000005.1, on the reverse strand, counting down.
CACTCTGCACATAGGTTTCGATAGGTTTCAGTGTATTCCATGGTTTTTTATAGGCTTCCACAGCGTCTGAATTGTTAAAATTAACCACCCATTGTGGCAGTGCATCCATATAATAGGAACTGGTAATCCAGTTGCCCGCTGCGCCTCCTTCAAACCAATAGGCAGCATTTGCCGCATGGCCCGCAGGAAGTATGGCACCCCTATCCTTCAGGGCCACTCCAATCACCTTGCCCCTTTTTTGGGTATGCATCCGCAACTCATCGGTAACGGTAGTGCTGAGCATCCGGTGGGGGGACATTTGCCCAGCATCGGAAGTGGTCCCCACAGAGGTATAGCCATCATCCCCGGCACAGTACACATCGGTGCCCGTTTCTTTATCGTACCAATCATTGCCAATGATACCGTGTGTGGCAGGCGTTGTTCCCGTATAGACCGATGCATGGCCCGGGCCTGTGCTTGTCGGCGCATAGTTATAGTGATGGTTTTTGCAATTGAATCCTTGGTTCACCAACCTTTTGAAGCCGCCTTCGCCATATTGTGTCCAGAAACGGGTAAGGTAGTCGTAGCGCATTTGGTCCACTACAATCCCCACTACCAATTTGGGCGAATGGGCTATAGGCTTGGGCTGTTCTTCGACATCATTATTCTTTTTGCGCTGACCATAGGATAAACTGGTCATGAACACTACTAAAAGCAATAAAACGAGGTTGGTCTTTTTCATGGTGTGGATTTAATCAAACAAGGGCAAAGCTATTCAATTATCATCTTTAAAAAGTTTAAATCAAGGTTAAATGCCCAACAATATTCTTATTTTTATCACCTCAAGCCCATATCGAGCACATGAAACATCTAGAAGCGATTGGAAAATACTTCATCATGGTCTGGGAAGTATTTAAAAAACCGACCAAATGGCCCATCATGAAGTCATTGATTCTAAAGGAAATAGATGAGCTGATTTATGGGTCCATGGGAATCATCGTCTTTATTTCCTTCTTCATCGGCGGGGTGGTCACCATCCAAACGGCCCTCAACCTGAACAGTCCCCTATTGCCCAAAAGCCTTATCGGCTTTGCCACACGACAGTCCGTGATCTTGGAATTTGCCCCTACCTTCACCTCCATCATCATGGCAGGGAAAGTGGGATCCTATATCACATCGAGCATTGGCACCATGCGGGTGACCGAGCAGATAGACGCCCTTGAAGTGATGGGTGTAAACTCTCTGAACTACCTTGTTTTTCCAAAGATCATCGCTACCATGATGTATCCTTTTGCCGTGGCCATCTCCATGTTCGTCGGGATATTGGGCGGATGGATAGCAGCAGTTTTTGGTGGCTATGCACCGAGCGGAGAGTTCATTAAAGGGCTCCAGTTGGATTTTGATTCGTTCCACGTTACATATGCCTTCATCAAATCGGTGGTATTTGCCTTTATCATTGCCACAGTACCTTCCTTCCATGGTTTTTATATGAGGGGAGGAGCGCTGGAAGTGGGCAAGGCGAGCACCACGTCATTTGTTTGGACGAGTGTGGTCATCATCATAACGAACTATATCCTAACGCAATTACTCTTGGGCTGATGATAGAAGTAGAGAACGTACATAAATCGTTTGGAAACAACCATGTCCTAAAAGGCATTTCTACCGTTTTTGAAAAAGGAAAGACCAACCTCATCATTGGACAGAGTGGATCGGGAAAAACCGTTTTCCTCAAGTGTCTTTTGGGTCTTTTTGAACCTGATGAAGGACAAATCTGTTATAACGGCCAATATTATTCGGAACTTTCCACCAGCGAACGTCGCGATCTGCGACAAGAGATGGGCATGGTGTTCCAAGGGAGTGCCCTGTTCGATTCCATGACCGTCGAAGGCAATGTGATGTTCCCCTTGGATATGTTCACCAAACAGTCCAAATCGGAAATGCAGGACCGGGTGGATTTTGTGCTGAAACGCGTCAACCTGATCGATGCCCACAAAAGATATCCATCCGAAATCTCTGGAGGGATGCAAAAGAGGGTCGCCATTGCCAGGGCCATCGTCATGAACCCAAAATATCTGTTCTGCGATGAACCCAATTCTGGCCTCGACCCCAAGACAGCTATCTTGATCGACAACCTCATCCACGAGATCACCCAAGAATATGACATCACCACCATCATCAACACGCACGATATGAACTCGGTGATGGAAATCGGCGAAAAAATCATCTTCCTCAAAAATGGGTACAAGGAATGGGAAGGCACCAATAAGGAAATCTTCAAGACGGACAACGAAGCAGTGACTGACTTTGTCTATTCTTCCGAGCTTTTCAAAAAAGTGCGGCAGATGTATATCGAAGAACGGAATTAGGTTTTGTTATTTGGTTATTCAGTTGTTCTGTTATTGCCTGCTGTAGGCTGAGCCCTTGTGGTTTGTTGTTTGAACTTGACACTTGAAGCAAACTGCTCACTGACTTCTGACTTCTATAAATACATCATTCCACTTCCTTCAACACAATCGTGGAATCCCGCAAACGTATTTTTAGCCAAGCCTGCATTTTTTTGATATCGGCCTCTTTTTGGGCATTCTGTACCCCTTGCTTCCATTTTACTTCAAAGACCGGGACTGTGTCCAATTTCTTAAAATCAGTCCGTATTTGGTATGAGAATCCGAGTCTATCTATATTGCTATAATTGGCCCTGGCCTCTGCACTCACATCTTGGAAAGGAATCTGTTTTCCCATTCTTTTTGTCAAATTGACCACTTCTTCCTCCAATAGTTTTATTTGCTCGTCCTTGGTCAGCAGTTCCGCCTTGTTCTTTTCATAAAGCTCACTTACAAAATTGAACTTTTCCTCAGAATCATCCCTTCCTCCTTGTATGACATGGAGTTCTGCATTCTTCAAACGGGAAAATTGGTTCTTTTGGGTCCTCCAAGTGTTCACCACATTTTCCGGGATAAGCTCGTCCCCCATGCAGACCACTTCTATCAATGAAGTGCCGTTGTCCACATATTCAATCTTTGTAAGGTTGTCCACATACCTTCCCGCACCGTTGAACTGGTACACCTCAATGGTCTCATCCAAAAACTGCTGCGCCTGTTTTCTGAAAAGGGACTCCTGAAAGACGTTATAAAATGTGAAACCCGCCGGAATCATCACCAAAATACCCGTGATGGAAGCCAGTCGGGCAATCATACGCCTTCTTTGGGAATTGGCATAGCGCACCATGGGGAACCGCAGAAACTTGATGACCAAAAAAGTGGCCAGACCAATAAAAATCGTATTGATGATGAAAAGGTACATGGCCCCGGCCGCATACCAAAGTTTGCCAATGGCCAGCCCAAAACCTACCGTGCAGAGCGGCGGCATCAGTGCCGTGGCAATGGCCACGCCAAAGATCACACTGGCTATGGTCCCTTTTTTGGCCCGGGCAATCACCAATGCCAAACCACCAAAAAAAGCGATCAATACGTCTCGGATATCCGGTTTGGTTCGTGCCAAAAGCTCTGAAGATTCATCCCGAAGTGGAAAAAGATAGAAAAACAGAAAGGCCGTGATGACACTCAGCACCACCATTACGGTAAAGTTCTTCAGGGATCGCCTTAGTGTATCGATATCATTGATGGCCAAGGACATTCCCATACCCAAAATGGGGCCCATCAACGGGGAAATCAACATCGCTCCGATCACCACCGCCGTGGAGTTGGCGTTCAACCCAACGGAGGCGATAAATATGGAACAGACCAAAATCCATGAAGTATGGCCTTTAAAGGATATATCTGCTATAATGGATTCCTTGGTGGCCGAAGCATCCGTATTGGTTCGAATCTCCAAAAGTTCGGAAAGGAACTTCCGCACGCTGCCCAAAAGCCCCTTGAAATCTTTTTTTACTTCATCTCCACTATCTTGGTTCGGAGAAACTTTTTCCAGTTGATCTTCACTCATATTTTTATGCAAACTCGTCGCCAAACGTTTCTTTCACTTGGCCCAATACTTTTTTGATGTCCTGTTGTTTGGACTTGGGGTAGATCAACAAGACCTCTTCCTTGTCCACGATGATGTAATCTTCCAGTCCGTCCACCACAACAATTTTCCCCTTTGGGGAACGGATCATGTTGCCCTTGGCATTTTCCAAAACAACACTGGCGTTGACAACGGCATTGCCTGATGGATCTTTGTCCAATTTATCATACAATGCGCCCCAAGTCCCCAAATCGTTCCAGTCAAAGGAAGCAGGAAGGGTGTATATGGAACTGGACTGTTCCAAGATGGCATAATCTATGGAGATGTTTTCCGCCTTGGCATAGTTCTCTTGGATGAATCCCTTCTCCTCCCCAGTATTATAGCAGGAAATCCCCTTGCCAAAAAGTTCATACTGGCCAGGTTGATAGCTCTTGAACGCATCCACTATGGTCTGGACACTCCACATGAAAATACCTGCGTTCCAAAGGAAATTGCCCTGGGCCAAAAACTCCTTTGCCGTTTCATAATCCGGTTTTTCCCTAAACTGGGACACGGTTTTCAGTTTTTCGTCACTTCCTTTTTCAAATTCGATGTATCCAAAGCCCGTATTGGGGAATGTGGGCTGGATGCCCAAGGTGCAGAGCACGTTTTCCTTTTCACATTTATCGAAACATGCGGTGACATCTTTTTCAAAAGCCTCTTCATCCTCGATCCAGTGATCGCTGGGCGCCACGATCATCACAGCGTTGGGATTCATCTTTTGGATTTTCAATGATGCATAAAGAATACAGGGGGCCGTATTGCGCATGGCGGGTTCCAAGACGACCTGTTCCGGTTTTACCTTTGGTAGTTGCTCCAGCACCAAGTCGTTGTAGCGTTCGTTGGTCAAGATCAATATATTCTCTGTGGGGATAAACCTGTTCAACCGATCGAATGTCTTTTGGATCAATGTCTTCCCTGTTCCCAACATATCGTGAAACTGTTTGGGGTTGGCGGTGGTACTTACAGGCCAAAATCGAGATCCTACTCCTCCCGCCATCAAGACAGCATAATAATTCTTGTTCATTTGTCTTATTCTTTTAAAATGGCCCTTCGGGCCTATCTCGAACCAACTCTACTTCGGCATTGGGTTGGAACAAATATAATCTGCCTGTGGACAACTCCACACATTCATAGCGTTTCACCTTTTTGTCCCCTTTTTGGAACAACCTTCCATTATACATCCTAAAAATACTGCCTTTTGGCAATTCATACACATAACTCTCCCTTCTTTCCTCCTCATCAAAGGCCTTGAGTGCAATGGACAAACGGGCATCCGTACTGCTGCTTGCCTTTGGGTTCTTGAAATGGTTTGCAATGATGGGCAATAATTGGGAAGGGAACACCTCTGGCCGGATGAACGGAACCATTAAATGCTGAAAGGTACGTTTCCACTCCACCCCGTGTGGCAGGATGCGACGGCCATGTTTTTCAAAGGCTACCAAATGTGCAATTTCGTGGATGAGCGTGATCAAAAATCGGTACTTGTTCAGCGATGCGTTCACCGTGATCATGTGAAGCCCATTGGGCAACCTACGGTAATCGCCATGGCGGGTGACCCTGTGGTTCACGATCTTTAGATGCACTCCATGTGTCTTGATGAGCTCAAAACATGGGGGCACGGCACGTTCCGGTAAATATTTTTGAAGGGTGGTGTTCACTGGAACAAAGATACATTTTAAGTACGGACTACCACTTTGGCAATCATTGTCATGGCGTACTATTGCTCACCTGCAACAACTTTCCGTTATACAGTTTTTGCCCGGTCAAGGCAAACTCCTTGATATAGGTGGCCATTTCCTGAGCGGTCACGGGTGCCTGGTAGCCTGGAAAGGCCTCTTCCAACATTTCGGTCTGTACTGCGCCCAAGGCCAATACGTTAAAGCTAGGGCCGGTTTCCTTGAACTCCTCTGCCCAAAGCTCCGTCAATGTGATAACTGCCCCTTTACTGGAACTGTAGGCCGACAGTCCCGGAAACTTGACACTGCCCTGCACACCTCCCATGGAACTAATGGTGACGACATGGCCATCTTTGCCCATTTTGGGTAGTACGGTCTTGGTTATTTCAGCCAGACCGAACACGTTTACTTTGTAAACATCCTCAAATTCCTTGGGGGTGATTTCCAAAAATGGTTTATTGAGCAAACGGCCCGCATTGTTGATAAGTACGTCCACAGTGTCCCATTCCTTCAAAAATTCCTTCAGTTGTTCATAATCCTTGGGATTGGCCAGGTCAAATGGAAACGAATAAACATTGGGAAATTTCAAGCCCTGGACAGGCCCGGCATTTCGGGATAGGGACAGCACATGGTGGCCTTCTTCGGCAAAAAGTTTCACCAATTCAAAACCGATGCCCCTACTGGTTCCCGTGATAATGATGTTTGCCATATCGCTGTATCCTTCTGTGTCATTTCGAGCGTAAGGGAGAAATCTTTTGACTTGTTGAGATTTCTCTCCCCTTTACCAAAGGGATTCGAAATGACCCTTCAATTACTTTTTCTGGATTTCCTGAGTTGGTGCATTCGCAATGCCCTCCAAAACAGGTATGGTCTTCTTCACCAAGGTGGCCATATGGCCAAAATCCATGAGGTCCGCCTCGTCGCCCACTTTGTGGTAATGTTGAAAATTGGTGAAATCGAACGTACAGAAGGTGTGCGAGGGCACCCCGAACTCTTGGTGGAACGGATAATTGTCCGAACGTTGGAACAGATTGTATTCCTTGGCCGTAGGCAAAAACCCAACTAGATTTTCCTGTGCATACTTGTTGCTCACTTCGGCGAGATTGGACATATCGTAGCCCGTGATGTACACAAAATAATCCTTCCCTTGCAGTGGAACCCCTGTCATTTCAAAATTGAGCATGGCATACAGATTCAACTCTTCTTCTTTCAGCTTTTTGGCCAGATGCTTGGACCCCAACAACCCTTTTTCCTCGGCACTGAACAGCGCAAAGATCAAACTGCGCTTATTGGTCTTCTGGGCACCAAAATATCTGGCAAGTTCCATTACCGTCGTGGTTCCTGAAGCATTGTCATTGGCCCCATTGGCTATGGCATCCCCATTTTCCATCTGTACGATACCGATATGATCGTAATGAGCCCCGATGAGGATGTATTCGTCCTTCAATGCAGGGTCGTTGCCTTCCACTACGCCCACGATATTATAGGAAGCATCTTTAAAATTGGAAAGCGTGTCACGGTAACTTTCAAAATAGGGCTTTACCCCATACGACTTGAAATGATTCTCTATATATTTTGCGGCCATTTCTATTCCCTCACTCCCGGAATCACGCCCTTTTAGATCATTGGATGCCAAATAGTTCATTATTTCACCGACACGTTCGGCATTGGTGAAACCCGGTTCTTCTTTTTTAATCGCCGAAGATTCAGATTTGGTGCCCAATGTTGTGGTTTGCCCGATCTTGGTCGAACTACAGCTCACCGCCAGCAGCGCAGCCACTACATATAGAATAGTTTTCATTTTGTGTTTTTTTGGATTTTCTAAAGATAAAGAAAGCATCCTTAAAAGGATGCTTTTTGATTTATGTATTCTCGACTGCGTTCGGATTGACAGCTTACGCCAACATGGTCACCGGGTTCTCCAAATAGGCCCTCAATGTCTGTAGGAACTGAGCCCCTACTGCACCATCCACTGTCCTGTGGTCACAGGCCAAGGTCACCTTCATGGTATTGCCCACTACGATCTGTCCATTCTTGACCACGGGTTTTTCCACGATGGCCCCAACGGACAATATGGCCGAGTTGGGCTTGTTGATGATGGACGTAAACTCCTGGATACCGAACATTCCCAAGTTGGAAACCGTAAAGGTACTTCCTTCCATTTCATCGAGTTTGATTTTCTTGGCCCTGGCCCTTCCAGCCAAATCCTTTACCGCAGCCCCAAGTTGGGTCAATGTAAGTTGATCGGCAAACTTGATCACGGGCACTACAAGACCTTCATCCACTGCCACGGCCACTCCCATGTGAATGTGGTGTTTGTATATGGTCGCCTCATCGGTCCAAGTGGTATTTACCTGTGGATGCTTTTTCAATGCCATGGCACATGCCTTCAACACCATATCGTTGAAAGATACCTTGGTATCGGGCAGATTGTTGATCTGTTCCCTAGAAGCTTTCGCATTGTCCATGTCCACTTCTATGGTCAAATAAAAGTGGGGAGCTGTAAACTTGGAAGCGCTCAAGCTCTTGGTGATGGCCTTGCGCATAGGGGAATTTTTCACCTCCTCGAAGCTTTCTTCCCCGACCGGCAAATTGATAGGAGTCATTGGGGCCGCTTTTTCCGCTGTTTTTTCAACGGCTGGTGAAGTCGCTTGCGAAGGTGTAAAATTCTCAATGTCCTTTTTCACGATTCGCCCGTGGTCTCCACTACCTTTTACTTGTGATAGGTTGATCCCTTTTTCACTGGCAATCTTTTTCGCCAAAGGCGATGCCAAAATACGGTTGCCATCCTGTGAAGTAGTTTGTACTTCAACTGCCTCTGCTTTTTCGGCCTTTGGTTTCTCTTCTTCTGTTTTTTCAGCTTTAGGGGCACTGGAGCCTCCACCTGCTTGTGCTTTCAGTACGGCATCCACATCGGTTCCTTCTGGGCCGATTATGGCCAAAAGTGAATCGACCGGGGCGCCTTGGCCTTCTTCGATACCAATGTGCAACAAGGTCCCGGAATAGAACGATTCAAATTCCATGGTGGCCTTATCGGTCTCTATCTCGGCCAATATATCGCCTTCCTCTACCTTATCGCCTACTTTTTTCAACCAGCTGGCCACGGTTCCTTCTTCCATGGTATCGCTCAAACGGGGCATGGTCACGATTTCCACGCCATCCGGAATTGAACTGGGGGCACTTGCCGGAGCTTCGCTTTTTTCGGCTTTGGGTTCGGGCTCGCTTTTTGTTTCTTCTTTTTCTTTAGCAGGGGCCGCACCTCCGTTCAAAAGAGCGGAAATGTCCTCCCCTTCTTCTCCGATGATGGCCAAAAGTGAATCGACCGGGGCTCCGTCGCCCTCTTCAATGCCGATATGCAGGAGCGTTCCTTGATGAAAGGATTCAAACTCCATCGTGGCCTTATCGGTCTCTATCTCGGCCAATATATCGCCTTCCTCTACTTTGTCCCCTACTTTTTTGAGCCATTTTGCCACGGTTCCTTCTTCCATGGTATCGCTCAATCTAGGCATGGTGATTACTTCTGCCATCTACTTAAAGTTTATGTTGTAAAAATGGATAGTCTTCTTGTTCGTACACGGTGTCGTACAATTGCTCCTTTGGTGGGAAATCCGACTCTTCGGCAAACTGTTCGCACTCGCTCACCAAATCTTTCACTCGCTTATCGATTTTCTTGATCTCGTCCGCAGTTGCATACCCTTTTTCCAAGATAATGTCCTTCACCTGGGTGATGGGATCAATTTTCTTGTACTCTTCGACCTCTTCCTTGGTCCTGTAGTGCTGTGCATCTGACATGGAATGACCACGGTAACGGTAGGTTTTCATCTCCAAGAAAGTGGGTCCTCCCCCGGTCCGGGCCCTTTCCACGGCCTTGTCCACTTCTTTGGCCACTATTGCAGGATCCATCCCATCCACAGGACCACAGGGCATTTCATAGCCCAAGCCCAATTTCCAGATCTCGGTGGAGTGTGAGGTACGGGCCACCGATGTTCCCATGGCATATCCGTTGTTCTCACAGATGAAGACCACAGGCAATTGCCACAACATGGCCAAGTTGAAGGATTCGTGCAGGGAACCTTGTCTCACTGCCCCGTCGCCCATATAACAAAGGGTCACGGAATCCCTTTTGAAATATTTGTCACCGAATGCCAATCCGGCACCCAAAGGAATCTGTCCACCCACAATTCCGTGACCACCATAAAAGCGGTGTTCCTTGGAAAAAATATGCATGGAGCCTCCCATCCCTTTTGAAGTACCTGTCACCTTGCCATACAGCTCGGCCATCACCCTTCTGGGATCCACCCCCATCCCGATGGGCTGGACGTGGTTACGGTAGGCGGTGATCATCCGGTCCTTGGTGAGGTCCATGGCATGGAGCGATCCTGCCAGAACGGCCTCTTGACCATTGTAAAGGTGCAAAAAGCCCCTGACCTTTTGTTGAATATATACTGCGGCCAACTTGTCCTCGAATTTTCTCCAGAACAACATGTCCTCATACCATTTGAGGTAAACTTCTTTGGTGATTTTTTTCATCAACTGTAGTATTAATTGAAATCCCCCTTCGGGACGAGGAGCAAAAATACATATATATCTCCTTTTGGAAAAAGAATTGATTTAAGAATCACCCCAAAAATGAACTGTTGAAGGCCAAGGGCAAAATATCGGCCAACGAACTGCATTTATAAATGGGTCCCTTCTCCCCTTTGAACAATATGGAAATGGGTGATTCTTGCTTTTGCTCATACTCGATAATGGACTGCCTGCAATTGCCGCATGGGGCTGCCGGAACATCCACTTGGTGGTCTTCCGAGGCTGCTGTTATGGCAATGGACACGATGGCAACGCCTGGAAACCTTGCCCCCGCCTGAAACACGGCCACCCGCTCGGCACAGAGCCCGGAGGGATAGGAAGCATTCTCTTGGTTGCTCCCAATGACCGTTTCCCCGTTTTCCAACAGAACGGCCGCACCTACCCTGAATCGCGAATAAGGCGCATAGGCACTTTCCCTTGCACGCACTGCGGCACTTAACAATTTTTGCTCGTTTTGTGACAACTCATCATCGCTTTGGAAAATGAGCAGATCAAAGGCAATCCTTTTTTTCTCCATTCATATTTCGGTGTATCCCAAAAATAAGAAAACCCATCCACGGGGATAGGTTTTTGGGATAATATTATGTTGTTCTTTCTCAGTCGTTGAAAAATTCCTCCCCAAAGTTGAAGGTCAGCGAAAAACGTAGGGTATTCTCCAATGGGTTCCTGACCTGCGAAGTGGAGAACAGATAGGAAAGGTCTATCTGTGCCGTTTTGTACTTGAACCCTGCACCCAAAGTGAAAAACTTTCTAGATCCTTTTTCCTCACTCTCATTAAAATAACCACTTCTCAACATGAAGGCCTCCCTGAACCGATATTCGGCACCAAGGGCCCATGTGACTTCTTTGAGCTCCTCGCTGAAACCGTCAGGGGCATCGCCAAAAGATTCAAAAATCCCATTAAAAAAACTGATGTTTTGGTATTCGGTGTTGTCTTCGATATCGATGTCCCCATCCCCATCAAAATCCCTGGGCGTGGGCACCAATAATTTATTGAACTCTGAATTTAGGGCCAGGACATTGTCCTCATCAAAGATAAAATCAAACCCTGCCCCAAACTTAAGATTGGTGGGCAAAAAGTTTTCTTGGCCGCCCTCGTCATATTGCAACGACCCTCCAATGTTGGATACATTGAAACCCAATCTCCATCGGCCATTATAATTGTTGTACGCTATTTCCGGAGACCGATAGAAACCTGCCACATCCACTGCAAAGGCATTGGCTGCCTGCGAATCCTGTGTCCCGTCCTGGAACCTTAGGTTGGAACTGATGAACCTTCCGGCCACGGCCATGGAAAAACTCTGGCTCAACTTTAAGGAGTAAGATCCATCCAAAGCAAATTCATTGGGCTTCACCAAGGTGGCCTCTTGCTCAATGGTTTGGCGAAGTTCAATATCCCCAAGACCGAAATACCTTATCCCAAAAGCAAAGGCACTCCTATCATTCAATTTATTGTAATAATTGGCACTTAGCAGCGAGACATCGTTCACAATGGTCTCCAAGTAAGGGGTGTAACTGACCCCCACGCCCGATTTTTGTGTAGCGAAGGCATATTTGGCCGGGTTCCATTGTTGTGAGTACGCATCAAAAGAAGTGGCAACACCCATATCTCCCATACCAGATGCCCTGGCATCCGCAGCTATGGTCAAAAAAGGGACTGCCGTTGTGATCGCTCTTTCTTGTTGGGCACTTATCTGTTCGGGTAGGGCCACAGTAAGAAGGACTGCCAATATCAGTAACTTTTTCATGCTATGATTTAAGCGTTTAGTAAAGTTTTGCTCCAAAAAGCTTTGGACACATTACAACATAAACGGTGTTTTGCACAAATTCTTGTGATGGGATGTATTTTTTTACTGTATAAAATAGGTAATGTTACACCTATATACATTGCATCCCTTTCCTGAAACCGTTAAAAGCCGAAAGGCCAATACTATTTCACATTCATTTGCGTTACAAATGTATAGCAAATGTTGGCGACGGCATTGCCGCATTTATTTGACAAGCACAAAATATAATGGCAAAAACATCGTTCTAATGCCATCGAAAGGATTAAATAAGATCAAAACAAATTGAATTGACCGGGGAGGAAACCCCATTTTTTAAGTACTCAAGCCCAAATTATGAAAAAACACTTTATCAAAGTTGTACTTTCTTGCGCCGTTGTGATGGGAAGTTTTTCCAGCTGTAAAAACTCCTCATCTTCCAAGAATGTTTCCAGAGCCACTGGGTGGAAAATAAATGCCAAAGAAGGCGGATTCCAGTACAATTCGGACTTCAAGGAGCAGGAAACCCCTCCAGGGACTGTTTTCGTTGAGGGCGGAACCTTTACCAAAGGTCAGGTCCAAGATGACATCATGCACGATTGGAACAACACACCTACACAACAGCACGTGCAGTCCTTTTACATGGACGAGACCGAGGTGACCAATGTGATGTACCTTGAGTATTTGGATTACCTAAAGGCGGTCTATCCTCCGGACAACCCCAACTACGCCAACATCTATACCGGCGCCCTACCCGATACCTTGGTGTGGAGAAACCGATTGGGTTTCAACGAGACCATGACCAACAACTACCTTAGACACCCCGCATACGCCGAATATCCCGTAGTCGGTGTAAACTGGGTACAGGCCACTCAGTATGCTGAATGGAGAACGGACAGGGTGAACGAAGTGATGCTGGAAAGGGAAGGTTATTTGGCCGAGGACGCGAAATACAAAGTATTGAACGGCGAAATCGACGGCACCTTCAGCACAGAGGCCTACCTGAACAATCCAGAATCCGTATATGGAGGGGAAATAGATTCCCTTCAAGGAAAACAAAAACGTGATTCCATCAATGCGTTCGCCAAAAGGAGCAGTGGTGTCATCATGCCAGAATACAGGCTCCCCACTGAGACCGAGTGGGAATATGCTGCCCAGGCCCTTGTGGGAACCAGGGAATACAACAACTACCGAGGTAGAAAAAAATATCCTTGGGAAGGTGACTACACCCGTAACGGACAACGTGTGGGACGCGGGGATCAATTGGCCAACTTCAAACAAGGCAAAGGTGATTACGGCGGTATTGCCGGGTGGTCCGATGACGGTGCCGATATTACCGCAGAGGTAAAATCATACAAACCCAATGATTTTGGTCTATACGACATGGCCGGAAACGTGAGCGAGTGGGTTGCCGACGTATATCGTCCCATTGTGGATGACGAGATCAGTGATTTCAACTACTATAGAGGAAACGTATTCATGAAAAAGGCCATTGGAGAAGATGGCAAAGTTGAAATCCTCGAGGACAAAATCGTGTATGACACATTGCCCAATGGCAAAATTGTGGCCATCAACCTGCCCGGCGAGATCAAAGAAGTCCCTGTTACCGATCAGGAGACCTATTTGAGGACCAATTTTGACAAGAGTGACAACCGTGGTTTCAGGGATGGAGATCCAGGATCATCAAGGTTCTTTGACAAGTTCAACGATGAAGAGGACAACAGAAAGATGTACGATTCACCCAAACACAAAGTAGAGCGTGATTCCACAGGAAAACTGGTTCGTCAGTACGATACTTCCAACTACAGGACCTCATTGATCAACGACGAGGTACGTGTGTACAAAGGTGGTTCATGGAGGGATAGGGCCTTCTGGCTAGACCCTGCACAGCGCAGGTACCTGCCCCAGTACATGGCAACCGACGATATTGGATTCCGATGCGCCATGTCGAGGGTTGGATCCAAGTCCAAGTCCGACAACAAAACCGTCAGACATAAAAAAGCCAAATAAGCATATACCGTAAAGTATTTAAATAAGCCCCGATAATTGATCGGGGCTTTTTTTTATCTTCGGTCCATGATTTTGGAACAGCTTCATGCTCTTTTCTTAGAGCACTCCACCCTATGTACGGACACCCGGAAAATAACGCCCGGCTGTCTTTTTTTCGCTTTAAAAGGCCCCAATTTCAACGGTAATGCTTTTGCCCAGGACGCCTTGGAAAAAGGTGCGGCATACGCAATCATCGATGAGGAAGAGTATAAAACTTCGGATCGGCTCGTGTTGTGCGAAGATGTTTTGAAAACCCTCCAGGACCTCGCCACATACCACAGAAACCAAAGCAATGCCAAAGTGGTTTCCCTTACCGGAAGCAACGGAAAAACAACCACCAAGGAACTCATCCATGCCGTGATCTCCCAAAAGTACAGGACCATTGCCACTAAAGGCAACCTGAACAACCATATTGGGGTACCGCTCACCCTTTTGTCCATCAAGGAAGATACCGAAATGGCCATTGTGGAGATGGGCGCCAACCATATAGGTGAAATTGCCATGCTGAGCAAGATTGCCCAGCCCGATTTTGGGTACATCACCAATTTTGGAAAGGCACATTTGGAAGGATTTGGCAGCTTGGAAGGGGTCATCAAGGGGAAAAGCGAACTCTACGATTATTTGATTGCCCACAACAAGTTCGTGTTTATGAACGCCGATGACAGCGTCCAACAAGAAAGATTGGCCCCTTACATCAAAAAAATAGGTTTCAGCGCAACGGACCACCAATTCTACATCATCACATTCAAGGAAGCCAATCCCTACGTGGTGCTCGAAGCTGAAGGAACACAAATCAGGACACAACTTATCGGGAAATATAATTTTCCCAATTGCTGTGCCGCCATATTGATGGGAAAATTTTTCAATGTTCCTTTGGATGATATCAAAACGGCCATTGAATCGTACCAACCCCAGAACAACCGTTCGCAGATCATATCCAAGAACGGCCACGAAATTGTACTGGACGCCTACAACGCCAACCCTACGAGCATGAAGGCCGCTCTGGAAAACTTCAGTTTGATGGCCGCCACGAACAAAATCCTCATCATTGGTGACATGTTCGAACTGGGCGAAACTGCGGCCGAGGAGCACCAAGCTTTGGCCGACCTGTCCCAAAAATTGGGCTTTGATAATGTCTTTCTTGTTGGCCAGAACTTTTTCAAGACAAATGCCATTGCCAAAAAGTTCCAGACCTTTGAAGATTTGAAGGAGTATGTTCTAAAAAATCCATTTGAAAAGGGAACTTTCCTTATCAAGGGCTCCCGTGGCATGGCCTTGGAGCGGGTGTTGGATTTGCTGTAGACCTATCGTTTAATTGAGTATTGCTAACGGTTTAGCTATGAACAGTACAGGAGCAAACTGGCGTTTGCTTTCCGCCACCCACATTGCGAAATCTTATTGTTTTGATTTATTTTTCCTGTCCAGAGCAAAATCCATAAGATTTTGCGGACTTCATAAAAATACGTAAACCTTTCTATTAAGTCCGAAGCCCGTGTTGTTTATAGGTTTTGTTAGCATAAGTAATTTTACCCCGTAAATAAGTATTTTAAGAAGTCTTTTTCTCTTTCGAAATCTGCAAAGCTTTCTATTGTTTCCAGTTCCGTATGAATTACTAGAGCGTTTTCGCCAAAATTGGCTTTAAGAAAATCTTTTGGATAGATTTGGGGAATTAAAGTTATTAGTCCATTATCGAAAACTGTAATTCTCGCCAAAAAATGAACTAAACAATATAATTTCTCAATACCTCTTAAACCACCATTTATTTCCTCAATGAACATGTCGGTATAAAGGCTTAAATAAGTGTTCAAACTATCTTTATTGGGCTCCCTTTCTTGTTTCAATCTTTG
This sequence comes from Allomuricauda sp., assembly GCA_030148335.1. Classification (GTDB taxonomy): domain Bacteria; phylum Bacteroidota; class Bacteroidia; order Flavobacteriales; family Flavobacteriaceae; genus Flagellimonas. The sequence goes on along the minus strand of JASBTQ010000005.1, from coordinate 21,217 downwards.
GAGTCCTGCCTTTTTTGCTTTGAACTCAGCCCATAAATAAAATTCAAAATAATATTTTTGCTTTCTAGTTTCAAAGTCCATTAACATTGGGTTTCCATAAAGTTTTATATAGTCGGTAAAGTCCAAAACATGAGTGAATTCATGATGAATAGTACAATAGTATTGTACATCATCAAAAATCGATTTCTCTAAAATGATTTTAAACTCAGAAGCATTTTCATCTAAAGAGGGGGCGAAATTTCCAATTGCTTTTGAGTAGCCGTTTTGGTCGTAATGCTTTTGCTCGTCTTTGTTAGCGTATCTATAAACAGTAGTCCCAAAATTTTCAGGGATAATAACATCTACTTTTTTACCTTTTAGCTTTTTTCGAACATCTTCAGTAATTAACTCATCTAATAGGGCATGGGTTTTTACTTTTAAATCCAATCCTGTTTGGTCGGAAATATTTAATTCAAATTTTGAAGTAAAAAGATTTTTAAAAAATTTCAATAATGCTTTATTATTATTTATGCTAACTTGCTTATATAAATATAAAATACATCTATATACCCCCAAAACGGGATGAAATCGATGTATTGGATCATCATTTATTTGGTCGAGACCAAAAGCTCCCGTACATCCACATCCAAAGCATTGGCAATCTGAAACAATGTTTCAACCCTTGGCTGCATATCATTCCGGCACCACTTCGAAATAGTGGTTCGGTTCATATCCAATTCTTCCGCCAACCAATTATTGGTTTTTCCTTTTTCAGCCAAAACTGCTTTGATACGATTGAATACTTCTTTTTCCATATGGGACGGTGTTTCATCTCAAAAATAGCCACTTGGACCCACATGAAATTCGCTTAATTTTATGCTTTATTGTATTCATTGAAATATTTTAAATACCTTTATATTGCCTTAAAGCATTCATTTTGATATTATAAAGTATTTTTTGAATATAATAGTACACCATGAACAAACGCCACACCAAATCAGACCTGGAACAAATCATCGCCCTACAACAAGAAAGCCTACAAACTATACAAAAGGTATTGGCCCGATTACGGCACCAAAACGAACGCTTGGAGCGCAGTAACCAAAAACTACGGAAAAAGATTGCTGAATATGAGTAGAAAAAGTGGGATATACTGGATTCGAACCAGTGACCTCTGCCCTGTCAAGGCAGCGCTCTAAACCAACTGAGCTAATATCCCATTGAAAAGCGGTGCAATATCGGAAAAAAGTTACCAATCTCCATACTCTGCTGAATTCTTTTGTGTTTCGTGCAGAATAATTTGCAACAACTGGTCCTTTTTCAGCTTGGGCTTCAAAATATCGTAGATGACCTTCACAAAATGTTCCGTGGTGGGCAACAGGTCTTGGAACTCCGGGCAATCTTCGTTGAGGTTTTTGTGGTCGAAACGCTCCTCCACCTCATCCTTTATCAAACTCCCCAATACCGCAAGGTCCATCACAAACCCAGTATCAGGGTCCACCTCCCCCTTGATCCGCACCTCAAGGTCAAAATTATGCCCATGATAGCTTGGGCTATTGCATTTTCCGAAAACTTCAATGTTCTTTTCCTTGCTCCATTTGGGATTATGGAGCCTATGCGCTGCATTAAAATGGGCCTTTCTGCAAATTGTGGCAATCATGTTGCAAAGGTAAGTTGTTTTTCCACAATCAATATTTACAGGGTCAAAAAAATCCGCAAAATGACCCTCACGGATCTTGACCTACAATTGACTTTCACAAACGTTCTTGTTAACTTAGGCAACAGCTTTCGGAAGTAAAGCATATCTAAAAAAATAAACAGACATACCATGAAAATCACCTATTTGGGCCATGCCACTTTTTTAATTGAAATGAACGGAAAGAAAATTGTGTTCGACCCATTTGTTAGCGGAAACGAATTGGCCAAAGATATTGACATACAAAGCCTTAAGGTCGATTATATTTTTGTGACCCATGCCCACCAAGACCATGTGCTCGATGTGGAAGCGATTGCAAAGAACAACCCCGACGCCCTTTTGGTGTCGAATTTTGAGATCGTGACCTGGTTCGGGGACAAAGGCATCAAAGGTCACGGCATGAACCACGGAGGAAAATATAAATTTGACTTTGGGACCGCCAAATACGTGACCGCGATCCATTCGAGCATGCTGCCTGACGGTAGTAACGGGGGAAATCCAGGTGGATTTGTACTATGGGATGAATCAACCTGCGTTTACATTGCCGGGGATACTGCTTTGACCAAGGATATGGAACTCATTCCCAAAACCTGCCCAAAACTGGACGTGGCCATTTTGCCCATAGGGGACAATTTCACCATGGGATATGAAGATGCGGCCTTGGCAAGTGACTTTGTTGCGTGCGATAAAGTGATAGGTTGCCATTACGACACTTTTCCTCCCATCAAGATCGATAAATCCAAAGCAATGGCGCATTTCGAGAAAAAAGGCAAGGAATTGATCTTGCCCGATATTGGAGAATCCATCACCATATAAAAACAAAAAAGCCTTCGAAAATCGAAGGCTTTTTTTTCTGTGGGCGCTGAGGGATTCGAACCCCCGACCCCCTCGGTGTAAACGAGGTGCTCTGAACCAACTGAGCTAAGCGCCCATTCAATTTGCTAAATGGGAGTGCAAATATAAAATAGTTTTTGAATCCCCGAAAGAAAAAAACAAAAAAGCAATCAATCTATTTTTCGCTTTGCAAACCAAAGATCTTCCAAGCTCAAATTAAGGGTAATCGAATGATAGTTTTCTTCCACCAAAATGTTGTTGATCTGTCCCTTGCTTCCATATGCATATGACAAATTAATGAGGGAGTTGGCAGCATATCCCATGGGCAGTCCAATGCCCACAGTGATATTGTAGCCGTCAATTTTATTATCGTTCAGGGCCAAATATCCATTGTCATAATTAAATCCTGCACGGTACCTGATGCGCTCCCAATACTTGTATCCCTTGGAATTGTTGAGATACTCCAACCCAATCGCATAGATATCTTGGTCACTATAGGTCCCGATACTCTCGGATTGGTTGGTGGCGTCCCAGAAATTCTTCTTATAGTCTGCATTCAGGGTAAAGGTTTTGAAAATCTTTGTGCTAATACCAAAACCTAGCTCCAAAGGAAGTTTAAAGTCCGAGCCATCATCGTTTTCTTCATCCTCCACTATGATTTCCTGCCCATCCAAGGTCTTGCTTACCGAACGCGTGAGGTTCCCGGTCAAGGTAACGGGAAACTGGACTGTACTACCCACGGAAATCTTGTCCGTAATATCATATTGCATGCCGAACCCGAGTCGGAATGCACTATAGTTTGTAGTTTCATTGAGTTCAAAATAGCTATTGCTTATCAGAAAACTTTCCTTCTCCTCTATATTGCCAAAAAGTACCGAGGTCCTAACACCCAAACGTAACCGGTCCGTTATCCCATAACCAAGGTTGATACCAAGGTCGTTGAGCCCACCAATACCAGAAACGTTGCTCTCAAAGGTCTCATCGGAGCCCTCTATGTTGGATACCAAGCCCAAAAGCGTATATCCTACATCACTATAGGGTATAAGGGATATCCCAACCCCCAATCTATTGGCTATCCGGAAAGCGAAGGCTAGATTGGAGAAGTTGAACGTTGTCTTGGACTCGTCATCCCCTCTATTGCTATAGCTATTATATTCTGCCACTACCCCAACATCATAAAAGAAGGAGTTTTGGGGCACTAGGGCGTAGTTGGCCGGATTGAGATTGTTTATCCCCGTATCCGTTCGATGGGCTAAGCCCGAATATCCCAAAGCGTTGGATTGTCCAATGCTGGTCTGGTTAATGGTGCCCAGCCCATATAGTGAGTAGGGGGAGCTCGTCAATCCTTCAGACTGCGATAGGGCTACCATTTGGACCAGAAAAAGTAAGCCCATCATCAAAAATCTATTCGTCATCTTCATCGTAAATTGCATAAGTAAGCTCAAGAACAATACTGTTTTCCGACTGGTCCATGCCATACAGGACAAATCGGTCCACCGTGGAATTATAATCATCGGGCAATAGAATAAGGGCCTCATCCGTTTCCCGATCTGCCAACAATATTTTTTCGATATAGCTGCCCAAAGGAATTTCATAGTAAATGTCATTGAATTCCTCATTGTTCCGGTTAAGGATCCCCAAAACCGAAGTGGCACCATCCGAATATAGCAACTGCTCTGTAAGTTCGTTGTTCTGGTCCACCAAGTAAACAGAAAGAGTGTCCCTGAGAATAAACTTGTCATCAAAGGTGCCCAAAGCAGGCCTTACCTTGAGTACGGCGTCCAAAATGGTTCCCTGTCCCCGGATGTCATTGATGGTTTTTATGTGTGGAAACTCTATCCTTGTTGTCATTCCCACACCAGCTTGTATAAAGCTTAAATTGTCGGCATCCATGCTGCCCAGGTTCACCTCCGTATCGGTCAGCACCTGCAATGGCTCTATCGGATTTTCCGCAATGATCTGATTGAAAAAAGGAACTGGTGAAGAGGATTGGTCCAAATTGATGTCAATGTAGCTCTGGACGCGCTCGCTCTCTTCCGAAGAACTGAAGTACAACCGCATGAAGCTAGCCCTGGTTTCTTTTGAAAACCCAATAATGGAGCCATCGTCATCCTCCCCCGGCAGAAGGGCCAGTCCTTTGAAATAATCCTTGAACTGATCTGTATTGGTGATCAGTTTTTCCTGGAACTTTTCGAAGAAATCCAAGCCCAGTTCATCGGAAATCTTGATTTCCAGGGTATCTGAGTCCAGGGGTCTGGGAGCATAGGACATGGCGCCAAGATCATCTTCATAGTACTCCGCTTCCGCAGTGTTATAAAAGTAGCTTCCTTCATCCGGTTTCAGGGTTTTGGCCAATTGCTTTATATGAATGGTATTTGTACGAAGGGTGTCATTATAATAGTACTTGTCCAACTTCAGATAAAGGGCGATGCTGTCATATTCCGCCTCGCTGTCAATGGTAAAACTGCTCGGAACCATGCCCATATAACTCGATGTACTAACTGTCCCAAATATGGGGTCGATATATTTCCCCACCAAGATCCTACTTGATTCACTGCTGACAATACTGTCAAACTTCATGGTCGAAGTTTCCACAGTGAGCGTATCCAACAAAACTACCCGCATGTTGCTCCCCGTGAAAGCCTCCCCAGCCAAAAAATCGGATGTATTGATGTTCTCCGAACTACACGATACAAACACTACAATGAATGGACATAGAAGTCCCAAATACTTTCCCATAAACTTTGTTTTCCGCAAAAATATATGCTGTGCAAAAGCCTTGGAATGGGAATGGACGAACCCTGTCTCTTTGGAGACGAAGGCACTAAATACCCCTACCAACCGGGGTTATCCGTTCGTAGATAATTTGTACTCGTTCATATATTAAAAATCAAGCTTCATATATTCCCTTACAGGAGCTTAGGGCCGAAAATTACCTTTGGAAAAAATTTAAACGTTAGGCATGAAAAAAACAGCACATTACCACAGACCCATTTTTTTTACCCTAGTATCGCTCCTTTTATTTTCTGCATGTTCCGACGACTCGGATGATGAAGATCTGGGCAACTGGGTGAACAGATCTGTTTTTGACGGCAGCCCACGCAGCAGCATTTCAGGTTTTGTGATAGACAATGTGGGATATATGGGTGTTGGGTATGATGGGGACGATTATTTGAACTCATTTTGGTCCTATGATATGGAAGGGGACTATTGGTCACAAAAAGCTAATTTTCCAGGCACACCCAGAAATGCGGCGGTTGGATTTGAAGTCGATGGCAAAGGCTACATTGGTTCCGGCTATGATGGTGTGGATGAACTCAATGATTTTTATTCCTATGATCCATCGAGCAATAGTTGGACTCAGATCGCTTCCTTGTCCAACACAAAAAGGAGAAGTGCGGTTGCCTTCGGGGCCAACGGTTATGGGTATTTTGGGACTGGGTACGACGGCGAGAACGACAGGAAGGATTTTTGGAAATATGACCCAGCTTCCGACACTTGGACCGAACTGCAGGGGTTTGGAGGCAACAAAAGAAGATCGGCTACAACCTTTATGATCAACGGGACTGTGTATTTGGGAACTGGGGTTTCCAATGGTATCTATTTGGATGACTTTTGGGCTTTTGACGCATCCAGTGAAACCTGGACCAAAAAGCTGGATCTGGACGAAGAGGATGATTATGCCATTGCCCGTAGCAATGCAGTGGGTTTTGAATTGAACGGATACGGTTATGTGGCATGTGGCGAAAGTAATGGCGCCACCAATACCGTTTGGGAGTATGACCCTTCATCCGACACTTGGGTACAAAAAACCAGCTTTGAAGGCTCCACTCGACAAGATGCCATCGCATTTTCAAACTCCAGCAGGGCATTTGTAGGACTAGGCCGAACAGGAACGCTTTATTTGGACGACCTGGATGAATTTTTTCCTTTTGTTGAATATGATGATGAAGACTAGTCATCGCCAATCCTTCATCCAAAAGACAAGAACAGGAAATACCCTCCCTTTTGATCACTGTTTTGAAAGACAGTTATGGAAAAGAACATGAAAATCACAACGCTCTGTCTTTTTATAGGGCTCGCCTTATCAGCCTTGCTATTGTTCAAAAGTAAAAAAAAGGAAGTAGCCCTGCCGCTATATTCCAAGACCATCAAGCTTGAAAGAGGCTATGGCTATCAAATTTTCATGAATGGTAAATTATTGGTCCATCAAGAATTTATTCCTGCTGTAGCGGGCAAAATCCAGTTCCAATCTGAAAAAGATGCAGAAAAGGTGGCAAACAGGGTCATACAGAAAATCCAAAGGAAAATTGCTCCTGATATTACTTTGCAGGAACTCAAAGAATTGGATATTGTACTTTTGGGACAACAATAACCTCCTATGATCCTTAAGCGCAAAAACATACAGGTATTTGTCCTCCACTTGTTGCTATGGAGTTTTTTCTATGGTCTCTTTCTTTTTCCCTTTTTTTTCCAACTGCGACAAATACCTCCTGACCTGCCCCTAAGGCTCGTAATAGTAATCGTTTTTTTCTATGCCAATTATTTTTTGTTGGTCCCAAAGATTCTGCTCAAAAAGAAAACCCTATCCTACATCTTGATTTGTTTGGTGTTGATCGTGGGCACAGGGCTCATCTTAAATCTAGGTTTTGCTCCCGGGCCCAAGATACCTCCCAATGTCAGAATGGACAGGTTTGTCCCACCTGAAAATAGACACACCATACTTTTTTTTGTAAACATCCTGAATCTCAGTGCTCCCTTTTTTGTAAGTGCTTTTCTCCGGGTCTATCTGGAATGGAAAAGGAATGAGGACAGCAGAAAGAAGGTCGAAAATGAAAAAGTGAACTCGGAACTCCAATTCCTGAAAACCCAGTTGAATCCCCATTTTCTGTTCAACTCATTGAATGCCATATATTCCTTGGCGGTAAAAAACTCCAACATGACATCCGAAGCCATCATTTCCCTGTCGGAATTGATGCGCTATATGCTCTATGAAGCCGATAAGGAAATGGTTCCCTTGGCAAAAGAACTGGAATACATTAAAAATTATGTGCAATTGCAGAGACTTCGCCTATCGGACAGTGCAAATGTCAACTTGCGGATCTCTGGCGACGACAAGAACAAACAGATTCCACCTTTGCTCTTTATCTCATTCATTGAAAATGCTTTTAAGTATGGAACGGATTATCAAGGAAAGACGTATGTGAGCATCAATTTTTTAATCGAAGATGGATCCATATCCTTTAGGGTAGAGAATAAGATAGGGTCCCACAGGAAAAATGACAAGAGTTCAGGTGTTGGTCTGGAGAACATAAAGAATCGGCTGAAGCTCCTATTCCCGGATTCCCATAACCTACTCATCTCAGATGATGGCAAAAACTATTGTGTAGATTTGAATTTACGCAGCTTATAGACTATGATATAAACCCAAGGAAATGATGAAATGTATTATAATAGATGACGAGCCCCTCGCCATTGACGTTTTGATGGACTATTGCCAAAAAATGGATTTTATCCAACTGGAAGGGACCTTTACCAACCCTTTGGAAGCCATTTCGGTAATCAAGGAAAAAAAAATAGACCTTATTTTCTGCGATATTGAAATGCCGCAGATCAACGGTATTGACTTCATAACTTCTTTGGACAATATCCCGATGTTCATCTTTACCACCGCCTACTCCCAATACGCCGTGGAAGGCTTCAACCTAAATGCCATTGATTATTTGGTAAAGCCCATTCCGTACAACAGGTTCATCAAGGCCATATCCAGGGCAAAGGAAGTGATGGCATATAAGGGCACACCACCTAAGGAAAATGTATTCCCATCCATTGGCGAAAACCAAAAATCGACCCCAAATTATATTTTTATAAAAGCAGAATATGAGAGTGTAAAGATCAACCTGGACGATATTGAGTATATCCAAGGCCTAAAGGATTACTTAAAAATCCATGTGGTGGGTACCAATAAGACCATTCTTACCCTGATGAGCTTTAAAGAGATTTTGGAGAAACTCCCGTCCAATCAATTTCTGCGGGTGCACAAATCATTTGTGGTGAACTTAAGCCGCATAAAAACGGTCCAAAGGAACAGAATTGTAATCAATGATGTACGGATACCGATTGGTGAGAGCCATAAAGCAAACTTTTTTTCCGCATTGGGGCTTTGATCCACTAAACCACTTCAGCAACGACAAAAGTACTCCCTCCCACATAGACCATATCTTCCATTTCTGCCGTGACCATAGCCGCCTTTAAGCCCTTCTTTACTGTCTTGTATGCTTTTCCTTCTAGGCCCTGTTCCATGGCCGTAGCGGCCAACTGCTCCACTTCCATTCCGCGAGGGATATTCGGCCTCACAAAGTAGTACTGGGCCTCTTTGGGAAACATCCCCAATACACCCTTCACATCTTTATCGCTGACAAAACCCAATACCATATGCAGTTGCTTATACTGTTGCTTTTTGATCTGCTCCAACACCCATGAAAGTCCTTCCTTGTTATGGGCCGTATCGCAGACCACCAATGGTCTTTCCTTCAAAATTTGCCACCTCCCCATCAATCCCGTATTGGCCACTACCTTCTTCAATCCATTGGAAATATTATCCTCTGAAATGGCAAAACCTTCCAACTGTCGGACACAGGCCAGAACTCCTTTCATATTCCGTTCCTGATAATCTCCCAGCAAATCTGTAGTATAGGCAGGGAGGGACAGTTCATCCGCAAAAACAATTTTGGATTTCAATTGATGGGCAATCAAATTAAAGATGGTCCCTGTTTCGGGTTGTCGTTCACTGATCACCACAGGCACACCAGGTTTAATGATCCCTGCTTTTTCCAATGCTATCTTTTCCAAGGTATCCCCCAATATCTGCACATGGTCCAATCCTATGTTTGTGATGAGGGACGCTTCCGGGGTTATGATATTGGTAGAGTCCAATCGCCCTCCCAAACCAACTTCTATCACAGCAATATCCACCTTTTCCTTGACAAAATAGCTAAAGGCCATTCCCACGGTCATCTCAAAAAAAGACAGCTTATGGTGTTCCAAAAAGGTTTTGTTCGTGTCAATAAATTCCTTTACGAACTTCTTGTCAACAGGTTTTCCATTGATTTTGATGCGTTCCCTAAAATCCTTGAGATGCGGTGAAGTGTACAGCCCTACTTTGTAGCCAGCTTCTTGGAGTATGGATGCCAACATATGGCTACTGGAGCCTTTTCCGTTGGTCCCTGCCACATGGATGGTCTTGAACTTTGTGTGTGGATTGCCCAAAAGGTCGGAAAAATGGATGATGTTGTCCATTTTAGCGTTCAGGGCCGCAGCACCTTTTTGCTGGTACATGGGCAACTGGCCGAACATCCAGTCCAGGGTTTCCTTATAGGTCACTACTGCCCCAGTTTAAAGTTGACCACCACAAACCCTATCTGTTCGCTCGGCGCATTGGAATCGGCGTTCCATTTGTGGAGCATGGCAGTTTTTTTGGCAGGCTCCAATAAACAGGGTGCATTGTTGGTGGTCCCTTTGACACCTGGAGTGGCCTGGATGACCTGTCCGTTTCTACCCACTACGATTCTCACAACTACTCTGCCTTCTTCGTTGCAATCCTGCTGTACTTTTCCCTGACTGGCCAATGATCTCCCGTTCAATCCATAGCCTCCAGTACCGCTTCCGCTCCCCGGGGCGCCATAATAACTGGTTGCATAAGGGTCTCCATCCGGCTGGCCTTTGTCTCCAGCCTTGTTATCATCCCCTTCACTACCGGTAGCAGTACCATCAGATTTTGCGACACCTCCGATAAGGGCGTCTATATTCTTTTTCTTGGCTTCCTGCTCTTGTCGCTTTTTTTCTTCCGCATCCCTTTTCTCCTTGGCTATCCGTTCTGCTTCGGCCTTGGCCTTTTCCGCCGCCTCATCGGCCTTGCGTTTGGCTTCTTGCTGCTGCTTTATCTTGATGCTCTCCTCGTTGTCGCTGGTCAGTACCTTCTCCACGGGGGCCTCTTCCACGGTCTCCTCCTGTGGTTGCACTTCCTGTACTTGTTGCACGGGTTCGCTCACCACTTCTTGTGGCTCGGACCTTATTTTTTCTTTGGGCTGGACTTCACCACTGCCAAAATCCATGGTCCCAAAATTCACCGCTATGCCATTTTCTATGGGCGGGTCAAGGTATGTAAGACCTATATAAAAGAGCAATAGGAGCAATGCGCTTAACAGAAGTGTTGTAAGCGTGAAGGATTTTTTCTTGTGTCTCGTATCTAAAAATGACATTACTTTGGCCGCACAGCCAAGATGACCTTGTAATTGTTCCTATTGGCAATGTCCATTACGTTGACCGCTTCTTTAATGGCCACGCTTTCTTCTGCCCTTAGGATGATGGTAGGCTTGTCTTGACCTTCAAGTGCCTTTTTTAATTCAATTTCAATGTATTCTTTGTTGATCTGCTGATTGTTCACAAAATAGTTCAGGTCCTTGTTGATGGTCACTGAAACATTCTGCGTATTGGTGGATTTCCCTTTTGCCTTTGGCAAGAGCAAATCCAGCGCATTGGGTGCATTGGAGGTCAGCATGAAGAACACCAACAACAGGAACACTATGTCCGTCATGGATGCCATGCTGAATTCTGGGCTTATCTTGTTCCTTCCCTTCAGTTTCATGACAGAAATACTATATGGGTTCGTTCAATAGATCCAGGAACTCCACTGCATTGGCTTCCATCTGGTGGACGACTTTGTCCGTCCTGTTCACCAAGTGGTTATAGCCAATATAGGCAATGATCCCTACCACCAATCCGGCAACCGTTGTTGTCATTGCAGTATAGATGCCCGAGGCCAACGATCCCATTTCGGCCTGTCCGCCACTGCTTGCCATTTCGTGGAAGGCCAGAATCATCCCGATCACGGTCCCTAAGAACCCGATCATGGGCGCTGCACCTGCCACGGTGGCCAGTACACTCACGTTTTTCTCCAATTTGTAGACTTCGAGCGTACCCGCATTCTCTATGGCGGTGTTGATGTCGTCCAAAGGTTTGCCTATTCTGGAAACCCCTTTTTCCGTGAGCCGAGCCACGGGAGAATCGGTTTGGGCACAAAGCAATTTGGCCGCTTCCAACTTTCCGTTCATGACATGGTCACGAATCTGGTTCATGAAGTTTTTATCAATCTTGGACGCCGCCTTCAAGGCAAAAATCCGTTCAAAATAAATGTACATGGCTACGAACAGAAGCACAAAAAGTACAATAATGATGACAATGCTTCCTGCACCCCCATTAACGATAAGGTCTATCACGGAAAGGGTCTTCTCTTCTGAAATAGAGGCCATTGCCTCGGATCCTTCCGTTGCTTCTTGAAAAATAATCATATAAAATCCCCAATTTAAGTTGCAATTATAACGGAGATTTTTGGACTAAAGTATGATTTAGAACAAATATCGCATCACCATGAAGCATATTGCTCCACCTATAAAGCCCAAAAAGGCCAACCAAGATATCTTTTTGAGATACCAAAAGAAGTCTATTTTCTCCATTCCCATGGCCACAACACCCGCTGCGGAACCGATTATGAGCATACTTCCACCTGTACCCGCGGAATAGGCTATAAAGTGCCATAATTGGTCATCCAAAGGTTCCGAGAACATCCCCAAACTGGCAGCTACCAATGGCACGTTGTCAATAACCGCAGAGCCAACGCCCAACAATATCACAACCAAATCAGAGACACGTGTACCTGCCATTTCAGTACCGATCAAAGGCATTCCCTGTTTTAGGCCCTCTGCAAAGTTGAACAGAAGTCCCAAGGATTCCAAAGCGGCCACTGCCATCAGAATCCCCAAGAAAAAGAGAATACTGGGCAGTTCGATCTTGGTAAGGGCACTGTGCACCGGACTATGGTGCGATGCCGCATCACTATCATGGTCAACAGAGGAGATTGCAATTTTTCGGTTACTATAGATTTCCGCAAACGTGGCCACAATGGCCAAGGACAACATCATGCCCACATAGGGTGGCAAGTGGGTAATGGTCTTGAAAATAGGTACAAACACAATGGCCCCCAAGCCCATGTAGAGCATGATAGAGCTATATTTTGACTTCGACACCTCCTCTTCTTCCATATCGATCTCCCCTTTGAAAGCTGGAAGAAAGGACGCTATGAACGAAGGAATCAACATACAGACCAGCGACGGTACCAATAAGTGCTCTATCAATAATGCCGTGGACACTTTATTGCCAATCCACAACATGGTGGTGGTGACATCCCCAATCGGTGACCAGGCACCGCCTGCATTGGCCGCAATGATGATAAGACCTGCATACCAAATTCTGACTTCCCTGTCCTTGACAATTTTCTGCAGAATGGAAATCAACACAATCGTAGCGGTAAGGTTGTCTATGATTGCGGAAAGGATAAAGGCCATAAAGGAAAATATCCAAAGGATTCTCTTCTTACTCCTGGTCTTCACAAAGGACTTTATGGTGGCAAAACCATCAAAATAGTCGATAATCTCAACAATGGTCATTGCTCCCAAAAGAAATACAAGTATTTCCGAGGTCTTTCCCAAATGGTGCAGCAGGGTCTCCTCCAAAAGATGTGTCTTCTCCTCATGCCCCAGTGCCGAAAAATTTTCCAACAACGCATGGTTCCCAGAATCGAACCAAGTGGTGAAGCCGTCAAGTCCAAAGGCCATCATGGCCCAAAGGATGGCCATCATGGCCAAGGCGGGAATAAGTTTATCTATCTTCAGATTATGTTCAAGGGTAATTGCCAAATATCCAATTACAAAAATGACAACTAAGAGGGTCTCCATGCTAAGTTTGGTTTAATTAAGGAATCTTTTTGTTGAGCAGTTATCTAAGCGTTAAAGATATTCAAAATGAGTTTTTCCGCATAATGTTATCGCCTTAAAATATTGTGAAAGCAAAAAAATACCTCCTTAAGGTTTTCAAAAAAATTATATCATTCTCGTTTATGGCAACATTTTTATGTAAGATTATCATTGTAACGCTATATTTGTACTCCGTTTTTAATTATTTTTCAGTATTATGGATTTCTCTCTCTCTGAAGAACAGTTGATGATACAACAGGCCGCAAAGGATTTTGCCCAAAATGAACTTTTGCCCGGCGTCATAGAACGGGACGACGCACAGACGTTTCCCGATGAACTGGTCCGGAAAATGGGCGAACTGGGATTTATGGGCATGATGGTCAACGAAAAATATGGTGGCAGTGGACTGGACACCCAAGCCTATGTGCTGGCCATGGAAGAACTTTCCAAAGTGGATGCCTCTGCATCCGTGATGGTTTCCGTGAACAATTCCTTGGTGTGCTGGGGCCTCGAAACCTATGGTTCGGAGGAGCAAAAGCAAAAATACCTGACCCGCTTGGCTTCCGGTGAGGTCATCGGTGCATTTTGCCTGTCCGAGCCTGAGGCAGGTAGTGATGCCACTTCCCAAAAAACGACGGCCATTGACAAAGGGGACCACTATCTCCTAAACGGCACCAAAAACTGGATTACCAACGGCGGAAGGGCCGAGGTATTCTTGGTGATTGCCCAAACCCATGTGGAAAAGGGCCACCATGGCATCAACGCCCTGATCGTTGAAAAAGGAATGCCCGGCTTTGAAATAGGTCCCAAGGAAAACAAATTGGGGATTAGGGGAAGTGATACCCACTCCCTACTCTTCAACGATGTGAAGGTTCCCAAGGAAAACCGCATCGGAGCGGATGGCTTTGGGTTCAAATTTGCCATGAAGACCTTGGCCGGCGGACGCATCGGAATAGCTGCCCAGGCATTGGGCATTGCAGCCGGTGCCTACGAATTGGCCCTCCAATATTCCAAGCAACGAAAGGCTTTTGGCACCGAAATCTCCAACCACCAGGCCATAGCCTTCAAACTGGCCGATATGCACACCAAGATACAGGCCGCACGCCTTCTGGTTTACCAAGCAGCCACCGACAAGGACAATGGCAACGACTACACCCTCTCCGGTGCGATGGCGAAACTCTATGCATCCGAAGTGGCAATGGAAACTTCGGTCGAAGCTGTGCAGATCCACGGAGGCAATGGCTTTGTGAAAGATTATCACGTAGAGCGATTGATGCGTGATGCCAAGATCACCCAAATCTATGAAGGCACGTCTGAAATACAGAAAATAGTCATCTCCAGAAGTATCATCAAAGATTGACCCCTTTTGGTTTGAGGGGGCAGCATTCGAAAAAAAGCATTTTATAGGGCACACCCCCATACTTTCACGAGCACTCCTTGCAAAATATGTTCGAAACCTCTATTCATCCTACCTTCTTTAAGGGATAAGGGGTTTGAAAGAGGTTATTTTGAGATAATGATAAATTAACATTGTCCATATTTTCATTTTAAGCATTTTTTAACCTTTATGTAAATACGTTGATTATTCTCCTGATAATCAATTAAAACCTTATATTTTATTCATCATAATTGATATTTTTGAGGAAATACGATAATGATGAAATTGAGAAAGCAAGGTCTATATCTGCCGGAATTTGAGCACGACAACTGTGGTGCCGGGTTCATTTGCAGCCTAAAAGGAAGAAAATCCAACGATATCATACACAAGGCCCTCGAAATCCTTGATAAACTGGAGCACAGGGGAGCAGTGAGTTCCGATGGAAAGACAGGAGATGGAGCAGGGATCCTTATCGATATCCCACATGACTTTTTCAAAGATGTCTGCAAATTTTCACTTCCGGAAGCCGGGGAATATGCAGTGGGCAACGTGTTTCTTCCACAAAAGGAGAACCAAAGGGACTTTTGCATAAAGGCCCTTGAGGAAAACATGAAAGCCCAAGGGCTGCAATTATTGGGCTGGCGCGATGTGCCCGTCAACCGTTCCGTGCCCGGAAGGATTGCCGCAGAGACCGAGCCCTATCTGAAGCAGGTATTTATAGGAAAGGGAGAGGCATTGGACGATTTCCAGTTCAACCTTAAACTTTTCATCGCCCGGAAAATCACCGAGCATACCATCATAGAAAGCAAGCTTTCCCAAAGCCAGTTCTTCTATTTGCCGAGCCTTTCCACCAAAATCATCATTTTCAAGGGGCTTTTGGTCCCCAAAGACATCAGCAGATATTATGAAGACCTGTTGGACCCCCGAGTGGTCACCCGTTTGGCCCTGGTCCACCAAAGGTTCTCCACAAATACATTTCCCACTTGGGACCTTGCGCAACCGTTTCGCTACATGTGCCACAATGGGGAAATCAACACATTAAGGGGCAATGTGTCCCGCATGCGTTCCCGCGAAGAATTGATGAAAAGTGATTGGTTCGGGGACGATATCAAAAAAATACTGCCCATAGTCCTTCCTGGGAAATCAGATTCCGCCAGCATGGACATGGTCGTGGAACTCCTGTTGATGACAGGTCGTTCCCTTCCCGAAGTAATGATGATGCTGGTGCCCGAAGCTTGGGAAAAAAACCTGGAAATGTCAGAATCCAAAAAAGCGTTCTACGAATACAACTCCTGCTTGATGGAGCCTTGGGACGGACCGGCATCCATACCCTTCACCGATGGGAACTATATCGGAGCGGTATTGGACAGAAACGGTTTGCGCCCATCCCGATATTCGGTCACCAAGAAAGGATATGTGATCATGTCCTCCGAGACCGGGGTTGTGGAGCTGGAACCAGAGGACATTGAATTCCACGGCCGATTGGAGCCTGGTAAAATGTTCTTGGTGAACATGGAAGAGGGTCGCATTGTGAACGATGAGGAGATCAAGGAATCCATTGCCAAAAAGCATCCCTATCAAAAATGGCTAAAAGACAATCTAGTCCATCTGAAGGATATACCCTATAATGATTGCCCCGTATTTTTTGGGGAATTTCCACTAAAAACTAGACGGGCCGCTTTCGGCTATACCCAAGAGGACATCAATACCATCATCATGCCGATGGCGCAGCATGGTAAGGAGCCCATTGGGTCCATGGGATCGGATACGCCCATTGCCGTGCTTTCCGAACGGCCCCAATTGATCTATAATTATTTCAAACAACTGTTCGCCCAGGTGACCAACCCGCCTTTAGACGGTATCCGGGAAGAATTGATCACCGACATCAGCCTTACGCTGGGAAGTGACCAAAATATCTTCAACATATCCGAACTGCACTGTAGAAAATTGAAGATCCAAAACCCTGTGATCTCCAAAGAGGATCTCGACAAGATCAAAAACTACGACGCCAGTCCGGATTATAAAGTGGTCTCCATTTCCATGCTTTACGAAATTGCCAAAGGGCACAACGGGTTAGAGGAAGCCTTGCAATCCTTACTGCAACAGGCCCTGGATGCCATTGATCAAGGAGCCAACATCATCATCCTATCGGACAGGATGGTAAGTTCCGAAATGGCAGCGATACCCGCACTTTTGGCCTGTTCTTATGTGAACAGCGGCCTGAGCAAAATGGGGAGACGTTCCAAGTTGAGCATCATCATTGAATCGGCAGAACCACGGGAAGTGCATCATTTCGCATTGTTGTTCGGTTTTGGGGCAAGTGCCATCAACCCCTATTTGGTAAACGAGATCATAGGTGAGCAACTGACCGAGAACAATATTACCGACTACACCTTCGATGAAGCCATCAAAAATTACAACAAAGCAGTTGGCAAGGGCATCTTGAAGGTGATGAACAAAATTGGGATTTCCACCTTGAACTCCTATCGAGGATCCCAACTATTTGAATGCATTGGCATAAACACCAAAGTAGTGGACAAATATTTCCCGAATACCCCAACACGTATCCAGGGAATTGGCCTATATGAAATTGAGAAAGAGGTGGCCAAACGTCACAAAAAAGCATTCACAACACAGGAATTAGCAGCCAATCTGGACATTGAGGTTGGTGGTGAGTACCGATGGAGAAGGAATGGCGAGAAACACATGTTCAATCCATTGACTATCGCCAAACTTCAGAAATCGGTACGCAATAACGAGCCGGATACCTATAAAGAGTATTCCGAACTGGTGAATGAGCAATCCAAAAACCTTATGACCATCCGTGGACTGTTCGATTTTTCGAACTATGACCCTATTCCCATCGAGGAAGTGGAACCTTGGACCGAGATTGTAAAACGGTTCAAGACCGGGGCCATGTCCTACGGAAGTATCAGTAAGGAAGCACATGAAAATCTGGCGATTGCCATGAACCGGATCGGAGGAAAAAGCAATTCGGGTGAAGGAGGAGAAGATCCGGCTCGTTTTTATAGGAGTCAGACCGGCGACTGGAAGAACAGCGCCATAAAGCAGGTGGCATCGGGCCGTTTTGGGGTCACCTCAAATTACTTGACCAATGCCCAAGAGATCCAGATCAAAATGGCGCAAGGGGCCAAACCAGGTGAAGGCGGACAATTGCCAGGGCCAAAAGTGAACCCAGCCATTGCGAAGACCAGGAACTCGACCCCCTATGTTGGGCTCATTTCCCCACCACCGCACCACGACATTTATTCCATTGAGGACCTTTCCCAATTGATCTATGATCTTAAGTCGGCCAATAGGGAAGCTAGGATCAATGTGAAACTGGTATCGGAAGTAGGTGTGGGCACTGTGGCCGCCGGGGTCTCCAAGGCAAAGGCCGACGTAATCCTTATCTCTGGATTTGATGGCGGTACCGGGGCATCCCCATTGACATCCTTGAAACATGCCGGATTACCGTGGGAACTTGGAATTGCCGAAGCACAACAGACCTTGGTACTGAACGACCTTAGAAACAGGGTGGTACTGGAATGTGATGGACAATTGAAGACAGGAAGGGACGTGGCAATTGCCTGTCTTTTGGGGGCAGAGGAATTTGGTTTTGCAACCGCACCTTTGGTGGCCTCTGGCTGCATCATGATGCGGGTATGCCACTTGAATACCTGTCCCGTAGGCATTGCTACCCAAAATCCGGAATTGCGCAAAAAGTTCCAAGGAAAACCCGAACACGTGGTCAACTACATGTACTTCGTGGCCCAAGAACTTCGCGAAATCATGGCCAAGTTGGGTTTCAGGACCGTGAACGAAATGGTGGGCCAAGTACAGAAATTGGACAGAAAGAAGGCCATAGAACATTACAAGGCCGCTGGAATAGACCTTACCCCGATATTGTACCAAGTGGATGTGCCCGAAGGAACCAAACTCTACAATACCGAAAAACAGGTGCATGACATCAGCAAATCCATAGAGTTTGACATCATCGCCAAGGCGCACCCAGCCCTTTTCAGAAAAGAAAAGACCAGTCTGGACTTCCCGATCTACAATACGGACAGGTCCGTCGGGGCTATCATCAGCAATGAAATATCCAAAATTTATGGTGCGGATGGGCTACCGGACAATACCCTTAAATTGAATTTCACAGGATCTGCCGGACAAAGTTTTGGTGCTTTTGCCACCAAGGGACTCACCATGGTGGTCAATGGAAATACGAATGATTATCTAGGAAAAGGACTCTCGGGGGCCAAATTGGTGGTCAAGGTTCCTTTTAAATCCACCTTTAAACCAGAGGAAAATGTGATTATCGGAAACGTGGCGCTTTATGGGGCCACTTCTGGGGAAGCCTATATCAATGGAAAAGCCGGGGAACGTTTCTGCGTGAGAAACTCTGGTGCCAAAGCAGTAGTGGAAGGCATAGGTGACCATGGTTGCGAATATATGACTGGTGGCGTTGCCGTGATCTTGGGAACTGTCGGAAGAAACTTCGGGGCCGGAATGAGCGGTGGTATTGCCTACGTCTATAACAAAGATGGCTCTTTTGAGAGGAATTGCAACGGTGAGACGTTGAACCTGCTTCCCGTGAACGAGGACAATGACATCAAGGAGCTAAGGGAATTGATTGAAAACCACTACAATGCCACGTTGAGTCCATTGGCCCAAGAAATCTTGGAACATTGGGAAGAATACCTTCCAAAATTCATCAAAGTATTCCCTGAAGAATACCGTCAGGCCCTGATACGATTGGAACAAGAAAAAATGCAAACCCTATAATTTTTGGACATGGGAAAGACTACAGGATTTATGGAATTTGACAGAAAGGATGAAAACTATGCCCCTGTCAAGGAACGTATCAAAAATTACAAGGAATTCACATTGCCCCTACAAGAAGGTGAGGTTAGAAACCAAGGGGCCAGGTGCATGGATTGCGGTATTCCCTTTTGCCATAGCGGATGTCCGCTGGGGAACCTGATCCCGGATTTCAATGATGCTGTGTATCAAGGAAAATGGGAGAAAGCGGCCAAAATCTTGCACTCCACCAACAATTTTCCCGAGTTTACAGGTCGATTGTGCCCAGCCCCTTGCGAGGAAGCATGCGTATTGGGCATCAATGAAGACCCGGTTTCCATAGAGAACATTGAAAAGAACATCGTGGAAACGGCATTCAAAAACGGTTGGGTACAACCAGAGCCGCCCCTTAAGCGAACTGAAAAAAAGGTGGCCGTGATAGGATCAGGTCCCGCAGGTTTGGCCGCCGCCCAACAGCTCAACAGGGCCGGGCACCATGTCACCGTTTTTGAACGTGATGAAAAGGTGGGTGGGTTACTGCGATATGGCATACCTGACTTCAAAATGGAGAAGAACATCATCGATCGCCGTATCGATGTGATGAAAAAAGAAGGTATCGAGTTCAAAACAGGAGTACATGTAGGTGTGGATATCGATGCAAATGACCTGAAGAAGCACTTTGATGCTGTGTTGCTCTGTGGAGGGGCCACAGTACGAAGAAGCCTGCCCATACCAGGTTCAGACTTGAAAGGAGTTGTCCAGGCCATGGACTTTCTTCCACAGAACAACCGCAAGGTCGACGGTATTCCCTATAAAGGTGAGGAACTGACTGCCAAAGGCAAAAAAGTCATTGTTATAGGTGGAGGCGACACGGGTTCCGATTGTATTGGGACTTCCATACGACATGGGGCCGTATCCGTTACCAATTTTGAAATCATGCCCAAAGGTACGACTGACAGACCCGAAGATCAACCATGGCCATTCTGGCCAATGCGATTGCGCACCAGCACTTCACACAAGGAAGGTGCGGAAAGGGTGTTCAGTATTTCCACAAAACATTTCAATGCAGATGAAAATGGCAATCTAAAAAGTCTTGTGACCTCAGAAGTAATCTGGGAAAAAGCTCCGGGACAGCGACCTGTATTGAAAGAAGTGGAGGGCTCAGAAAAAGAATGGGAATGTGACTTGGCATTATTGGCTCTAGGATTCACGGGGTCTGAAACCACTATTGCAGACCAATTGGGACTCAAAATGGACCCAAGGACCAATATCAATGCCTCACCTTTGAACTACAAGACCAATGTACCGGGTGTTTTTGTGGCAGGCGACCAGAGAAGGGGACAATCTTTGATTGTGTGGGCCATTTCTGAAGGCCGACAGGCTGCACACCATGTCGATACCTTCTTGATGGGACAATCCAACCTTCCACTGAAAGGCGAAGGCGATCTGCCGAGGGTATAGGCCCAGCGATACATTTCACTTAACATACATCAACTCTCCAAAATTGTTTTGGGGAGTTTTTTATGTCTTAAATAGATTAGAAAAATGAAGGGTGTTCTTTTGCTTGGGTGGGGCATATAAACAAAAAAGGCCCTTCACGTATTGTGAAGGGCCTTGAGGAAGGCGGCGACCTACTCTCCCACCTGGTGTGGCAGTACCATCGGCGCTGACGGGCTTAACTTCCCTGTTCGGAATGGAAAGGGGTGGGCCCCGTCGCCA
>JASBTQ010000003.1 GCA_030148335.1 Allomuricauda sp. | reverse complement strand
AACATAAAAACCCCGGCCAAGGCCAGGGTTTTTTCGCACTAATACTACTAAGATGTTAGGTTCAACGTAAGCGATCCACAGATTTTACAAGATCTTCATCCTTTTTGATAGCCCTGTTGGCCAGGACCAGAAAAACGATAGAAAATACAGGAATCAGCATCCCAATACCCTTCTCAGAAACCACAGCTTCTCCGGATAAGCTTAGCGATCGATAAACGAAAAATCCTAGTAAAAAAAGGTTCAATATGATGTTCAATCTGTTCACCACAAATTGATTTTGTCTTTTTTTGTATAGCAAAATGGCAATAACGGCCAAAACCGCTGATGCATAAAAGGCCACACTGACCAAAATTTCATTTTGGGCATATACCTCTTTACCGCCCACTTCGACCCAAAGGTTCAGAAAAAAGGGAAGCACGCCTGTAATCAGGGCCACTATCACCAAATAAAACGTCTGAATCCGTTGAATCATTGCACAAATCGATTTCAAAACGCAAAAATAACTGTCTTTTTGACAAATGGGCCTTTATTCTTGAAAAATAATTTGTATTATTGTGTCGTTATTAGCGAAGTACTTACCTAGGAAATCTTTCCACCAGTAGCACCCAAATAACTTTTACTTCAATATATTCAGATTAGACACGTTTAACTTATTCTTTACTTAATGTTCGAGATTTCAGATCTAAAAGCTAAAAAGCTTCCTGAACTGCAAGAAATTGCAAAGGATCTTAATGTTCCTAAATTCAAAACCCTAAAAAAACTGGACCTTGTATATCAGATACTTGATGTCCAAGCATCCAACCCTAAAGCAGTGGCAGAGAACACTGCCACCCCCCAAGAAAGGCCTGCCCCTAAGCCAAAACGTGAAAGGACTCCCAGACCGAAAATGGCCGAGCCAAAAGAATCTAAGGTAGAAGCCACCGAAAAAGCCCTTGAAACCGAAGTCAAGGAAAGAAAGGACGATGCCAAGGCACAACCGCAGAAAAAGGACAACAAACAGAACAATGCCCCAAAAGGCCAGGGCAATACAAAAAGGGCAAACCAACACCCGCAGCACTCGCAGCAACACCAAAAAAACACCCACCACGAAAAGCACGACAAGAAGAACAACAATTTTGACAAGGATCTCAAGAACAGGTATAAAGAGCCTGAATTTGAATTCGATAGCATTATTGAGAGTGAAGGTGTTCTGGACATTATGCAGGATGGATATGGATTCTTGAGGTCTTCCGATTACAACTATCTTTCATCCCCTGACGATATCTATGTTTCCCAATCACAGATCCGATTGTTCGGACTGAAATCCGGGGATACTGTTTTGGGGAACATTAGACCTCCGAAAGAAGGCGAAAAATATTTCCCTTTGATCAAGGTGAACAAAATCAATGGGCTTGACCCCCAAGTGGTACGGGACAGGGTTTCCTTTGAACACTTGACCCCATTGTTCCCTAAGGAAAAATTTAAATTGGCAGAAAAACAGAGCACCATTTCCACTAGGATCATGGATTTGTTCTCCCCTATCGGAAAAGGACAAAGGGGCATGATCGTGTCCCAACCCAAAACGGGTAAGACCATGTTGCTGAAGGACATAGCCAATGCCATTGCGGCCAACCACCCGGAAGTTTACCAGATCATTCTTTTGATCGATGAAAGGCCGGAAGAGGTTACCGATATGCAGCGTAACGTTCGCGGGGAAGTGGTCGCCTCCACTTTCGATAAGGAAGCTTCCGAACACGTAAAAGTGGCCAACATTGTTTTGGACAAGGCCAAAAGATTGGTGGAATGTGGCCACGATGTGGTGATCCTTTTGGATTCCATCACCCGTTTGGCACGCGCCTATAACACCGTACAGCCCGCTTCCGGAAAAGTATTGAGTGGTGGTGTGGACGCCAATGCCCTCCACAAACCCAAACGTTTCTTCGGAGCTGCCAGGAACATTGAAAACGGTGGGTCACTGTCCATCATTGCAACGGCACTGACCGAGACCGGATCTAAGATGGACGAGGTGATCTTTGAGGAATTCAAGGGTACTGGTAACATGGAACTTCAATTGGATCGTAGGATTTCCAACCGAAGGATTTTCCCCGCCATCGACCTTATTTCTTCCTCTACCCGAAGGGACGACCTGTTACTGGACGAGAACACCATCCAACGCATGTGGATCATGCGCAAGTATCTTGCGGACATGAACCCTGTGGAGGCGATGGAGTTTATGGAACAGCGCATCAAGCAGACCCGGAACAACGAGGAATTTTTGCTCACGATGAACGAATAGAAATCGATAAATGACTATAAATCAATAAAATAAAAACCCTTCAAAATTTCTTGAAGGGTTTTTTATTGAAGTCATTTGAAGAAAAGATTTATCTTTAAATCGGTTTCCCCTAAACTGAACTTTAAACACTTTTTCAATGAAAAACAACAGAAAAACCGCCATTGCTTTTGTAGCATCCGTCTTGCTCTTGGCCAGCTCTTGCCAACAAGGACCAAAGAAAGATGGGACCGATCCTGAAAAACCCGAAAAACCAAGGGATGAACAGGTTTCCCCGCCAAGTGGGATCATCTCACTGGAAGAGTCCAAGTCGCTGTACGACAATTACACGAAACACCGATGGGACATGATCCACACATATGAAATGGAGCGCAAGCCTGGCGAAGAGTTTGTGCCTGCCCGATATAGTGATTTCGATTACGCCACCATAAAGCAGTATCTCGCCTTTGTGGAGCAAGAGGCAAAGGAAGCACAGGTGGATATCTCCACGCTGCGGATCTATTTTGCGAACTATCCGGACAAGGAGCGTTTTCCCGATGGGGAGAAAGTGGTGCACCCAAGACAGAATTCCATTTTTATGGTACCGACCATGAAAGTGGATGGCCAGAATTGGGGCTTCTACATTGGTGCGGATGGAAAGGCAAAGCTCATCAAAGGTGCCGTGGGAGAGACAGGCATCGGCAGCACATCAGGGCAAGGAGAAAGGGCGCAGGCCAGTATGGTCCCTAGTTTATCGGCCAGTTTTGCAGAACAGAGCTTGAACCTGAACCACGGAAACTCGGAACCACCTCCACACACGGATGATTTTCAATAGAAAAAAATGTTAGAAAATCTCGCGAGATTTCTTTGGGATCAATTTTTTGTATTCATATACCTCCTGACATGGATTGTTTCGGTGTATCGGTATAGGAGGTATTTTGATACCCCTTTGAAATATTTACCCATGCTTATCATCTATACTTTTTTTACAGAGCTGCTGGGCTATTTCATAAAGTTTTCGAGTGAGTTTCAATTTTTTTCGGATGAGCGTTTTGCAAGACAAAATGTTATTATCTACAACGTCTACCAAGTGGTGTTCTTCCTTTTCTTCTTTGAAGTGTACCGGAAAATCATCAAAAACCAATTGGCCAAAAAATGGATTTCCTATGGGAGCATTTTATGTGTGCTCATCTATTTGGTGAATGCCATTTTTTATAACCCTTTGCACAATCAACTGACCCATGCCCACATTATTGTTTCTTTGATGTTCATTGCTGTTTTGGCAATGTATTTCAAGGAAAAGCACACGGAGGAAAGTCCTTATCCCAAAAAGTACAATCTTCTCTTTTGGGTAAGCGTGGGGCTAATGATGTTCTATACCCTGTTCCCTGTTATTTTGATCCTTTTCAAGCTCAAGTTGAGTATAACTATGCATATTTATCTGAGACCCATTTTATTGGGGTCGATTGTTTTTATGTACGGTTGTTTCATCATTGGTCTGTTAGTGGGAAAACGAAAAGCATTCAGATAGGTTGTCGTAAAATCAAAAAACAAATAACGCCTCCAACTTGGGGGCGTTTTTATTATGTAAATTAGCTTTCAGATTGTATGCCGGTGTAAGAATCCAGACGCTTGCAGGCGAAAATTTATGATGGAGGAACTCTATAAATTCATAACAGGCCAATATTTTATCCTTCTTTATCCCATTGTCTGGTTCGTGGCAGTGGTTCGTTATAGAACCTATTTTGACACGCCCCTGAAATATTTTCCCATCTATCTGATGTACACTTTTCTAACGGAACTGTTGGGCTATTTCATCAAGTACCATGATGATTTTCAGTTTTTTTCCGATGAGCGATACAAATGGCACAATGTGATTATCTACAATATTTATTCGGTCATCACTTTTTTGTTTTTTTATTACATCTATTGGCGGGTATTGAAAAAGGAAAAGCATAGAAAGTGGGCAAAATATGGAGCAATCATCAGCATGTCGGCCTACGTGGTCAGTCTTTTCTTCCATAATCCGTTCCACATGAACCTGTATTATGCCAATTTGGTCGCATCCTTGGTCCTTTTGGTAGACATAACCTTATATTTCAAAGAAAAAGGGAAAGAAGAAGCATCCACTCATTTGATGAAGCACAACCTTATGTTTTGGATCAGTTTGGGATTGGCCGTTTTCCATATTGTTTTCCCCTTTTTGTTCTTGATTGCCTACGAGGCACCAGAAATTTGGGCAAAATTCAAGCTCCGTCAAGTGTTGAAAGTTTTCATCGTGTTCATGTATGGGACCTTTATGTTGGGGTTCCTTATTTCAAAACGAAAGGCTTTCCGATAAAGAACCTAAGGTCCAGTAAAACAAAAACGCTCCCAAAATGGGAGCGTTTTTGATATATATTGGTTTGAACCAAGATTACATAGCAGCAATCTTGCTCATCAATTTGCTCTTCAAGTTGGAAGCCTTGTTGTTATGGATGATGTTGCGCTTGGCCAACTTATCGATCATACCGACCACAGTGGGCAACAAAGCCTCGGCTGCCTTCTTGTCCTCTTCATTGCGCAATTTTTTGATTGCGTTACGCACAGTTTTGTGCTGGTACCTGTTACGCAAGCGTACTGCTTCGTTTCTTCTGATCCTCTTTAATGCTGACTTATGGTTTGCCATTATCTTATATTCTGCTTTCTATATTTCTTTTTGTAGCCCGTAGGGGAATCGAACCCCTGTTACCAGGATGAAAACCTGGCGTCCTAACCCCTAGACGAACGGGCCGTTATAAATGAAACCAAAGGTTTAAAAAACCCATGATTTTCACTATTTCATTGAACTTCGTAGCCCGTAGGGGAATCGAACCCCTGTTACCAGGATGAAAACCTGGCGTCCTAACCCCTAGACGAACGGGCCATTATGGTTACACAATTGCGGATGCAAAAATACAACTATTTTTAAGTCTTGCAACAGTAAATTTTATTTTTTGCCTACTGTTTAATAAGCCTTTGCAAACAACACCCGTTGCACGGAAGGCTTTCCTGTCACCATGCATTTCCCCTCTTCCTTTTTGGAATTTAAAGGGATACAACGGATGGTAGCCTTGGTCTCCTCCTTGACCTTGTCCTCTGTCTCGGCGGTACCGTCCCAATGGGCAGACACAAACCCTCCTTTTTCCTCGATCACCTTTTTGAAATCATCATAAGAATCCACTTCGGTGATGTGTTCTTTCCTAAAAGCGAGGGCTTTGTTATATATATTCTCTTGGATGTCTTCCAACAGTGAGCTCACCTTTTCCACGATCTCTTCCGCCTTCACGGATTCTTTGGTCAGCGTATCCCTTCGTGCCACTTCATAGGTGCCGTTCTCCAAATCGCGCTGCCCAACGGCCAAGCGCACGGGAACGCCCTTAAGTTCATATTCGTTGAACTTGAAGCCTGGTTTGTGGGTATCCCTTTTATCGTATTTTACGGAAATTCCTTTGGAACGCAGTTCCTTGACCAAGGGCTCCACTTTTTCCGAAATGGCGTCCAACTGGTCCAATCCTTTGTATATAGGCACGATCACCACTTGGATGGGCGCCAATTTTGGGGGCAGCACCAATCCGTTGTCATCACTGTGTGTCATCACCAAAGCACCCATCAATCGGGTGGAAACGCCCCAAGAAGTGGCCCAGACATATTCTTGATTTCCTTCTTTCGTGGCAAATTTCACATCAAATGCCTTGGCAAAGTTCTGTCCCAAAAAGTGCGAGGTTCCTGCCTGAAGGGCCTTTCCATCCTGCATCAATGCTTCGATGCAATAGGTTTCCTCCGCTCCGGCAAAACGCTCGCTCTCGGTCTTCGTACCTTTGATCACCGGCACTCCCATATAACTTTCTGCAAACTCGGCATACACATGCATCATCTGTTCCGCTTCCTCCAAGGCTTCTTCCTTCGTGGCGTGGGCCGTATGCCCTTCTTGCCATAAAAATTCAGCCGTTCTCAAAAACAGACGTGTCCTCATTTCCCAACGGACCACATTGGCCCATTGGTTCACCAAAATGGGCAAATCCCTGTAAGACTGCACCCATTTCCGATATGTATCCCAAATGATGGTTTCCGAAGTAGGACGGACGATGAGTTCTTCTTCCAATTTGGCATCCTCGTCCACTACAATCCCGCTGCCATCCTCTGCATTTTTCAACCTGTAGTGTGTCACTACGGCACATTCCTTGGCAAAACCTTCCACATGGCTGGCTTCCTTGCTCAAATAAGATTTTGGGATGAACAATGGAAAATAGGCATTCTCATGGCCTGTTTCCTTGAACATCCTGTCCAGTTGCGCCTGCATCTTTTCCCATATCGCGTAGCCGTAGGGTTTTATCACCATACAGCCCCTAACTCCTGAATTCTCAGCCAAATCCGACTTTACAACAAGTTCATTATACCATTTGGAATAATCCTCGGCCCGGCTTGTCAAATTTTTACTCATCTATTGTAGTTTGGCACAAAACTTGTGATTTTATTATTAAAATAATTCGGTAAAACTAGTTATTTTTAGTATGTTCAACAATAAAAATTGCGCCATGTTAAAGTCTTTACCCCACAACAAAATCCATATTTTCGCCATACCCATAGTGGGCGCCCTCTTGGTGGCCTCCTGTGGATCTTACCAACAAGCATCCTATTATGATGATGGCATCTATTCCAGCGGGGACCGTGTGGTCCGTGTGGAGAAGAAAAACGCTGATGCCGTCCGAATGGAACAGCAGGAAAGCAATGTTTACGGAGATTATTTTGGACAAAAAGCGAGCGAGTACGAAGAAATTTTGGACAGCGAGATTTTTACCGATATCGATGGCTACTCCAGCCAAATGGCAAACGACACCGTTCCTTACGGAGAGCAAACCGATTACTTTGCCTATAACAATACCTATAACGGAAACCCAGGTTGGGGAGACAATCCGTCCAACATCACCATAAACGTATATGACAACAGCTGGGGCTGGGGAGGCATGTACAGCGGATGGGGTTGGGGATGGAACGATCCTTTCTGGGGCTACGGCTGGAACTACCCCTACTACGGTTGGGGATGGGGATGGAACAGACCATGGAGATACAGTAATTGGGGCTGGGCCGGCTATTATGGCTGGGGCTACCCCTACAATGGCTGGGGATATGCCGGCTATTATGGTTGGGGCGGCTATTATGGCCATTGGAACAGACCCTATTACTACAACAACTATCGCAGAAACTACGCCTACATGAGTGGCAGAAGAGGATACAGCAACAGTTATATTCCCGGCACCACCCTTCGAGGAAGGTCCAACCTTGCCTCAAGAACGAGCGGCACCAGAACCTACAGTGGTCGCTCCAACGCAGGCAGGACCTCAAGGAGCTATAGCAATGGCACCACGGCCAGAAGGTCTGTCAGTGCCGATGCGATTGCACGGAACAGGGATTACAGGACCAGCAGGAGCACACGTTCCAATCCAAGTTATAGCGGGACTTCAAGAAACTACCGTTCGTATGGAACCTCCCCTTCTTCGAGGAGCAATAGTTCATACAGTCGAAGCAATTCGGCCACTAGGAGTTCTTCTCCAAGCTATAGGAGTTCCGGCAGCAGCAGAAGTTATCAATCCTCAGGAAGATCTACACCAAGCAACAGTAGCTACAATAGATCATCTTCGGGAGCATCCAGAAGTTCAGGCAGTTATAGGAGCAGTGGCAGCAGTTCAAGGAGTTCTGGCAGTTACAGAAGTTCCGGCGGCAGCTCTTCAAGAAGCTCTGGTGGAGCAAGTAGGTCCTCAGGATCTTCCCGCTCAGGTAGAGGTGGTGGAAGACCGTAAATTCCAAAACAGTATCGTTTAAACTAAATCAAGGGAAATGAAAAGAATCTCAACTTTCATCATGATAGTGGCATGCACTTTTGCAAGTGCGCAGACCATAGACGATGTCGTTCGATATAGCACTGAAAATATACAGGGAACCGCACGGTTCCAGGCCATGGGCGGGGCCTTTGGTGCCTTGGGAGGGGATTTGTCCTCTCTTAACGTGAACCCAGCAGGTTCGGCAGTATTCAATTATAGCGAAGTAGGAATCACGGGGTCCAACTACCACAGCAACAATGACGTCCTATATGGTGGCACACTACGAAACACCAAGGACAATGCTTTGGAACTGAACCAAATTGGTGGTGTCTTTGTATTCAAATCAACGGACAGCCCATGGAAAAAATTGGCGCTGGCCTTCAATTATGACATGGTCCAGAATTTTGACAACGAATTTATAGCCTCTGGAAATTCCACATCTGGCATTGACAATTATTTTTTGAACTTTGCACAAGGCCAGCCGTTGGGACCACTGCGTGTTCAACAAGGTGAGTTCATAGAAGAAGCCTATCTCGATATCGGTGCCAATCTTGGCTATGCCGCGCAACAGGCTTTTCTCGGGTTTCAGGCTGGACTCATTGAACCCACCGTGGACGATGATGCGAACACCGATTATTTTTCCAATGCGGAATATGGCAGCCTGAACCAACGTTATTTGAGAAACACCTCAGGCTACAATAGCAAGTTCACCCTGAACGTTGCCACACAATATGAAGAAAACCTCTATTTGGGGGCCACCGTGAACTTCCACAATGTCCTCTATGACAGGGTCACTTATTTTGATGAGGATGGATATGACCAAGCATCCCCTGTCCAGTCCACTTCTTTCGACAATTTTCTACACACGGAGGGCTACGGCTTTTCCTTCAGTTTGGGAGCCATTGCCAAGTTGAACGAAAGCGTAAGGGTCGGTGGTAGTTACCAATCCCCGACTTGGTACAGACTTACCGATGATACTTCACAACGTATCAATTCCACATTGGCCGTATCAGATATCGATTTCATCAATTTTGGTATTGTGAACCTATATGATGAATACAAAATAAGGACCCCTGAAAAATATACAGGAAGTGTGGCCATCGTGTTTGGACAAGATGGACTCATCAGTTTTGATTATGGTTATCAGGATATGTCAAAGGCGGAGCTCAGACCCACTTCGGACCCCAACTTTGCCGCTGAGAACGATTTTATATCCACCGAATTGGGCGCTGTAAATTCTTTTAGGCTGGGTGGCGAGTACCGCATCGAACGGGTAAGTTTGAGGGCTGGTTACCGATATGAGGAAAGTCCTTATGAAAACAGTGATTTTATAGGTGACCTCAACGGATTTTCGGCAGGAATTGGTTACGATTTTGGCGGAAGCAGATTGGACCTTGCCTACAGCCGTTCCGAACAGGATGTGAACACCTATCTTTTTGACAGCGGCATTGCCAATGCGGCCATGGTCAACAGGATCAACACCAATATTTCATTGGGCTACACCATGAAATTCTAAAGAAATAAATTGAAGAAACGAATAAAAGGTCGGACACAATCCGGCCTTTTTTTTATCGCACCAAGGAAAAATGCCTTCGCACAGAACGTGCCACCAACACCCCTTCATCGTCACGGTCATAATCCAATCGGAACCAATAGTCCGAAGAAGGCAGGTTCCTCCCATTGAAGGTCCCATCCCACCCTGTATTGAGGTCCATTTGTTTCAAAAGCTTGCCATAACGGTCAAAGATATAGACCACAGGATTGCTCAGTTGTTCAATCCCATACACGTTCCAGTTGTCATGCACACTATCGCCATTGGGCGTGAAAAACTTGGGATAGCCCACCACGAGAAACTGATAGGCCTCTGAAGTGCCACAGCCATTTTTATCGTTGATGACCACTTCGTTCATTCCCGGAGGGACATCGTAAAAAACAGGGTCGTCCTGATATTCACCTCCATTCAAGGAATATTCGTAATTACCGTCACCCAAGGGCACAATTTCCACATTGTAGGGGTCGGTCTGGTCGCTGTGGACCAAGTCGTCAATGATCACCACTTCATCCAACACTGGAGTGCCATAAAAGGTAATCAGGATATCATCGGTAATGGTTGTTCCAAAAGTAGACTGAATGGTCACTCTATATCGTCCCGAATTCGGACTGGAAACGGTCAATTCGGTCTGGCCTAGCCCAGAAGCAAGCGGAGTTTCATAGGTTCCGTCATCATCGGCATCCAATTCCCAAACGATGTTGGAGATGCTAGGACCCACAGGAGAATTCAGTGCACTCAACACAATATCCGGGTCGCCCTCGCAGGCCACGATGTCCAATCCCAAAAACTCATCCCGAAGGGTACAGTCCAAAGCGGAATCCTGATCTGCATCCACGGAACTGCCCGTAAAGGTCAGGATAAAGGATTCTGGATCCTCGTCAAAATTGGTGTTGTAGTTGTTGATGTAGAGGTAATAGATTTCCCCAGCGGTCACATTCAGCCATTCATCATAGGTATTCTGGCTCTGTTTCACAAAAGGCGCACCTTCCCTTCCATCGACAGGGTTCACCCCTATCCCGGTAAAGCCGGTATCATTGTATTCGTAATTGCAACGTATGGGTTGGGCTGAACCATTTCCCACAATAGTACAGTAATTTTCTCCTGAAGTTTCGTCAAAAGGACCATAGAGGGCAAAATCCCATTCTGCTGTAATCGGACTTCCCGGAGTCACTGGAAGTGCTTCAATATCAAACCCTATTTGTCCATCGGTACCGGCCCTGAACACATACCAACCTGTATTGTTTTCAATATTGGCCGAGCTGACACTGCCCTTTTCCAGACATCCTGTTTGCGTAATGACCTCAGGGTCAAAATCATCAATATCCCCACTACCATCGGTGGTGCCCGTGATCGGGGCATCCGCACAAACAGGAATGGCCGTTCTGCAATCAGGTGAATTTTGCGCACTTGCTGCGATGGAGAAAAGGAACAGACAGCATGCAGCGCTAAATAGGGCTCTCATAGAATTGTGGGGCTATTTGGTTATTCTATTTCCACCTCTATAACTCCCCAAAACGCGTTTTTAGTATGTGATCGTCGAAAAAATCTGCCGTTAATCGATGAAATCGACCAGTCGGTTATCTTCTGAGGGAAAAATGGCTCTGGAGATACTTGGCATAGGTGCGGTTACCTGCATTATCCACATAGGACAGTTTAAACCAATAATCGGTGGAAGGCAACGGTTTTCCATTGAAACTGCCATCCCATCCCGGATCAAATTCGTTCATCTGCTTGATGAGCTTTCCGTATCGGTCATAAATGGTGACTATGGGTGAATTCAACGTGGAAAGTCCTTCTATCTGCCAGGTTTCATTGAGCACATCGCCGTTGGGTGAAAATATGGCCAAAAAGCCGACCACCACAATTTCTTCCTGCACCTCTCCACAGCCATAGGGATCCCGCATGGTCACCGTATGCACTCCTGGAGC
Source organism: Allomuricauda sp. (assembly GCA_030148335.1). Classification (GTDB taxonomy): domain Bacteria; phylum Bacteroidota; class Bacteroidia; order Flavobacteriales; family Flavobacteriaceae; genus Flagellimonas. The sequence continues at coordinate 8,409 of JASBTQ010000003.1, read as the reverse complement.
GACTCCTTGGAAAACATTGCTGGACTGGAATTCACCACCATCCATACTGAATTCATACTCCCCTTGGTTTTCCGTGTGGATGGTCACCGTATTGTTGGTGCTCATATCCTCTTTTTCGACACTGGAGATGACGGGCATTGTGGATATGGAAACCTCTACACTACGGCTTGCTTCGCAGGAAGTGCCGTTGGACGTATTGGTGACTGTCAATGTGTATTCCCCGGCTTGTGAGATTATGATGCTGGGGGTCTGTTCCCCTGTATTCCACAAATAGGTGTAGTTTGGATTGGCCGTAGTCTCCCCTATTTCGACAATCCCAACAGCCTCACAGATGACCATTTCCTCTGGAAAAGTGAGCTCTGGAGTCTCCACGGCCTCCAACACGAAACTTTCTGAAGCATCATAGCAATTCGGATTGGCCAAAGAAGTTGTACGGACATAGATGGTTTCCTGTCCCGGACCTTTTTCATATTGTTTTTGCAATGGATTAGTCCCTGCATCGGCATCCATTTGCGAGCTATGGTAGCTGACCATAAATTCGTTGGGAGCTGCCGAACCAAGAGCCTCGGCATCCTTATCCGAAAGATTGTAGACTATTCCCATGGACCAACAAAAAATCTCATCGGCCAAAGGCTGCGTCACCGGAACTTCATTGAAACCTACCTGAACATCGCTCACAATGCTGCCGCTGGCCGTAGTGACCACAACGCGATATTGCCCTGAATCCAGCACTTGGTAAGTGGACATTGCCGCACCCGAAATAAGTTGGTACCCATTTCCGGTATCGACATACCATTCGTAAGCCATTGCACTAGTCGTTGTGGCATCCAATAGCACATTGTCATTCTCACAGGCGGCTATGGGAGGCCCCAAAAGATTGTCGATAATGGAACAGTCCAGGGCATCATTGGGATTCGTCTCCCAAATGCTCCCAGTGAACTGGATGGAAAAACCAGAGTTCACATTGCTGAAATTATTGATAAACAGTACATAATCCTCCCCGGCCTCCACTTGGAGCCATTCTTCGTAGTGCACCGAATCTGCAATGCCTGTTGGGTCTTCCCCCACTCCAATAAAACTAGTGCCCTCACTGTTGTCAAAAAAATTACAGCGTACCGGTTCCCCCAAATTGGAGCAATCCGTTGCTTGATAGAGTGCAAAATCCCAATCCTCGCCATTGTCATGCCCAATATTGAAGCCCAATTGCCCCGAAGCAGCCGTCCGGAATCGGTACCACGCCGAGTTGGACTCAATAGATCCCGTTGTGGTACGTTCCAAACATCCACTGGTGGCCGCACCGTTAAAGTCATCGGCCCCATAGCCATTCGTCCCGCCATTGATCGGTGTGTTGTTACAAATTGGGACTGCACTGCCACATTCTTGGGAAACCTGCGAATGCACCAGTGGGCAAAAAAAGAAGACAATAAAGGTTCTTATGACCGATCTAATCATAAAAGACTGTAGGTTTGGACATTATAAAAGTAGTGTGGCCAGTGCCTTAACAATAATTTATGTTGTCAAACCCGTGGTACCAGATGTTAAATCATTCATTAATGTTATCTTTGCTGTCTTGAAGAAACAGCTAGGAAACAAGCCACAATCACTGGGCTGGCACAAACCATCCGAAATGTTTGTTCAATTAAAGATGATCAGATGAAACTAGAGCAGGCTTTGGAAGAACAATATGAAGAAAGGGGCAACGATCACGTTGGTTCATCCTCGGATACCCCAATGCGAAAGGATGCCTTTGTACTGAGCGATGAGGAAAAAATAGAGCGTATCCAAAAAAACGTCAGGGAAATCATGTTGACCCTTGGCCTTGATTTGGACGATGACAGCCTAAAGGGCACGCCCAAACGAGTCGCCAAAATGTACGTGAAGGAAATCTTTGGCGGGCTCCACCCAGACAGAAGACCCACTTCCTCCACTTTTGACAACAAATATAAGTATGGTGAAATGTTGGTGGAAAAGAACATTGTGGTCTATTCCACTTGCGAGCACCACTTGCTGCCCATTGTGGGCCGCGCTCACATTGCCTATATCTCCAATGGCACCGTGGTCGGTCTCTCCAAAATGAACCGTATCGTGGACTATTATGCCAAAAGACCACAGGTCCAGGAACGAATGAACATCCAGATCGTAAAGGAAATGCAGAGGGTTCTGGGCACCGAGGATGTGGCCTGTGTCATCGACGCCAAACACCTTTGTGTCAATTCAAGGGGCATTCGCGATATCGAGAGCAGCACGGTCACTGCGGAATATGGCGGCAAGTTCAAGGATGAGGCCGTAAGAAGGGAGTTTTTGGATTACATCAACCTAGATACCGAGTTTTAACCCCACGTTTTCAATGCAACTTTATAAAGACCAACCGCTACGAATCCATAATTCACTTTCAGGAAAAAAAGAGCTCTTTCAACCCATAAATAAAGGCCATATAGGCATGTATGTCTGTGGCCCTACGGTCTATAGCAATGTACACCTTGGAAACTGCCGTACCTTCATGTCCTTTGATATGATCTTTAGGTATTTTAGGCATTTGGGCTATAAAGTGCGCTATGTCCGTAACATTACCGATGCCGGACATTTGGAAAACGATGCGGACGAGGGCGAAGACAAGATTGCCAAGAAAGCGAAACTGGAGCAGATAGAACCCATGGAAGTGGTGCAACGCTACACCGTGGATTTCCATAATACCCTACAAAAATTCAACCTGTTGCCCCCCAGCATAGAGCCTACGGCAACGGGGCATATCATTGAACAGATCGAGATCATCAAGGATATCCTGGAGAAAGGATTGGCCTACGAAGTGAACGGTTCCGTCTATTTTGATGTGGTCAAGTTCAACGAGGACCACGAATATGGCAAGCTCAGTGGGAGGAAACTTGAGGACATGATCGCCAATACCCGCGAACTGACCGCACAGGATGAGAAAAAAAATCCGCAGGATTTTGCCCTTTGGAAAAAGGCAGAACCCCAACACATCATGCGTTGGCCCTCACCTTGGGGAGACGGTTTCCCTGGCTGGCACCTGGAGTGCACGGCCATGAGTACTAAATATTTAGGAGAGACCTTTGACATCCATGGAGGCGGAATGGACCTGAAATTCCCCCATCACGAGTGTGAGATCGCACAAGCGGAGGCCAGTACCGGAAAATCACCGGTAAAGTATTGGATGCACGCCAATATGCTGACCCTCAACGGGAAGAAAATGTCCAAATCCACGGGGAACAATATCTACCCTTCTGAAATTTTCAGCGGGGACAACAACATTTTGAGCAAGGTATACTCTCCTGCCGTGGTGCGATTTTTTATGAAGCAGGCCCACTATACCAGCATTCTGGACCTTAGCGACGATGCCCTTTTGGCATCCGAAAAAGGGTATAACCGCTTGATGGAGGCCATGACAGGCCTTAAAGACCTTAAAACTGGAACAACATCGGATTTTGATGTGGCTGCGTGGAAGCAAAAGTGCTACGATGCCATGAACGACGACTTCAACACCCCCATCCTTATTGCACACCTGTTCGATGCCGTCAAGCATATCAATCTCATCAAGGATGACCAGGAAACTATTACCTCTGTAGACAAAGAACTGTTGGAAGCTACCCTGAACGCCTTTGTATATGATGTTCTGGGGATAGAAAACCAGGCCTTGGCCAAGGATGATTCCAAGGCATTGAACGGGGTCATGGAATTGTTGATCCAAATCAGAAATGATGCCAGGACCAACAAGGATTTTGCGACTTCGGACAAGATACGGGACGAACTCACCGCTTTGGGCATTCAACTCAAAGATGGTCAAGAGGGTACGACCTACACACTAAAATAAATAAAAAAGGGGGCATGTCATTTAAAAAAATACTCATCGCCCCGTTCATTCTACTGGTGAAATTTTACCAGAATTTCATTTCCCCCATGTTTCCGGCCACGTGCCGCTACTCCCCCACTTGCTCGCAATATACGTTGGAAGCATTGAGAAAACACGGCCTGTTCAAAGGGGGATGGCTATCCTTCAAACGCATAGTAAGCTGCAATCCCTGGGGCGGAAGCGGGTACGATCCCGTTCCTTAGTATGGGCCAAAAAGAACGTGTCCTAATCGTTCCAAAAAGGTTAACAGTAGCCAAAAATTACATAAACATAAGTATCAACCACCCAAAGTGGTTATATTAGTCCAAAATTTAACTAGATGTATTTCCTTGGAATCAATTGGAACCCGGAAGGCACCCTTTTCAAACTGGGCTTCATTCAAATAAAATACTACAACCTGCTTTGGATCGCGGCCTTTGTGGTAGGCTGGTTCATCATGAAAAGAATATTCCAGAACGAGAAGAAATCCATGGAAAAACTGGATTCCCTCTTCATCTATACCGTGGTTTCCATCATGCTGGGTGCCCGCTTGGGACATGTAATATTTTATCAACCGGAACTTTTTATAGATGACCCATTATCTATACTCCTGCCTATTAAGAAAAGTGCTGGAAGCACCTTGTTTGGTATCATAAACGGTTATGAGTTCACCGGGTTTACCGGGCTAGCCAGCCATGGGGCCACCGTAGCGGCCATCATCGGGGTGTGGCTCTTTTGCAAAAAATGGGGCGATATTCGGATGCTCTGGATGTTGGACCGATTGGTGATCCCTGCGGCCATTGGGGCCTGTTTTGTGCGCTTGGGCAATTTTTTCAATTCAGAGATCAATGGAAAAGTGGTCCACCAATCCTATTTTTTGGCCACACGGTTTATAAGGGACTCCGATGACATGCCTGTCTACAAGGCAATGGCCATCACAAAGGAGGCTACAGAAAATGCCGCATACAAGGCCATCGAGCACAATCCGGAATTTGCGGGCATCCTACAGACCATTCCATATCGTCATCCAGCGCAATTGTACGAGGCCATTTGCTACTTTTTCATCTTTCTTTTTTTACAGATCATCTATTGGAGAACGGAGAAAAAGGAAAAGGAAGGTTACATTTTTGGGCTGTTCATGGTGCTTTTGTTCACTGTCCGATTTTTTGTGGAGTTCTTTAAAAAGAGCCAGGGCGGTTTTGAAGAATCGCTCGGCCTTCTTTCCACAGGCCAATGGTTGAGTATCCCCATGGTCGCCATAGGGTTCTACTTTATGTACAAACCAGCACCTTTATTCTACAGGGATTAGCAGCATGAAGCATATTCGCATTTTTTTATCCATTTTGACCCTTTTCCTGGCCTCCTGCAAGTCCGAGACCAAGCAAGCCTTGAAAACCGAGACCGTGACGTTTACCAAGGAGGGAGAGTTGTCCATCCTCACCACCGGAACGGATTCCCTGAAAGCAAAATTTGACATAGAGATTGCTGAAACAGATTACGAAACTGAAACAGGACTCATGTATCGTCAATCCATGGAAGAAAATCAAGGAATGTTGTTCATATTCCCCAATGTATCCTCACGTTCCTTCTACATGAAAAACACAGAGTTTCCCTTGGACATCATTTATGTGAATGAGGAAATGAAAATCGTCAGTTTCCAAAAAAACACCAAACCCTACGATGAAAGTAGCTTGCCCTCCAACATACCCGCCAAATATGTCCTTGAGATCAACGCGGGATTGTCAGACAAGATGCAGCTACAGGTCGGGGACAGTATTGCCTTTACCCGAAAGTAATGCCCAAATATCTTTTAGAGCATGAAGAATCGGAACGCTTGCTGTTCCGAAAGTTAGAGCCTTCAGACTTCGAGGAATGGTTGCCATTCTACCATGACCCGAGATCCACACAATATTGGGAAGGCTTGCCCTCCGACCCCAAGGAAGCTTGCAAAGTCCAATTTGATAGGGTCTTTGAGCGGTATGACAACGATTTGGGCGGAATGAATGCCCTAATCCTGAAAGCATCCGGAAAACTGGTGGGGATTTGTGGGCTCTTGGTACAGGTTGTGGATGATATGGAAGAACTGGAAATCGGATATTCCATATTGCCCAAGTTCTGGTTGCAGGGCTTTGCGGTTGAGGCGGCGCAAAAATGTAAGCAGTTTGCATTCCAAGAGAGCTATTCTGACTCTTTGATCTCCATCATCCATGTGGACAATGTTCCCTCCCAAAAAGTGGCCCTGAAAAATGGAATGTTCTTGGACAAAACCACGATTTACAAGGACAATCCCGTTCATATTTTTAGGGTAAACCAAGGATAATTGTAATTTTGGGCATTCATTTCCAATTGCATGAATCAACCCAAAAGCTACGTGATACTTACCAATAACACGTCCCAAACACACAGCATTATTGACCGGTTATTGGCCAATGTGCCTATTTCAGGGTTAGAGCAACTGGAATCTTTGAAGGGTCTGCTTTTTTCACGGTCGGAAATCGATCGTTTTATGGACGAAGAAGAGCGGCACGATATCAAGATCTTGACCAAGGAAACCCAACAATCCCTCAAGACCATGAGCAGTGGGGAACAGAAAAAGGCCTTGCTGCACCATTTGCTCCAGCAGGAACCAGATTTTTTGATCTTGGTCAACCCTTTTGACAATCTGGACGTAGCCACCCAGGCACAATTGAAGGAGCGACTCTGCGATATTGCTTCCTCCAGAATAGTGGTTCAATTGGTCAGCCGATTGGAGGACATTTTGCCCATGACCACCGATTTTTTCAAACTTGATGGGGAACAATTGTATCCTTACGAAACGGCAGAGGTATTTTGGGAGGCCAATGCAAGAAAGAGCACTGCCTTCGCTGATGCCATCCCCCCATCGCTCCACCCTCTGGAACCGACCGACTCGGAATTGGTCAGATTTGAAAAAGTCTCGGTGAGTTTTGACGGTCGACAGGTATTGGACCGAATCGATTGGACCATAAAAAGAGGGGAATTCTGGCAATTGATAGGCCCCAATGGAAGTGGCAAGAGTACCTTGCTCTCCATGATCACAGGGGACAGTCATAAAGGATACGGGCAGGACCTGACCCTTTTCGGACAGAAGAAAGGAAGCGGGGAAAGCGTTTGGGACCTCAAGAAAAAAATAGGCTACTTCACCCCAGCGGTCACCGACAAGTTTCAAGGTTACCACAGTCTGGAACATATGGTCATCTCCGGTCTGCACGATTCCATTGGCCTCTATGTGATCCCAACGGACACCGAGAAGCGTCTGGCCCATGACTGGTTGAGACTTTTGGGGCTATACGATAAAAGAGCGAATCATTTCCGTGACCTTTCCGCGGGCGAGAAAAGATTGGTCATGGCGGCCAGGGCTATGATCAAGCACCCTCCCCTTCTTATTTTGGACGAACCCACAGCTGGTCTGGACGATTCTAGTGCGGCCCTGTTTGTTGATTTGGTGAACAAAATTGCAACAGAAAGCGATACGGCTATCATTTTTGTTTCCCACAGAAAAGAGCCCGGTCTGCATCCCCAATTCAATTACATTTTAAATGTTCGGGAAACAGGTTCAGTAGGCAGCGTTGGACTTCCTTAGAAAAAAATCAGGCACAAAAAAGGGCCGCTCTATGAGCGGCCCTTTTTGATATTCATCTAAAACTTAAACTATGCAGCTGTGGCGGCTGCAATTTTTTTCTTGAGGGTATCGAACATGATCGGCGTTGCAATGAACACCGAAGAATAGGTACCCACTACCACACCAACGATCATTGCGAACATGAATCCTCGCAGGCTCTCCCCACCAAAAATGAAGATGGCCAACAATACGATCAACGTGGTCAATGAGGTGTTCAAGGTACGGCTCAAGGTACTGTTCAAGGCATCATTGATGTTCTCTCCGCCTTTGAAGCCTTTGATGACCGTTATTTCACGGATACGGTCGAATACGACCACAGTATCGTTCAAGGAGTATCCGATCACGGTCAAAATGGCCGCAATGAAGGCTTGATCGATCTCCATATTGAAAGGCATGAGCTTTCCGGTTAGGGAGAATATTCCCAATACGATCATCACATCGTGGAAAACGGCAACAACAGCTCCCAAGGAGAATTGCCATCTTCTGAATCGCAACAAGATGTACAAGAATACTACCGCCAAAGAACCGATAACGGCCAATACGGCACTCTTTTTAATATCATCAGCGATGGTAGGACCTACCTTGCGGTATTTCATCACTCCAATATCATCATTGTCTCCTCCGGGCTTAAACTCATCGAATGTAGTTCCGTCAGGGAAATATTTTAATAGATGGGTATACAATTCATCCAAAATCTGATCATCTACTTCCGTACCATTTTCCTCAAACCTGTAATTGGTCGTGATCATGATCTGGTTTGCCGCACCAAAGGTCTTGGCATTGATACCACTTCCGAATACCGTATTTAGATCGGCCGCAATTTCGGATGGGTTCACGGCATGTTCAAATCGAATCTGATAGGAACGTCCTCCCACAAAATCCACACCTTGTTGCAATCCTGTTGTGAAAAGTGAAAAAGCAC
>JASBTQ010000023.1 GCA_030148335.1 Allomuricauda sp. | reverse complement strand
GAGGCACAACAAGCTTCCAAAGAATGGACTATGCGCCGGGGAAAACGGGAATGTGGCCATCAAGTCCGCAGGAACCCAGAATCCCTATGCCGGTCCCGACTTTTTCAATGCCCAAGTGGAAATCAATGGCCAGCTTTGGGCAGGCAATGTGGAAATGCACATCAAGTCATCCGATTGGTATGCGCACCACCACGAGACAGATGAAAATTATGACAGCGTCATCCTCCACGTAGTTTGGGAAGATGACGTTGCTGTTTTTAGGAGGGACGGTTCCCAGATTCCCGCCTTGGAGCTGAGCCGTTATGTACCGGAACAACTTCTGGTGGCTTACAGGGAACTTATGGAAAACTCCAAGCCCCGCTTCATCAATTGTGAAAAGGATTTTGGCGCAATCGACCCTTTTTTAGTGGAAAGTTGGCTGCACCGATTGTACATCGAACGGTTGGAGCACAAATCCGAACTCATACTCGACCTGTTGAAAAGGTCGAACAACAATTGGGAAGCGGTCCTCTTTATGATGTTGGCCAAAAATTTTGGGTCCAAGGTGAACGGGCCCTTCTTCTTGGAGCGGGCACAGCAATTGGATTTTTCCATTGTCAGAAAGACCAGCAACGAACCTTTTCAGTTGGAAAGCTTATTGTTTGGACATTTTGGGCTTCTGGACGAAAGGGATTGTACGGATGGCCATTATTTAGAGCTCAAAAAAGAGTATGGGTACCTCTCCAGAAAGTACGACTTGCCCATGTGTGCTGGGAAACCTGAATTTTTTGGTCTTCGGCCGCCCAATTTTCCCACCCTTCGTGTTTCGCAATTGGCCAATCTGTATCATGGCAGGCAGGGCATATTCTCGGAGCTGATGACAGACTTGTCCCTTCGGGATGTCTATGGTATTTTTGATGTGTGCGCCAGTCCTTATTGGCATGATCATTTTACCTTTGGAAAGACCTCTCGGAAAAGCGTAAAGAAGCTTTCAAAAAAGTTCATAGACCTTTTGGTCATCAATACCTTGGTGCCGTTAAAATTTTGCTATGCCAAACATTTGGGGAAAGATTGGAACGAAGAGTTGCTTTCCTTGGTGTCGGAAGTAGAAAAAGAGAGCAATTCCGTCATTGCAAATTTTGAAAGACTTGGGGCAAAAGCCAAGAATGCCTTGGAAAGCCAGGCCCAATTGGAACTGTACACAAATTACTGTGCCAAGAATAAATGCCTGCAGTGCAGTTTGGGAACCCAATTATTGAACAGAAATACCTAATTTTGAGCATGTCTTTGTTCTATAATACCCTCTATTATTTCCAGAAAAGGGGCTTCGAGGTCTGTAGGCGCATAGCCGAGCGATTGGGAATCCGAGCCAGGGTGGTGCGCACCAGTTTCATCTATCTGACCTTTGTGACCTTGGGTTTTGGTTTTGCGCTCTATCTTTTCATCGCCTTTTGGCTCCGCATCAAGGATTTGGTCTATACGAAACGGACTTCGGTTTTTGATCTATGATGGTCGTGCTCATCAAGCTAAGGGCTGGAAAATATAAGGGTGTTTTATTGACGCTACAAAAAAATCCGCATACCATAGTTAAAAAAACATAAAATTTGATAGCGTTGATTTTTTTTTGGATATTGCTGCCTTTACCATACCAAAAACTAACTAATACCAACATATGAAGTATTTTCTTACTCTAATGTCTTTTTTTGCCCTGACCTTGGGCTTTTCACAGGAATTGACCGTTGAGGGCAAGACCTACAATGTTTCCAAAAACATCAACGACGGGGCCATAGAGCTTGAAGTGAGCGGAGGGGTTGAGCCTTATACCTATAAATGGAGCAACCAAAGTACGCCGCTGACCTCAAAAAGGGCGCAGGGCCTTGTGGAAGGCATACCCTATAGTGTTGTGGTGACCGATGCGGCCGGAAATTCCGTGACAAAGGAATTTGAGATCAAGACAGAATCGATCACCGAAATTTTTAATGGAACCATGACCCCGGCAGTAAGCGCTTTGGGGTCTGTTCTTTTTTGGGACCCTTTTGCGGCAATCGGAATCTATGATCCTGTGGCCTATGCAGATGTCAAGTTGATCGGCGTTCCCGATTGGAGCAACGAGACCCAGGACAAGTTTGTGATGAAGCAATGGCTGAAGACCGATGGAAAAAAGGTTACTGTTGGGGATGACATTGCCATCATCACCAGTAACAAGAACGGGGACATCACCATCAAGGCCACAGCAAAGGGAAAACTCCGTCACAAAGTGAAGGAAGGAAAGGTGATATACAATTCCGAAAACCAGGAACATGTCATCGAGCAAGGGGCGCATTATTTTGCGGAAGTGGAGTATGAGCAGCCTATTGCCATGATCCATCCCAATGGAGATCCCATTATAAAAGGTATCCCGTTTATCGTGATATGGTTGGTACTTGGAGCGTTGTTCTTCACCATCCGTATGGGCTTTATCAACATACGTGGGTTTAGGCACTCCATTGATTTGGCCAAAGGAAAATATGATGACCCGGATGCACCCGGGCAAGTGACCCACTTCCAAGCTTTGGCCACTGCCGTTTCCGGTACCGTGGGCCTTGGAAACATCGCAGGAGTTGCCGTGGCAGTATCCCTAGGGGGTGCAGGGGCCACTTTCTGGATGATCGTTTGTGGATTGTTGGGTATGTCCTCCAAGTTTGTGGAGTGTACCCTCGGGGTCAAATACCGTGACATATTGCCTGATGGCCGTGTGTTCGGTGGCCCGATGAATTATTTGCGCTACGGTCTTGAAAAAAGAAACATGAAAGGCTTTGGAAAGGTGTTGGCAGGTGTTTTTGCCGTGCTGGCCATCGGTGCCTCTTTTGGAGGAGGGAACATGTTCCAGGCCAACCAATCCTTTGAGCAATTGGCAGGGCAGTTCCCCGTTTTGGCGGGCAACGGATTCTGGTTTGGTGTCATCACCGCAATTTTGGTCGGAGTGGTCATCATCGGCGGGATCAGCAGTATTGCGAAGGTAACGGGCAAGATAGTGCCCATCATGGCATCTATTTATATTGTAGCGGCCCTTGCCGTCATCATCATGAACATACAGAATATTGGCCCGGCCTTTTCCGCCATTTTTGATGGAGCGTTCAGTCCTTCGGCACTAAAAGGTGGAATCTTGGGCGTATTGGTCATCGGTTTCCAACGAGCCGCCTTTTCCAATGAGGCAGGGGTCGGTTCCGCGGCCATAGCCCACAGTACGGCCAAAACGAACAATCCACCATCCGAAGGTTTTGTGGCCTTGTTGGAGCCGTTTATAGACACGGTGGTGGTCTGTACGCTGACCGCATTGGTATTGATCTTTACCGGTATGCACGAAGTTGAGGGAATGGCAGGGGCCCAGTTGACATCCGATGCCTTCGGAAGCCAGATTTCTTGGTTCCCCTACATATTGGCCTTGGCAGTGTTCCTTTTTGCCTTCTCCACCATGATTTCTTGGTCTTACTACGGAATGAGGGCTTGGACGTATCTGTTCGGCAAGAGCAAGCGTTCCGAAATGATTTACAAAATGTTGTTCTTGGTGTTTGTGGTCGTGGGAGCTTCCGTAAGTTTGGGAGCGGTATTGGATTTTTCCGATATGATGATATTGGCCATGTCCTTCCCGAACATCATAGGATTGTACATCATGTCCGGTGAGGTGAAAAAAGATTTGGACGGTTATTTGCTGAAATTGAAGTCCAACCAGCTTTTCAAAAAATTGAAAGGCTAAGCATTGGCTTGAAATAATCATGAGATCATCCCACTTTAGGTTCAACAAACAGGAACGGAGTGGGATTTTCTTTTTATTGCTTCTTGTGGCACTGCTACAGGGAGTTTATTTTTTTGTCAAGTCAAAACCTTTTGGTGACAGCCCAAAATTTAACGAGGATGTCTTGGCCTTGGCCAAATTGGACAGTTTGAGAAATGTTGTTCTAAGCGATTCTTTGAGACTGCTTCCCTTCAACCCCAACTATATTAGTGATTACAAAGGATATGTTCTTGGGTTGTCCACGGACGAACTGGACCGATTGTTTACTTTTCGGAAACAGGGAAAGTATGTGAATTCCGCAGAAGATTTTCAGGAAGTGACCCAGATTTCAGATTCCCTTCTGGAAGCCATCTCCCCATATTTCAAGTTTCCTGAATGGAGACAAAGGGAAACTATAAAACTATCGGAACCATTTGTCCAAAAAGATAAGAAGGTCGTTGCTCCAAAGGACCTGAACCTTGCCACCAAGGAAGAACTGATGCGGGTGAACGGTATCGGGGAAAAGCTATCGGACAGGATCATCAATTTTAGGGACAAGCTCGGCGGGTTTTTAGTGAACGAGCAGCTCTATGATGTGTACGGGCTGGACCCGGATGTCGTAAAAAGGGCATTGGCCCTTTTTCAGGTGCTCCATCAACCCAACATTACAAAAATCAATATCAACACAGCTTCAATACAGGAACTTTCAGCCTTGCTGTACATCAATCGTGACTTGGCAAGGGAAATTGTAGCCCATAGGGAGGTCAATGGGGCCTTTTCGACATTGGACGATTTAAGAAACGTTAAGACGTTTCCAAAGGAAAGGATTGATAGAATTAAGCTATATTTGACCCTATAAAAATTGCACGAATGGTTACGGAAACGATGTCCATGATGAACTTTGATTATTCAGAGACCCAAAAAATGGTAGCTGAATCTGCGCGGGATTTTGCCCAGCAATACATTTTTCCCCATGTGATGGAATGGGACGAGGCACAGACCTTTCCCGTGGAAGTCTTCAAAAAAGCAGGAGAGTTTGGTTTTATGGGGATTTTGGTGCCGGAGGAACTGGGAGGTTCGGGATTGGGCTATCATGAATATATTGCCGTTTTGGAAGAAATCTCCAAGGTGGACCCTTCCATTGGGCTTTCCGTGGCGGCGCACAATTCGCTTTGCACCAACCACATCCTGTCGTTTGGCAACGAAGAACAAAAACACCGTTGGATACCAAAATTGGCCAGTGCCGAATGGATTGGTGCTTGGGGGCTTACTGAGCACAACACGGGGTCGGATGCCGGTGGAATGAATACCACTGCAGTGAGGGATGGGGATGATTGGGTTTTGAACGGTGCCAAAAACTTCATTACCCATGGCAAGAGCGGGGATATCGCCGTAGTGATTGCCAGAACAGGGGAGAAGGGGGACAGTCATGGAATGACTGCCTTTGCCGTGGAAAAAGGTACGCCGGGCTTTACGAGTGGTAAAAAAGAAAACAAACTGGGCATGAGGGCCAGTGAAACGGCGGAGCTCATCTTTTCCGACTGTAGGATTCCCGATGCCAACCGTTTGGGCGACGTGGGCGATGGCTTTGTACAGTCCATGAAAGTATTGGACGGCGGCCGGATTTCGATAGGGGCCCTTTCGCTAGGTATTGCCAAAGGGGCCTACGAAGCTGCCTTGAAATATTCCAAGGAACGGGTTCAGTTTGGAAAACCCATCAGTGAGTTCCAAGGCATTTCCTTCAAATTGGCGGATATGGCCACCGAAATAGAGGCATCGGAACTCTTATTGCACAAAGCGGCCTTCCTAAAGAATGAGGGCAGGCCCATGACCAAATGGAGCGCCATGTCCAAAATGTACGCTTCGGAAGTCTGTGTGAAAGCTGCCAATGAGGCCGTCCAGATCCATGGCGGATATGGATACACCAAAGACTTTCCGGTAGAGAAGTTTTATCGCGACTCAAAACTGTGCACCATAGGTGAAGGGACCACGGAGATCCAGAAATTGGTGATCTCAAGAAATATTCTCAAGTAATTTGCACGGAAAAAATTAATAAATGTATATTTGCACTCCAAAATTCTAAAAGAAAGGAGGTTGTAGCCCATGTTGATAATACCAGTTAAAGAAGGAGAGAACATCGATAGAGCCCTGAAGCGTTTCAAGCGAAAGTTTGACAAAACGGGAACCATGCGCCAGTTGCGAAGCAGGCAGCAGTTCACCAAGCCTTCTGTAGAGCGTAGAGCCCAAATTCAGAAAGCGCAGTACATTCAAGGTCTAAGGGACCAAGAAGAAGTATAGGGTTCAACTGAACAATATATATGATCCCGTTCCATCATTGGAACGGGATTTTTTTGTTTTATATCCTGGGACAACGGGATTTCGCTATTTTTGGGATATGTCCGTATCGGCTTTCATAGCATATCTCAAACTGGAGAAGAACTACTCGCCCCATACCATAAAGGCCTATGAGCGGGATATTGGTGAGTTTTCCAGCTTTTGTGAGGAGCATCACGATACATCTTCCATTACCGATGTGGGTTACTCCCTGATCCGAAACTGGATTGTTTCCCTGTCCAATGACGGGATGTCCAATAGGAGCATCAACAGAAAAATTTCCTCCCTACAGGCCTATTACAAATTTCTGCTGAAGGTGGGGCAGATTACCGTTTCACCTTTGGTGAAGCACAGGGCGCTCAAAACCGAGAAAAAGGTGGAGGTGCCGTTCTCCGAGCGTGAAATGGACATCATTCTTTCCGAAATACCCTTCCCGGACGATTTTGAGGGCACACGGGACAAACTCATCATAGAACTGTTGTACACCTCCGGGATGCGAAGGGCGGAAATGGTCAATCTTAAGGTGGGCGATGTGGACTTGGGCATGGGGACCTTGAAAGTGCTGGGCAAAAGGAACAAGGAGCGGATCCTTCCCCTTTTGCCTTCTTCTGTGGAGCTCATAAAGGGCTATTTGGAGCGGCGTTCCGAGGTGGAAAACGGGACAGGCTCACCTCATCTTTTTTTAACAGAAAACGGTCTTAAAATTTACGAAACACTTGTTTATCGCATTATAAATAAGTATTTTAGTTTAGTGTCCCCCAAGGTAAAAAAGAGTCCGCACATATTGCGGCATACCTTTGCAACGCACTTGCTGAACAGGGGGGCTGATTTGAATTCGGTCAAGGAATTATTGGGCCATTCAAGTTTGGCATCCACTCAGGTGTACACACACAACAGCATTGCCGAACTGAAGAAAGTTCATCAAAAGGCCCATCCCAGAAACAAGAAATAGACCTTTCTTGTATTGTTTAACACCGCTGCCGCTGGCAGTACTAAAAACTAAGTCCTATGAAGGTAAATGCACAATCGGTAAATTTTGTAGCTGATGGTAAGCTCATCGACTTTATCCAGAAGAGAATGGATAAGATGGAATTGTTCTATGACAGGGTCATTGATTCGGAAGTTTTTTTGAAAGTGGACAACACTAGTGCGAAAGAGAACAAGATAGTGGAAATCATGGTTTCCGTGCCCAGGGATAAATTTATGGTGAAAAAACAGTGCAAGTCCTTTGAGGAGGCAGTGGATTCCGCCTGTAGTTCATTGGAAAGACAGTTGGTGAAACGAAAGGAGAAATTGAGGGCCAAGGCCTGATCAAAATTTTTGAAATTTTATTTTGATTAAAAAAAAATATCTCTACATTTGCAGTCCGTTAGAAATAGCGGACTTTTTTTGTGACCGAAAGGGGTTCAAAATGCCGATATAGCTCAGTTGGCTAGAGCACGTGATTTGTAATCTCGGGGTCGTGGGTTCGAGTCCCTCTATCGGCTCG
>JASBTQ010000018.1 GCA_030148335.1 Allomuricauda sp. | reverse complement strand
TTTCAAGTTCAAGAGCAAGTTTCAAACACAAAAAATCCAAATCTGAAATTCCAAATTCCAATCATTCAGTAAGCAGCTTTGCAGTCGGTAGTGGCCAATAACCCAATAACGGAATAACCAAAGTTTATTTTCTATGGTCTTCCGTCTCTCCCGATTTCGGACTTCAGACACAGAACACCAAATCTCCAACAACCAATAACCAATAACCTGAAACTATAAACCTGAAACAAGTATAGGTAGAAAGCCTGTCTATCCTCTATTCTCTATGGTCTATTGTCCTACATCTGTAACGAATAAGTGGAAAGTACAGTAACTCAATAACCCTGCAACCAAATAACTTAACAACATCAATGTTTTTAGTATTTTCGTGGAAACCCAAATGCATGATATCCGAAGAACAATTTCAAAAGGAACTGGACCTGATCATATCCAATGCGGTGCGCGAAGATGTCGGGGATGGCGACCATAGCTCATTGGCCTGCATTCCGGCATCGGCCACCGGAAAAGCCAAACTTTTGGTGAAGGACGAGGGCGTCATCGCCGGCGTGGAGTTTGCCAAGCTGGTGTTCCGATATATCGACCCCAAATTGAAGATGGAAGTCCTGATAGAGGACGGAAGCCCGGTAAAATACGGAGATGTCGCTTTTTATGTGGAGGGAAGTTCCCAGAGCATCCTAAAAGCGGAGCGGTTGGTGCTCAATGCCATGCAGCGTATGAGTGCCATTGCTACTAAAACGCAGGATTTTGTGTCCCTTTTGGATGGCACTGACACCAAAATTTTGGATACCCGAAAGACCACACCCGGAATCCGTGCACTGGAAAAATGGGCCGTGAAGATCGGAGGTGGTGAAAACCATAGGTTCGCCCTGTACGATATGGTGATGTTGAAGGACAATCATATCGATTTTGCGGGAGGCATCACCAAGGCCATCCAAAAGACCCAGGAATACCTCAAGGACAACGTGAAGGACCTGAAAATCATTGTAGAGGCCAGGAACTTGGACGAGGTCGATGAGATTCTGCGATCTGAAGGGGTGCACCGCATCCTGCTGGACAATTTTGATTATGACGAAACCCGTGAGGCCGTAAAACGGATAGGAGGAAAGTGCCAGACCGAATCTTCCGGAGGGATCACCGAAGAGACCATCCGGGCCTATGCTGAGTGCGGGGTGGATTATATTTCCTCTGGGGCGTTGACCCATTCTGTGTACAATATGGATCTTAGTTTAAAAGCGGTATAGCATGTCAGTGGCCATAGAAGAGCAATTGGAAAAAATACCCGTGGTCAATTGGTTGGTGCGTGTGTTGAAGCGCATCAAACTAAAGGCTTTTGAGGGCCTTTCCCTTTATGACCTGATCGAGATGTATTTGTTGGGCATTGTAAAGGGGACCTTGTCCGCACGGGCCAGTTCCATTGCCTTCAGCCTTTTTATGGCCCTGTTCCCGTTGCTCATCTTTTTGGTGACGCTCATTCCCTTCATCATACCGTATGTGAGTGTGGGCAATGAAAATTTCGATACGCAGTTCCTCGATTTTTTGGAATCCTTCCTGCCTTCGGCCACCAGTGACTATTTTGGGGAGATTTACCAGCAGATCAAGGACCAAAAGCAAGGCGGACTCTTGTCATCGGCATTCATTGTGTCCATCTTTTTGGTGGCCAATGGGGTGAATGCCATTTTTGGAGGTTTCGAAAACTCGTACCATGTGGAACTCACCCGTAATTTTTTCAGACAATATGCCTATGCCCTTGTGGTTGGGCTCATTCTCTCCATTTTGCTGATCATTGGGGCCGTGGCCTTTGTGTACTTCGAATTTTATATTGTGGAATATACCAGTAAGTATTTGGGGAAGACTTTGGGATACGATGTGGAAAAAGGGGATGGTGTTGGGATCCAGATTGCCAAGATCGTGTTTTTTCTGAGCCTGTCCTACCTCACCACAGCCATTCTTTACTATTTTGGGACCGCCGAAGGCAGGAATGCGAGGTTTTTTTCGGCAGGGGCACTGATGACTACGCTATTGTTCCTATTTACTTCATATCTTTTTGGGATTTATGTGGAAAAATTCGCCCGATACAACGAACTTTATGGGGCATTGGGAGGATTATTGATCCTGATGGTGTTCATTTGGTTAAATTCCAATATATTACTGTTGGGCTTTGAACTCAACGCGACCCTCAACTCTCTAAAAAAACGACATGAAAGACAGCAGAACAATCCATAAGTGCATTTTCCTGATAGGCTTTCTATGTTTTCAGGGGGTATGGTCGCAGACTGTTTTTGGGAAATGGAAGACGATTGATGACCGAAACGGTGTTGCCAAGGCGATCATCGAAATCTATAAGGAAGATGGCCTGATGCATGCCAAAGTGGTCAAAATATTGGAGGAAGGGAAGCAAGATGCCCTATGCACCAAGTGTGATGGAGAGCTCAAGGACAAACCGGTGCTGGGCATGAAGATCATGGACGATTTTGAGCATAACGGAAAAGGGCAGTACAAAGGTGATAGGCTGTTCGATCCCGAGCAGGGAATGACCTTTAGGGGGAAGGTCTGGTTGGACGATGAAAATGAAAACCGCTTGAAAGTAAGGGGTTACCTGGCCTTTTTACACCGAACACAGACCTGGCACAGAGTGATTGAGGAGTAACGTATGGACTATTTTTTGGAAGTTGTTCTTCCGATTCCTTTAGAAAAACTTTTTACCTATAGCGTCACCCAGCGAGAGGCGGACTTTATCCAGCCGGGAATGCGCGTTGCCGTTCCCTTCGGGAAATCAAAGATCTACACGGCCTTGGCCTATCGGGTACACCAAAATGCCCCGACCGCATACGAAGCCAAGGAAATCTATCAAATTCTGGATGACGTTCCCCTCGTAGGCCCATTTCAGCTGCAACATTGGGAATGGATAGCCAAATATTATATGTGCACCTTGGGCGAAGTGATACGAAGTGCCTTACCGAGTGCCTTTTTATTGGAAAGTGAGACCTTGATCCTTCCCAACAAGGAGTCCAATGTAGATGAAATGGAACTCACTGATGATGAGTTTTTGGTATATGAAGCGTTGCAGCACCAGTCTGCCCTGAAGGTTCAGGAAATCAGCGATATCGTGGACAAAAAAAATGTACTCTCCCTGATCAATGGATTGGTGCAAAAAGGAGTGGTCCGGCAAAAGGAAGAACTCTACGAGCAGTACAAGCCCAAATTGGTCCGCTATGTGAAACTTTCCGACAAGTACGACGATGACCAACAGTTGGAAGAACTGCTGAACGAACTCTCAAGGGCACCCAAACAGAGCCAAGTGGTACTCTCCCTTTTTCAACTGCGGAGCGGAAACAACAAGCCCATCCCCATTACCGAACTGGAAAAACATAGCGGCAGTTCCAAGGCAGTGGTCAAGGCCCTCATCGATAAAGATATTCTAAAAGAATATCAGATCAGGCAGGACCGGGTGGAGTACAACGAGGAATCAGAGGAGGCCCGGAACATTGCCCTGAACGAACACCAAAGCAAGGCACTGGAGGATATCAACAAAGGTTTTGCGGAGGACAGACCAGTTTTGCTGCATGGGGTCACATCATCCGGAAAAACAGAGGTGTATGTAAAATTGATACAGCAATGTCTGGACAGTGACCGACAGGCCCTCTATCTTTTGCCGGAAATTGCGCTCACCTCTCAGTTGATCAATAGATTGAGGGACTATTTTGGGCACAAAGTGTCCGTTTACCATTCCAAATACAGCATCCACGAACGGGTAGAGGTCTGGAACAATGTGCTGAAAAACGCCGAGAAGGCACAGATTGTCATCGGTGCCCGTTCCTCCTTGTTTTTGCCTTTCTCTAATTTGGGGCTCATCGTGGTGGATGAGGAGCATGAAAGTTCCTTCAAGCAATTTGATCCCGCACCTAGGTACCATGCCCGTGATGCGGCCATTGTGTTGGCCTCGTTGCACAAAGCCCACACCGTTTTGGGGTCTGCCACACCCAGTATAGAAAGTATGTACAATGCCAGGAAGGGGAAGTATGGTTATGCTTCCATTGATCAGAGATATGGAAATGTGTTGATGCCCGACATCAATCTGGTGGACATCAAAGAAGCTACCCGAAAGAAACGGATGAAGGGCCATTTTTCCGAAACCCTGATCAATGCCATTTCCGAGACATTGGAAGCAGGGGAGCAGGTCATTCTTTTTCAAAACCGAAGGGGATTTGCCCCAGTGGTGGAGTGCACTACCTGCGGGCACGTGGCCCAATGTCCCAATTGTGATGTGAGCTTGACCTATCACCAACGCATCAACCAGCTTCGTTGCCACTATTGCGGTTATCACATGGCATTGCAACAGGCATGTCTGGCCTGTGGAAGTCACACATTGGACAAAAAAGGCTTTGGAACGGAACAGATACAGGAGGAATTGGACCAACTTTTCCCCAATGTGGCCACTGGCCGGATGGATTTGGACACGACTCGCGGAAAATATGCCTATGAAAAGATCATTTCCGCCTTCGAGAATCAAGAAATGGATATTTTGGTGGGTACCCAAATGGTGACCAAAGGTCTGGATTTCAGGAATGTAAGTTTGGTGGGCATCATGAATGCGGATACCATGCTCAATTTTCCCGACTACCGTGCCCATGAACGGAGTTTTCAAATGCTGACCCAAGTGGCGGGTAGGGCAGGGCGGACCCAAAAAAGGGGAAAAGTGCTTATCCAGAGTTACAATCCCTACCATCAGATCCTGCAGCAAGTCACCACCAATGATTACGATAAAATGTTTGCGGAACAGTTGTACGAGCGCGAACAGTTCAAATACCCACCTTTGGTGCGGATCATCAAGATTACGCTGAAGGACAGGGACTTCAACAAACTGAACGAGGCCGCCCAATGGTTGGCCGAGTCGCTCCGCAATGTGTTGGGGCAGCAGATTTTGGGACCGGAATACCCTCCTGTGGGCAGGATACGTCGGGACTACCTGAAAAACATCTTGATCAAGATTCCCAAAAAACAGTCGTTGGCACAAACAAAAAATAGCATTAAAAGGATTGAGAAATCCTTCAATGCTATTTCAAAGTATAAAAGTGTAAGACTGGTCTACAATGTTGACCACATATAGCTTTGACTATACGTTGGCGAGCGCTTCTGCCAGCTCAGTCTTTTTGTTTCTGCTCAATGGGATCTGTCTGCCACCGACCTCAACATTTTTACTGTTGAATTTCTCGATTTTTTCCAGATTCACGATGTACGATTTATGGATGCGCAGGAATTTTTCGGCAGGCAATTGCTGCTCAAAAGATTTCATGGTGGACAAGATGACGATATTGGCTTCATCGGTCACCAATTTGATATAATCCCCAAGCGCTTCGATCCATTTAATGTCGTTTAGGATAACCTTGCGTTTCTTAAGGTTGCTCTTTACAAAAATGTGCTCTTCGTCCTCATCTACCCGGTTCAATTGCTCAAATTTGGCAACGGCTCTTTTTACTGAGGCCTCGAAACGGGCCAAGGTGATGGGTTTGTGAAGGTAATCGGTCACGTCATAATCAAATGCCTTGAGGGCATAGTCAGGTTTTCCTGTGATCAAAATGACCTGTGGTGGGTTCTCTAGGGCCTCTAAAAGGTCAAAACCACTGATGATAGGCATTTCAACGTCCAAAAAGATAAGGTCGATGTCGTGGTTTTTCAGGCCATTTTTGGCTTCAATGGCGTTACTGTATTCAGCAACCAAAGCAAGATGTGGATGATTGTTGACCAATTTCGCAACGGCCATCCGCTGCATGGAAGAATCGTCTACAATTATACTTTTTAATTTCATAGAATGGGGTGATTTGTAGGGTTTTAAATCATCGGCAAATTACATAAAAAAGACGCTTAGGAGCAACAAAAGATGTAAACATGGTCTAATTTGTTGTGTATATTACCATTTACGTTATTTAGGTTTATAAGGTTCATCGGTGTTGATAACTCTTGTACTTTAAACGAAGTTTTATTGGTTTTCTTGCAAGGAGAAGGAATAATTATTACTTTTGCGCTCCTTTAAAAATATATAATATGAACCATTACGAAACTGTTTTCATTTTGAATCCCGTTCTATCTGAGACCCAGATAGAGGAAACAGTCAAGAAGTTCGAGGATTTCTTGATTACGAATGGTGCCAAAATGGTCTCCAAGGAAGATTGGGGACTTAAAAAATTGGCCTATCCCATTCAGCACAAAAAAAGTGGTTTTTACCACTTGTTCGAATTCACCGCTCCCGGTGAGGCCATTGGCCCCTACGAGCTCGAATTCAGGAGAGATGAACGCATCATGCGTTTCTTGACCGTTAAACTGGACAAGCATGCGATTGCTTGGGCAGAGAAAAGAAGAACCAAACTAAAAGCAAACGCATAGGGACATGGCATCCATAGAACAACAAGCAAAAGCGAAGAAAGACGGGGAAATCAGATATTTGACCCCTCTCAATATCGAGACCAACAAGCAAAAGAAATATTGCAGGTTCAAGAAATCAGGTATCAAGTACATTGATTACAAAGACCCGGATTTCTTGATGAAATTGGTGAACGAGCAAGGAAAACTGCTTCCCAGAAGACTTACAGGTACTTCCTTGAAATACCAAAGAAAAGTGGCCCAGGCCGTTAAGCGTGCCCGTCACATTGCGTTAATGCCGTACGTTGGCGATATGTTGAAATAAAAAATACCGAAGAATGGAACTTATTCTAAGAGAAGATGTACAGGATTTGGGATTTAAGGATGATAT
>JASBTQ010000037.1 GCA_030148335.1 Allomuricauda sp. | reverse complement strand
TCCCCTCAAGGGGACAGTTGCCCATTGACTTCGTTGTTCAGTTATTTTGTTACTGGGTTATTGGAATTTGGAATTTGGTGCTTGATGTCAAAAGTCGGTCCTTGTTTCTTGTCTCTGATTTTCTTGGGTCTTTTCTCTTTTTTCTCTGTTCTTGAACTTGAAACTTGGCCTTGAACTTTTACCTGCCTATTGTCATTTTAATGGCTTCCACCATCCTTTTGGCCCTTTCCCCCACTTCTTCTTCCGTCCATCCCAATTTGATCAAACAGGAAATGGTCCTGCCCATCCAATGGTCGGATTCCGAAAAGTTGGCCTTGGCATAGTCGGGCAAAGCGTCCCTGACCTCTTTGGGCAATTTCCCCAAAGATTTCAAATTGGTGAGGTGTTCCCACTTTTTATAGTAGTGCCAGTTGTTGTTATACCAATAAAAACAGGCATCCACCCCATTTTCCCCCAATGCTTTATGGGCTTTTTGTGCCAGTTCCTCCGAAGGAAGGAAAAAACTCAAAAACGAATAGTTCTCCTCTCCCCCTTCGGGCACACTCCGAAAAACAATTTCGGGAATATTTGAAAGGGCGTCCCTCAAAATGGTATAGTTCCTTTTTTGGAGGGAAAGAAATTCATCCAATCGGGAAAGCTGTGCCAAGCCCACCGCCGCATTCATTTCGGAAATACGAAAATTGTACCCCAGAAAGGGATGTTGCTCCGCTCCCCTATCATTTCCGATATGGTCGTGTCCATGATCGGAATAGGCATGTGCATTTTGGTAATACGTTTCGTTATTGGTAATCACGGCTCCGCCCTCCCCACAGGTGATGGTCTTGACATAGTCAAAGGAAAAGCAGCCCAGATCCCCAATGCTGCCCAATGGCTTCCCTTTATAGCTCCCCCCGATGGCTTGGCAGGCATCTTCAAGCAACAACAAACCGTGCCTGTCACAAATGATTTTCAAGGTATCTAAATCGGCCATGGAACCGCACATGTGCACCGGCATCACCGCCTTCGTCTTTGGTCCGATGGCCTTTTCCACTGCGGGTGGGCTTAAGGTCAGGGTTTCATCAATATCCGCCAGAATGGGGACGGCGCCCAAAGCCAAGATAGACTCAAAACTGGCCACAAAGGTGAACGTGGGCATGATTACCTCATCCCCCGCCCCTACTCCTGCGCTAGCGAGGGCCACCGTCAATGCGGCAGTGCCACTGCTCACCACATGGACATGCCGTGACTGCATCCGTTCCGCAAGGGCAGCTTCCAGTTGCTTGGTCTTCCAGTGTCCGTTGCGCATACCGTCAAACCCGTAGCGCATGAGCACCCCGGAATCCAGCACATCTTGTACTTCTTTTCTTTCCTTGTCCCCAAAAAGTTCAAATCCAGGCATTCTATTTCTATCTTATTTATTGATCAAAAAACCACAATTTTATGGCCATCACAATGACAACGATGACCAAGAAGGTCTTGATGAACCCATCTCCCTTTTGCACGGAGAAGCGGCTTGCCACCCAGGCTCCCGACCCGTTGCCGATGGCCAAGATGAATCCCATTTTCCAATTCACCTTGTCGTTGAGGGCAAATACGGCCAGGGCGGACAGCATATAAATGAACACGACCACTACCTTTGTGGCATTGGATCGTACCAAATTCATCCGATTGACATAATGGGTGTACAGCATCATCAAAAAACCGAGCCCCGCATTGATGAAGCCCCCATAGATACCAAAAAAGAAGAACACTGCAATGCTCAACCATAAATACTTTCCGGTGAGCCGCTCCTGCATCTCCTCCAAACGCATCTTTGGTTTGAATATAATGATAAGGACGACGGCCAACATTACCATGGAGAGGATCCTGTTAAAAGTCTCCCCGTTGATATCTACCGCAATATAGGCCCCGATGATGGAACCTAAAAAAGCTGCCATGCCCAAATATACATTGAAAGGATAGGTGGACACTCCTTTACTCTTGAACCCCGCTGTTGACATGGCGGTCTGTACCACAATCGCCACCCTGTTGGTCCCATTGGCCACTGCTGCGGGGAGGCCCAAAAATATGAGTGTCGGCAGGGAAAGCAACGACCCACCACCGGCCACCGTATTGATGAAGCCCACTGCAAAACCAACCGCGACCAAAAGCAGATAGTGATACCATTCAAGCATAAAAGCAAAAGTATGACCTATGTTTTGAACATCCGTTCAGATAATGGTAAACTTTAGCGCGATTGATACCCTTTTCACAAAAGGATGTTTTATGTCTAAATTTTAAACAATCATTAAAAAAGACGTGTCAAAAATATCATTTTGCTATTTTTCCTACATTTGATGCAAACTATAAATCCATTATCATGAAAAAAATCATGTTATTTTCGTTGGCCGTATGCTTTGTAGGGCTAAGTTATGTGCATGCACAAGGTGATTTTAAGGCAGGCATCCATGCCGGTCTTCCCATTGGAGACGCTGGTGACCTAGCCACTTTTGCGCTTGCAGTGGACCTGGGCTATCTATTTGATGTCTCAGATCAGTTTCAAGCTGGACCAACTGTGGGTTTCTCCCACTCCTTCGGCGATGAAATAGGAGGCTTTGAAATTGATGATATCCAATTCCTACCTATTGGAGGTGCTGGTCGTTTCAATGTTTCCGACGAATTTTCACTCGGTGCCGACCTTGGTTACGCTGTAGGCATCAATGATGGCAACGATGGCGGTTTTTATTATTCGCCGCGGGCTGCTTATTCTGTCAGTGAAATGGTTGACATTGTTCTTGCCTACAGGGGTGTTGCAGTAGATGGCGGTAGTTGGGACATTATTTCCTTAGGGGTTGAGTTCGACCTCAATTGAATTTCTTGATAAAGAATATAAATCCGGTGTGTTTTAGTGTTAAACGCATCGGATTTTTGTTTTAATGAGCAATAAAATAAAAAGCCCTTTTGGGATAACAAAAAGCTTTATATATTTGCACCCGCTTAGGAGGAATGGCAGAGTGGTCGAATGCGGCAGTCTTGAAAACTGTTGAGGGTCACACCTCCGGGGGTTCGAATCCCTCTTCCTCCGCAACCAAGCGCAAAGCTTGAAATATAAAACCGCAGAGTTCGCTCTAGCGGTTTTTTGTTTTGAAGGTTTTGACATTTGCAAAATGCTGTAAGAGGGAGATTGGAACAAAATCCCTCTTCCTCCGCAAAAGCAAATGAAAAGCCCCTGTTTTAGGGGCTTTTGTTTTTTAGGTTGCAGAACCACTTGTTCATTCCATTGTAGGTCTGGCCATATAGGTGTCCACAAAGTGGATGAGTTCCGGCCCATGTAAGTTTTTGGCCAGTACCCTACCCTCACTATCCACTAGAAAGTTGGCGGGAATGGTTTTTAATCGCAGGGCGTCCATCAATGGATTTTGGTCGCCCAACAAATGGGAAGCATGCAGCCATCTGTCGGCCCCGTCCCTTTCCATGGCACTTACCCATGCCTTTTCGTTGCTTTCCAATCCATAGGCAAGTATCTGGAAGCCATTGGAGCGGTACTTTTCCCAAAGAGGAAGCAGCACATTTCGGTTCTCGACACGGCATGGGGCACACCAAGAGGCCCAAACATCCAGAAGGAGTAGTTTTTCCCCTTTCAACACTTCTCCCAAAGACAAGATTTTTCCATTTTTCATGGGAAGTTCCAACTGGGGCATCAAATCACCCATCAAAATGGGCAAATTAGCCTTGTCCGCTTTTAGAACCAATTCCTGCACCCAGGGATGATCAGGATACAGTGCACCCCATTCTTGGGCCTGGGCAAACAAAAATTCGGCAACCCGTTCGTAATCCCCTTCGGGACTCACCCATCTGATGGCCAACAGTGCGGCCAATAGCTCTTCAGTATTGTCAGCAAAATCCATCAGTTCGGTCTGGTAATCAAACAACTTCCCTTCCCGGTCCAACAGTGCTTCATCTGTGTCACTGACATTGGAGGAACTTTCCTTGTATTTATCAAAAGCCCGTAATCTTAAATCCCGTAACCGCAATATCTCTTTATTTGCTTCTGACAGGGATTCCATGGACAAGCTGGCCTGAAACTCATCGATGCTTGCCTTTATTGTCAGTCGCTCCCCTGTCTTCCAAACCAAGGGAACGTAATTGTCAGTGCGGGGGTCTTCATTCTCCAACAGATTGGGATAGGCCACTCCTCTTTTTTGAACAGCCAATTCCAACAATGTGGGGTTTTCCATATGGGGCAATGCGGAAAAACTAAAATAACCATCCTTGCCCACAACGGCCGAATCCAAAACACGGGCCACAAAACTTTGGCCCACATCACTCCATTTTCCAGGTTGGAGAAGATATATCTTTGGTTGCCATTCACTCCCGTTGGAAAGGTCGATCGTACCCGAGATTGGGTGTGGCTTTGAACAGCCGTCCATCAAAAAGGCCAGGAGCACTACTAAGGGGAACACGGATCTCATCCTGTAAAATTAATGATTTACGGATCTTCTTCTTTCCATAAAAACCGGTAAAATCATTTAAAAGCCTCGAAGTTATGTGAAGGTCTATTTTACGACCAATCGGGATAATCACATACCTCTTCATCATGAAAACCAAACGAATTGCCTCTGCCCTGCTCCGAATCGTTCCCACAATCATTCTTCTGCAAACATTGTATTTTAAGTTTACCGCTGCCCCGGAATCGGTGTTCATTTTCAAGACATTGGGATTGGAGCCTTATGGACGCATCGGGTTGGGGGTTGTCGAACTCATTACCGCAGTACTCCTCCTCGTTCCTCGGACCACTTGGATCGGTGCGCTGCTGGGAATGGGAATCATGGCAGGTGCCCTTTTCTCCCACATCACCACGCTTGGGGTGGTCGTTCAGGATGACGGCGGCACCTTGTTCATCCTGGCCCTGATCACTTTTGTGTGTTGCTCGGCTTTGGCCTGGATGCAACGTGGACAGATTCCTTTCTTCAAAAGATAATCCACACAATGGATAGCGGCTTTGTCAAATTGAGGTTATTTTTAATCCCTCAAAAAAGAATACAATGTCTGATAATTTGACCTGGAGCGATTTTATGAAAGTGGAAATGGTAGTGGGCACCATCCTATCGGCCGAGACGTTTGAAGGGGTACGGAACCCCGCCTACAAAATGCTCGTCGATTTTGGCCCTTTGGGCCAGCGAAAGACCTCTGCACAGATCACCAAACTTTACCAACCTGACGAACTCATCGGAAAACAGGTAGTGGCCGTGGTCAACTTTCCACCGAAACAGATTGCCAACATGATGAGTGAGTGTCTGGTCTTGGGCGGCGTGGGCGATCAAGGTGAAGTGACCCTCATTCAACCCGAAAGAAGTGTGGAAAACGGAACACGCATTGGTTAACCGACAAATTTATCCTTCGGCCACATTGGCTCCCGACAAGGAAAGGGACTCATAGACCTTCTCCAAGATCTCAGGTTTGTCCGTGAGCACCACCAACCTGTCGTTTGCCTGCAGTTCTGTTGAGCCATTGGGAGTAAGGTAATTTCCATCGCGTTCTATCATGGCGATGATGGCCTTCTTTGGAAAGTTCAGGTTCACGATCTTCAACCCCACCGTGGGACAATCTTCTTTTATGGCAATCTCCTTCATGATGGCCTTGGGATGTTCCGTAAGAAGTTCATCCGTGGGCGATAGGGGTTTTGCCTTTTCCGGTAGGCCCACATGCAGCCATTTAGCCACAATGGACAACGTGCTGCCCTGTATAAGCACAGAAGTCAATGACACGAAGAACACGATATTGAATATCATATCGGCCTTGTCTATACCCGCTAAGAGCGGATAGGTGGCAAAAACGATGGGCACGGCACCCCTCAACCCTACCCAGGAAATGTAGAACCTGCGCCTTAACTTCATCCGGAAGGGCAACAACGAGATGAGCACTGCCACTGGACGGGCCACAAAGATCAAAAAGAGGGAAATCATCAACCCTATTCCTATAAAAGGTACGATTTGCGAAGGAAAGACCAATAGGCCCAAAGTCAAGAAAAGGGCTATCTGCATCAGCCAGGCAAGACCATCGAACATCCGCATGATGGTCTTTTTGTGTATCAGGTTCTGGTTCCCCAGATATACCGAGCAGATGTATATGGCCAAAAATCCGTTGCCGCCCACAAAATCGGTCGCCGAAAATGTTATGAACATCAGGGCGATGGTCAGAACGGGATAGAGTCCCTCAAAATCCAACTGGATACGGTTGATGATGATCTTGCTCAGCTTCCCGAAGAGAAACCCTGCAATACCACCGATCACCATTTGCATAAAAAACAGGGGCAGAACGGAAAGGATGCTTTTATCAGGTTCTTGTACCAACGACAGGAAAGCGATGGTCAGCACATAGGCCATGGGGTCGTTACTTCCGCTCTCCAGTTCCAGTGTCGGTCTCAGGTTCTTTTTGAGGGCAAGGTTCTTTCCCCTTAATATGGAAAACACCGCTGCCGCATCCGTGGAGGACACAATGGCGCCCAACAATAAACTTTCATACAGCCCAAAATCGGTGATCAAATACACAAAATAGCCCAAACCCATGGCGGTGAGCAAAACCCCCAAAGTGGAAAGGGCCACCCCCTCCTTGAGCACGGGCTTCACCGATTGCCAGTTGGTGTCAAGCCCTCCAGAAAACAGAATGAAGTTCAGGGAGACCACGCCCACAAACTGTGCAATCTTGGGATTGTCAAAATAGATGCCGCCAATGCCGTCCGATCCCGCCAACATCCCTATGGTCAAGAACAATAACAGGGTGGGCACGCCAAAACGATAGCTGGTCTTACCGGCAATGATGCTGATCAAAAGCAGTACAGAGCCAATAAGGATAATGTTCTCTATGGTAATGCTCATATTTTCAGAATGGTTCCGTTCGTGGTTTCAGAATAGTGGTTGAAAAATGTACCAAACTATGCTTCTTGGGCGTTTATGACGATGGCGAAGTTAATTGAATTTACCCAATGTATGGCCAGATTGCCCCTTCTCTGATGGTCGGATGTCCATTTCCATACATTCCGATTTTGAGTCGTTCATTGGCACAAAAAGTTCGTTTACTGGTATTTTTGAGTTCATCCGCCTGTTAAAAGACTCAAATTTATTCGATGAAATACACTTTTTAGTCGTTAAAAGTCAAAACCTATGAAAAATTGATAAGTATTTGCTTGGTTTCTTTTTGATCTTTGTCATGTATTAACCCCCAAATCTATACATCATGACACGATCTACAATTTACAGCCTACTTGTTTCAGGAATGATTCTTGCCACCCAAAGCACTTTTGGACAAATGGCAAAAGAAATGATAGATGAGAACATAAACGGAGGTGTTTCCACCGTAGATGGTTATGTGCCCTCCATGTCTGTCACCCAGGATGGAAAAATTGCCTACTTCAGCAAGGCCACCTATCAGAAACCACTATATGGAGTTTTCTCCAAAAAAGAATTGATCCACGAGATCTACCGCACGGAATACATCAACGGTAAATGGACCAACATCACCAAAATGGATGTATGCCCACAGCACTACTCTGCCAAGCACCCCACTGTTTCCGATGATGGAAAGCGACTGTTCTTTGCCTCGAACATGAAAGGCAGTTATGGCAAATATGACATTTATGTGGCCGACATCAATAAAGATGGCAGTCTTGGTGTCTCCAAGAACCTAGGCCCAAAAGTGAACACCAAAGAGGACGAACTCTACCCCAACATCTACAACGGTACCTTGCTCTTCTTCGCTTCCGAAGGACGCGATGGTTACGGTGGATTGGACCTGTATGCCACCCAAGTGGTACAGAACACCCTTACCCCTTCCGTTAACCTCGGCAACCACATCAACAGTGACAGCGATGACTATGCCATCCAACTGAGCCCAGAAAAGAAATTGGGGTTGGTAGTGTCCAACAGAGGCTTCAACAACACCATATCCCAATACACGGTGGCCTACGGACGTCCTGAAAAACAAGATGATTATAAGGATATTGCCCAAAGGGACATTGAGTTGCAAACGGCAATGAACGTAGGGTCCGAATATAAATACACCAATGCCTCCTTCGAGGACAAATAATATGAAAATATAATGACTAAAAATCGGTCAACTACCTGGTAAAGTGTCAACTGATGCGTTTCATAGCCGAGAATTCGAAACACTCATGACCATGATAAGAAAGACAGGGGGAACTGACAGTCTATCATAGAAAGCGGGTTGTATTATTTCAATCTGACCGATTTTTTCACCAAGAATAGGATGCTCTCAAAAGCATCCTATTTTTTTTGTTTAT
>JASBTQ010000045.1 GCA_030148335.1 Allomuricauda sp. | reverse complement strand
CATAGCTTAGAATCCGCGTTGCCGCTTCGCCTCAAATATAAGTATTGCCGCCGATACGGAAACGTTCATGGAATCTATTTCTCCCTGCATCGGTATTATGAGGTTTTGGTCGGAGCTTTTGAGCCAAATGTCCGTTAGCCCAGTGGCCTCAGTACCCATCACTATGGCCGTGGCGCCCGTAAGATCACAGTCCACATAATGTTTTGAAGCGGTCAGAGCGGCACAATAGATCTTGATATGGTTTTGTTGGAGGAAATGAATGATTTCCTCGGTGGAACCCATCCCAATCTGATTGGTGAATACACAGCCCACACTGGACCGGATGATGTTCGGGTTGTATAGGTCCGATTTGGGATTGGCAATCAGCACCGCATCCACGGCAGCGGCATCGGCAGTTCTCAGCAGGGCACCGATGTTGCCCGGTTTTTCTGGGGCTTCGGCAACCAGAACCAAAGGTTCTTTGTTCTTGAAATGGATTTTGTCCAAACCATGGTCCTTTGCTTTCAGGATTCCCAAAACGCCCTCGGTGGTACCCCTATGGGCCATTTTTTCATAAACTTGTCTTGTAATCTGTACGGTTTCGGTCTTGGAATTTTTCAGGAAAGGTTGGATCTGGGACAGGTCCAAAATGTCCGGACAATATAGCAGGGTCTCCAAGGGGTATCCGCCCTTTTGGGCAAGTTCCAGTTCTCGCTGCCCTTCCACCACAAAAAGTCCCGTTGTCTTCCGTTCCCGGGATTTTTCTTTAAGGAGCAGTATTTTTTTTACCAATGGATTTTGGACACTGCTGATCAGTTTGGTTTCCATCATAAAGTAAAAATAGCCATTCCTGTAATGTAAAAAAGGGGTTTTCGACCAAGTGACCAAACTTACACCATGAAAAAAACAACCATCCTATTGACTGTACTGGCCGTTTTTGCCTGCAAACAGTCCCCAAAAGAAGAAGAAAAAGAACCGCAGATGACCATGGAAGAGAAGATGGACCAGCATGCTTTTCCAGAAGCACTTTCCAAGGTTTTTGATACCCACGGCGGACTGAAGCTCTGGAAAAAGCAACGCACCCTTTCCTTTGTATTGCCCAATCCCGAACTTCCCGAGACCCACATCATAGATTTGTGGTCAAGAAAGGATCGTGTGGATACCGATACATTTTCCATGGGATTTGATGGGGAACAAGTCTGGCTCTTGGATCCCCAAGAAGCATATAAGGGAGATGCCGCGTTTTACCACAACCTAATGTTCTATTTTCAGGCGATGCCCTTTGTTTTGGCAGATGATGGTATTGTGTACACCGCTGCAGAAAATTTGGAATTTGAAGGAAAAAGCTATCCGGGCATCCAGATTGGCTACAAAATTGGGGTAGGGGCTTCATCCAAGGATGAATATTATATCCATTTTGACCCCGAAACCCATCAAATGGCTTGGCTGGGCTATACCGTGACCTACGGCACCGGGGAGCCTTCGGATAATTTTAGATGGATCCATTATAAGGAATGGCAAAAAGTCAATGGTGTGTTGCTCCCCAAGACCATCACCTGGTACAATTATGAAGGGCGTACCCTTTTGGATCCAAAGAGTACGGTGGTCTTTGAGAATGTGATGTTGTCCGAGGACGCCAAACCGGAAAATGTCTACACCAAACCTGAGGGGGCGGAATTCATTCCCTTGAGCAAGAGTTAGGGTTGGAACAAATAAATAAGGGCGGTTTTCCTTGGAAAACCGCCCTTATTGTTTTTTTTAGGCCATGGATTTATTTTCCCTCGCCTTCATACTTGCCCATATACCTTTTCCAAAGTTCGGTCTGGTGAGTCTCCAATGAAACATCCCGTCCATCGATATAAGCTTTGGAGATTTTGTTCGTGCGCATGTCCAGTGCATCTCCTTCCGAAATGAACAAGGTGGCGCTCTTACCAACCTCCAAGGTGCCGTACCTATCGTCGATACCCAGTATTTTTGCGGTATTCCCGGTCACCAATTGCAGAGCGGTCTCTTTGTCCAGTCCTTGGCCTACGGTTTGTCCAGCGTAGAATGGTAGGTTCCTGGTCTGGAAATTGGCGGCACCTTCATTCTGCAAACCGACCAAAAGTCCGGCATCCACGAGCAATTTGGGCAATTTGTAGGGAAGGTCGTAATCATCATCATCATATTCGGGCAATGAATGGGTGAGGTTGACCAATACGGGAACATTGTTTTCCTTTAGGAAATCTGCAATCTTGTTGGCACGATATCCGCCCACGATCACCACATTCTTCACTTCCGCTTTTTTTGCGGTGGCCACGGCATCCATCATCTCCTTTTCGCCATTGGCGTGGATGTACAGATGTTTGGAACCATCAAAAAGGCCCTGCATGGCTTCAAAGGGAAGGTTTCTTTCCTTTTCCACGGATTTTCCGTAGGCACTGGAATTTTGAAAGAACACCTCGATTTCTCCTACTTGTCCTGTATATTCCTTATTGGGGATGTAGCCTCTGTCTTCTCCCATCCACCATCTTCCTCTCCTGAAGAAGGACGGCCAGTTCAAATGGATACCGTCATCGGTCTTCACGGCTGCATCCTCCCAGTTCCACGCATCGAACTGTACAATGCTCGATGTTCCTGAAATGGTTCCACCCTGAGGGGTCACTTGACCTAGCAAAACCCCGTTGGGACGCATACTTTCCACCACTTTGGATTCTGCGTTGTAGGCGATGATGCTCCTGACGTGTGGAATCATTTCCCCGATTTCATCTTGGTCATCACTGGCCCTAACGGCATCCACTTCCACCAGACCGAGGGACTTGGAGGGAGCTATGATGCCCGGATATACGTGTTTTCCCTTGGCATCTATCATGGTACCAATGGTCGGGGCCATCAGGTCGGAACCTATGGCCGTTATCTTTCCATCCGTAAATATGATGGTACAGTTTTCTATGACCTCTCCATTGCCAATATGGGCGGTCGCCCCAAAAATGGCAACTTGCTCGGACTGTTTGGGGGCTGGGGTCTGCTGAGCGGAAGTTGTAAAACTAAAAGCTAGCATGACCACGAAGGTAACGCGCTTCAAAAACACCCCTAAAGTCCCCTCAAGGGGACAATGATTGCTTGAATTTATATCTGAAAATTTCATTATCTTACTTTAAAGGGTTTCACATTCAAATCGTTCTTTCTTGCTCTGAACGGGCGTTTTGGTCTTCCCGCCTTTTTTCTTTTCGTTCAGCATCATGCCGATCAATTGGTTTCTTTCCTTTTTCACGGATTCCCTTAGCATTTTATCCTTTTCCAGATCAAAATAGACTTTACCCTCGATCAAGGTTTTTTCTGCCTTGGCATATACGGATAGGGGATGGTCCGTCCATAGCACCACATCGGCATCCTTACCTTCTTGGATGCTGCCCACACGGTCGTCCAAATGCAACAGTTTGGCAGGATTAAGGGTGACCATTTTCCAAGCCTCAATTTCGGACACGCCTCCGTATTTTACAGTTTTTCCAGCTTCTTGGTTCAATCTTCTGGACATCTCGGCATCATCACTGTTGATGGCCACGGTGACTCCTTGGCTGGCCATGATGGCGGCATTGTAGGGGATGGCGTCGTTCACCTCATATTTGTAGGCCCACCAATCGCTGAAAGTGGAACCTCCAACTCCGTGCTCGGCCATTTTATCGGCCACTTTGTACCCTTCCAGGATGTGGGTGAAGGTGTTCACGCGGAAGTTGAACTTTTCCGCTACTTTCATCATCATGTTGATCTCGCTCTGCACATAGGAGTGGCAACTGATGAACCTCTCGCCATTCAGGATTTCGGCAAGGGTTTCCATTTCCTCATCATAACGGAAGGGCTGTCCGCTCTTCTTTTTGGCATCGTATTCCTTGGCACGTTGGAAATAGTCGGTATAGAGCTGTTCCACGCCCATACGGGTCTGTGGAAAACGGGAAAAACTGTCCCAATTGGATTGTTTCACGTTCTCGCCCAGTGCAAATTTGATGAACTTTGGTGCATTGGGGAATACCAATCCATCTGCGTTTTCACCCCATTTTAGGCGAAGGATGGCAGAGCGGCCCCCGATCGGGTTGGCGGAACCGTGCAATAATTGGATAGTGGTGACACCACCTGCAAGGTTTCTGTAGATGTCCATGTCCGTTGGGTCGATCACATCCTTCATGCGTACTTCGGCAGAGGAATTGTGTCCTCCTTCATTGATTGCCAAAGCGGCAATGTGCGAGTGCTCATCAATGACCCCGGCGGTCAGATGCTTTCCAGTGGCATCCACCACAGTGGCCCCTCCTGCGCGAAGGTCTTTCCCGACCTTTTCTATTTTTCCGTTTTTGATCAACACATCTGTATTTTCCAAAATGGCCTCCCCGGTCCACACCGTTGCATTCTTAAAAAGGATATTTTCTTGTTTGGGTTTTTCCTTGTACCCAAAACCGACGTTGGGGTAGGAGAGTGCCACCAATTCTGGCTTCTCAGCACTCTTGTCCTCGGATTTTTCTTCGAAGGGGGAAGTTTTGGTCAAACTGGCCATGGTCTCGTTCCCATTGGGGAGTACCATCTTGCCGCTGATCGTGTTGGATGCTGGTTCCACCCGGGCAATCATACGGTAAGAGCCCATATTGTCGTCCGAGAAGGAAAGGTTCAACCAATTGTCGGAGAAGTCAATCTTGGAATCGACAGTTTCATCACCTTTCTTCAATTCGGCTTTGGGTTTGTCAATGGAACCGGTAAGGGCCACGGTATAGCTATTACCATTCACATTGAGGTTGTAATTCCCGCGAATGTCCACCAAATCCATGGATTGGATGATGTTCTTGGTCCCCTGTACCCAGTTTTCGTAGAGGATGGTGTTCTCGTCAAAAATTTCGCCAGAGGTGATCAAGAAGTTGGCCTGACTGCCGGTTTGTAGTGACCCGATTTGGCCGGACATGCCCAAAATGCCCGCAGGCACGGTGGTCAAGGCTTCTAAAGCCTTGGTCTTGGAAAGTCCATAGGTGATGGCCTTCATCAATTTTTCCTTCAGGTCGGAAGGCGATTTCAATTCGTGTAGTGTGATGGAAAATTCCACACCGTTATCTGCCAATACCTTAGGGTTGGAGGGTGCCAAGTTCCAATGCCGCATATCTTTCAAAGCGATATATTCGGCTTGATAGGGGTTGGATACATCAAAGGCATCCGGAAAGTTCAAGGGAAGGATCAATTTGGCATTGGTGGCCTTGATGTCGTCAATGCGCTCATACTCATCGCCCCCGGCCAAAATGGTGTATTGGATCCCGAAAAGATCACCGATCTTATCGGCCCGCAGCACATTTCCGTTGTCACCTGCAGCAAAAATCTGGGTCAGTCCCTTGTTGGCGGCCAATGCTTCCAACGAACGGTCCTTGGTGTCCACATTGCCCTTGCTGTACCAGTCCAGGTCATAGTACAATTGTCTCATCAAGGCCATGGCACCCATCAAGGAACCTGGATAGGATTGCCTTTTGGCCACGCTTTTTTCGAAGGAAAAGTATTGTCCGGATTTGTCCGAAAGGATTCTCTGCGCTTCGGAACCTTCATCGTTCAATGCGACCAAGAGGCCCGTGCCCCGCGCTATACCGTCCTGAATATGGGCGTTCACCGTGCCAAAACCTGCCTTTCGGAGCTCTTCGGCTTTTTTGGAATCGTAGGAGAAACTGCTCACTGCATTGTTCTCTGGCATGATATGGTCGTTCCAATAGAATCCTTCCCGCTCTGGGCCATATTGGGCAGATCTTCCTGCGCCACTTGCCCTTTCGGGCATCTTGACCCCGAAACTTGAAAAAATGTCCACAAAAGAGGGGTATATGGACTTTCCATCAAGGTCTTCGACCACTGCATTTTTGGGAATGCTTACAGATTTTCCGACTTGGACTACCTTGCCGTTCTGGATCAGTAGGGTACCTTTTTCAATGACCTGGGTGGGGGTCATATAGATCTTGGCATTGGTGAATGCCGTGTAGTTGTTGTTCTTTGTCTTTACACCGTCATTTTTTGGAAAATAATCTTGTGCGAACAAAGAAATACCGCCCAAAAGAAAGGACAGTGCCAAGAGTTTAATTTTCATAAAGTTATAATTGAATTAGTTTAGCTCGTCTAAATATAAAGGAAGTGTGCATATCGCACAAGTTTCATTTCCTGCTCCCCAGCTGTTTTTGGTGGTTGATCATCAATCCAACGACCGAGTTGTAACTTTTGATCCCCTCCTTTTGGTTGTTCACCTTCAAAAAAGTGTTGAACACGGCCTTGAAGACAGGCTCCATCGGATTTTCATATTTTTTCCAAAAATCTGCCAATTCCTTGTAATTTTTTTTCACACCCGGGTTGAGGGAATCCAAAATTTCATTGTATTTGGATTCATCTTTATTGTAGAGGTCCACAAGACAATACCCCAGCGCATGGTTGTATGCTGCATATTTGAAATAGGGGTCGTCGCTCTGCGATGTGACCAAAAAACCTATGAAATTGGTGGCATCCTCAGCGGAATAGCCCAATTGATGTCCCACTTCGTGCCCGCTCACGGCCGCCAACCGGAACAAGGGGATCATGCCGTTTACCTGTGCCTCATTGGTAAATGGGTTGAGATAGCCCCCATATCCCATATAAGTCAGAGGAAGACTGTACAGCGATGATTTCAGGCTTGGGGTTTCATACTTAAAATAGGGATACTGTTTTTGTAAGAGATGGTACGCCTTTTCCGTTTTTTTGAAGACTTCCTTTCTGGGGTATGGCACTTGGACAGAGGAAAGACTGTCCCCAGTGATTTCATGTTGATAGTGGTTGGCCCTTTCTGCGAGATATTCGGTAAAGTTCACCAACTCATCGAGGGTATATTCACGTGCTATGCCCATCCGCCATGTGATGGGCTGTCGATAATAGTTGAGTCCCCAAAGTATGTGGAACGCAAAATAGGCGATGGAGAGCACCATCAAGATGTCTTTGAAAAAAAGAAGTGGCTTCTTTTTGATGGTCTTCCAATGTCGGTAACAATACCTGATGGCCATCACGGTCAAGGCGGTATAGATCAGGTCTCCAAAGGAAAAGGGAATCCATCCGAAGAGAATCCGAAGCGATTGGGAGATATAAGGATAAACCCCATTACTGTAATAATTCTCGACGAAGAGGGGATAGCTGCCCATCCATTTGACCAATACAATTTGGATTGGAAGCGCAATGGCTAGGATTGTTTTCGTTTTTTGTCCCATCAATATAACAAAGCGAAAAATAGGTGCGTGCATCAATGAAAAAAGCCGCACGGAAAAGTACGGCTTTTTTTAGCTTCATTTGCTGGTTTTTATTCTTGGATTCCGACAACCTCTAGGTCAAAGACCAATGTGGAGCCTCCGGGAATAGGACCATAGTCATTGTCACCATACCCCAAATGTGGTGGGATGAACAAACGAACTTTGTCGCCCACTTTCATGGTAAGCAGTCCTTCCCTAAAGCCAGCGGCCAATTGGGCATCTGGGCTGTAATCCATGGGGTAGGGTACGTATCCACCCTGATCTCTTTTTCCAGGGTTCACTTGGTTGAACTTCTCGGCAATTTCCAGCATGTTGGTGTCGAACAGTTCGCCATTGGACAACCAACCTGCATAGCTCACCATTGCTTTTTGGCCAACTTTAGGTTGCTCGCCTTCGCCTTCTTTCAATTTCAGTATTTTCAGCCCGGAAGGGGTCTCTTCAGCTTCGGCCATTTGTGCGGTAAATTCGGCGACCCAATCCTCTTTCATTTTTTTGAAAGCGGCTTCTTCAGCTTTTGCTTCTTCAAAGTAGTCGCCCATCACCTTTACGGCATCGAATTTTTTGGCCTCCTTGCCATTTCGGACAATTTCCACCTTGTTCATCACTACATCCACCTTTGGCCTGTCACCCGGTCCTGTTTCCACATTGGCGATGGAGTCAACGACCTCCATTCCTTTGACCACTTCCCCAAAAACGGTGTGTTTGCCATTGAGCCAAGGGGTTTCTTTGTGGGTGATGAAGAACTGGCTGCTGTTGGTCTTTGGGCCTCGGTTGGCCATGGAAATGATTCCTTTTTTGGAGTGGGACAGGGAGTCGTGGATCTCATCCTTGAACATATATCCGATATTTCCACTGCCTGTTCCCGAAGGATCGCCGCCCTGGATCATAAAATCTTTGATGACCCTGTGGAAAACTATGCCGTCATAGAACTTTTTTTCTTTGTACTCGTCATTCACGAAGGGGTTGTTGCCTTCTGCCAAGGACACGAAGTTGGCCACCGTGACCGGGGTCTTTTCATATTCCAGTTTGATGATGATGTCCCCTTTGGTGGTCTGGATGTCGGCAAAGATGCCATCCCCCAGATCAGCATGTTTACTGGACTTGCACCCCAAGATGACCAAGGAGAACAGGGTTATGATGTAAAGTGATTGTTTCATTTGATGTATGGATTTAGTTTAAACTGTCTTTATGGATAATGATCGTATGTAGTTCCACCGAAGATTTCAATGGCGTCCGTGGGCCAATGGCCTTATTGTCCCCTTGATAGCCATAGGCTTGCAATGAGGGGAATATGAAAGTGGCTTTCTCGTTGATTTTGAGTAGTTTCACTGCATTTTGGAGCCCAGGGAACAATTGCTGTTTGTCCACTACGTGCGATGTGGGGCCTATTTGCTCGGCGGTATAGATGGTGTCGTTTTGCAATGACATCAGATTGTAGGAAAACAATATCTGGTCCTCTGTTTTGGGCAGATAGGTGGCCGTATCGTTTTTTGTTTCAAAATAGTACCAGAAACCATTGGGACTGGCAATGTATTCGTGCAGCGTGTCCTTGGCCATGAGCTCTTTGATTATTTCCTCTTCCTTGGCCAACAATTGTTTGCTCCGTTCTATGGATTCCTTGTAAAAACTACCGGATTTTACTTCAACTGGTTTTCGTGGTTCCGGGCCTCTGCAACTGGCAAAAGCGAGTACGGCGATGCATAAAACGACAATTCTCATGGGTTCAATCGGCTTTTATAGGTTTTCAGGATGGTACGGAACTGGTCAATGGTCTCTTCCATACTTAGGTCACTTTTGCCACCAGCGGCATTGTCGTGTCCGCCCCCTTGAAAATGTTTTCGGGCAAATTCGTTCACCGAAAAGTCCCCAACGGAGCGCAGGGATATTTTGATGATGCCTTCTTCTTTGTTTTCGATAAAGATCAATGCAAAAACAATGTTTTCCAAGGTAAGTCCGTAGTTCACAAACCCTTCCGTGTCCCCTTTTTTGAAATCGTAGGCATCCAGTTCTTCCTGCGTAAGAGTAATGTATGCCGTCCGATATTCGGGCAGGATGACCATATTGCTCAGGGCAACGCCCAGCAGGTGCAATCGGGATGGTGAATTGGTATCGAAAACCTGCCTGTGGATCTCCATGTTCTCCGCGCCCCTGTCTATCAGCTCCGCCACTACGCGGTGGGTTTTGCTCGATGTGGACCGGTACTTGAACGAACCGGTATCCGTCATGATACCCGTGTAGAGGTTGGTGGCAATTTCTTTGGTCACTTGCTCGGCTCCGCCCAAAAAATCGATGAAATTATAGACCATTTCGCACGTAGAACTCATGCTGACATCGGAATAGGTCACCTTGGCATAATCACTGGGCTGCTGGTGATGGTCTATCATGATGAAATCGGCCTTGGCCGCCCTCAATGCGGATTCCATTTGGCCCACTCGGGACAGGTCGTTGAAATCCAAAGTGAAGATTACGGTGGATTCATCCAACAACCGCTGTGCCCTTTGGGCCTCCCATTCAAAATTGATGACCGTCTCGTTGCACGGCATCCATTTCAGGAACTTGGGATAATCGTTCGGGGCAATTACATGGACCGTGTGGCCCATTCCCTTCAAAAACCCATAGAGTGCCAAGCAAGAGCCCATTGCATCGCCATCGGGATTTTTATGAGGGACGATCACAATTTTTTGAGGCTGGGAAAGTATCGACTTTACTGTCGTGATATCCGCTGAATTCATGCGGCCAAATATACAATAATATAATATAGAGGTAACTTGCAATATCCTTATTTTTGACCCTCTAAACCCTAACGATGAAGCATATTTCCATTTTACTTGTCCTTGTCCTCCTCTTCATGGGATGTAAAAGGAAAGAAGAAAAAACACCTCCCGCCAAGGAAAAGGAACAACCTGATTTTGTGGTGGCCTTCGGGTCGTGCAATATGCCACAGGAACCCAATCCATTTTGGGACGATGTGCTGGCCGAAAACCCAGATGTGTGGATCTGGGGCGGTGATATTGTCTATGCCGATACGGACGATGTGGACAGGATCAAGGCCATTTATACGATGCAGGATACGGTACAGGGCTATGCCCGATTGAAGGCCGAGGTTCCCATCATCGGGACTTGGGACGACCATGATTTTGGAATCAATGATGGCGGCTCCGGATTTGCCATTAAAAAAGAAAGTCAGCAGGTGTTCTTGGATTTTATGGGAGTGCCTTTGGATAGTGAAAGAAGGAATAGCGAAGGGGTATATGCCGCGCACGAATTTGAATTGCCTGGGGGAAAAGTGAAGATCATCGTTTTGGACACCCGATATTTCCGAAGTGACCTGATCAGGGACGAAGATCCCAAAAGAAGATATAAGCCCAATACCGAGGATGGCGCCACCATACTCGGGGATGCCCAATGGGAGTGGTTGCAGGGCGAGTTGGCCCATTCCGATGCAGATTTCAATCTGATCATGTCCAGTATTCAGATATTGTCCGGAGAGCATGGTTTTGAGACTTGGGGCAATTTTCCTGATGAGGTCCGAAAATTGGAAACCATGATCGTGGAATCAGGGGCGAAGGGAGTTATCATTTTGTCAGGGGACCGTCACATCTCTGAATTTTCAAGGGCCACTGTCACTGGATTGCCCTATCCCTTGATCGATTTTACGAGCAGTGGCCTTACCCATTCCTATTCCAGCTTCAGTGGAGAGCCCAACAAATATCGGGTTGGTGAGGTGGTTTCGGATAAAAGTTACGGAATCATCGACCTAAATTTCAAAGAGAAAGAGGCCCACATGAAGATCATGGGCGACAACGGAGCTGTGCTTCAGGAGTTAAAACAAACCTATTAAGCCTTGCCCGTTGTTCCAAAAACTGTACTTTTGCGCA
This sequence comes from Allomuricauda sp., assembly GCA_030148335.1. Lineage (GTDB taxonomy): Bacteria > Bacteroidota > Bacteroidia > Flavobacteriales > Flavobacteriaceae > Flagellimonas. Next base: position 13,738 of record JASBTQ010000045.1, on the reverse strand, counting down.
AAATTTAAAGAAAATGACGGGAAATAGAACGTTTACCATGATCAAGCCAGATGCTGTTGAAAACGGGTACATCGGTGCGATTTTGGAAAAAATAACGGCTGCCGGATTTAAGATCGTGGCCATGAAGTACACCCAATTGAGCCAAAGGGATGCAGAGGAATTCTACGGCATCCACAGAGAGCGTCCTTTCTTTGGTGAATTGGTCGAGTTTATGACCAGGGGTCCCATTGTGGCCGCCATATTGGAGAAGGACAATGCCGTTGATGATTTTCGTGCCTTGATCGGTGCCACCAACCCGGCCGAAGCTGCCGAGGGCACTATCCGTAAATTATATGCTGCCAGCATCGGTGAGAATGCCATCCACGGATCGGACAGTGATGAGAACGCTGCCATCGAAGGTGCTTTCCATTTTTCGGGAAGGGAAGTGTTCTAATTTGAACCAAAGATATCAAGAAGAAGCCGCTCCATTGGAGTGGCTTTTTTGTTTTAGCGAAGCACCAATTTCTTGACCAGTTCCCGGCCCAGTTCCTCATTGATCATGGAAATGATCTTGGTCTTGCCCAAACTGAGTTCTTCGCGGAGCACGGAAGAGGAAAGCGAGACGTAGAGCGTCTCGTTCTTGAGTTCCACGGCCGTGGTGTAGTTGTTCACCCCATTGCCCATCAAGTTGACCCATGCCTCACGGGCATCCACTTTGTCCATGCCTTTTTGGAGCTTGTTTTCCTTGATGAACTCGTTCAAGACTTCGCTTAGTGGCAGATGGGAATTGTTCCTTTTGGCCATTACTTCGGGATTTTGATGGGTTGGAACCGCTTATAGGAATAGGTGACCCCTTCTTCGTTGGTCACCGAAAACGAAAGGGAATCCACGGACACCAATTTTTCTTCCCATTCGCTGAACTCGTTTTTGTAGCGGAGCGTGAAGGTTTCGTTGGTTTGTGAAAGCGTGAAATACTCCGTGTCGTTCGAGGTGTCGTAGGAGCCATCAAACCGGGGCTGCATCTTTTTGCGGAACCCTTCGCCATCGTTCAATTTGATGAAATCGATGCTGGGATTGACCGTGTACTGCTTTTTTGAACCATTGGGAAATTCTACTTCGGCAATCTCCCAATAGCCGTTCAGGTACTGTAGGTCCGCTTCGGCCACAGCGGTTTTTTTGCAGCCCAAGAGCATCAATAGCAATATAAAAGGAAGAATCCGTCGCATGTTACAAGGTAAAGATTTTATAGCTCTGATGGATGGTTTTCACCACATTTTCCGTGCGTTCTGCATGCGTGTCACTGATAAAGATCTGACCGAAATTGTCGTTCTTCACCAAGCCCACAATATGGGAGACCCGGTTCTCGTCCAGTTTGTCAAAAATATCATCCAGCAACAGGATGGGCGTGGTGTTCGCCTGTTCCTTGATGAAATGGAACTGGGCCAGTTTCAGGGCGATCAAAAATGATTTTTGCTGGCCCTGGCTCCCGAATTTTTTGATGGGATGTCCTGCAATCGTGAAATCCAGATCGTCCTTGTGTACCCCGACAGAAGTGTATTGCAGGGCACGGTCTTTCTCCACATTGGCCTCCAAAAGTTTTAGGAGTGGACCTTCGGAGAGTGGGCTTTCGTAGGAGAGCATGATTTGTTCTTCCTTTTCCGAGATATGGCTGTACTGCTCCTTGAAAATGGGCACAAAAGCGGCCATGAATTCCTTTCGCTTTTTGTGGATCTCCGTCCCCAGTCCATGCAATTGCTCATTGTATATGGATAGCGTGCTCGTGTCAAAGGTACGGTTGGCCACAAAATACTTCAGCAGGGAATTGCGCTGTACCAAGACCTTGTTGTACTTGATGAGATTCAGGAGATAACTCTTGTCCGACTGCGATATGACCCCGTCCATGAATTTCCTGCGGGTTTCGCTGCCCTCAAGGATAAGGTCCCGGTCCGAAGGGGAAATAATCACCAAAGGTAGAAAACCAATGTGTTCGGAGAACTTTTCATACGGTTTTCCGTTGCGTTTGATGATCTTTTTGGTCCCTTTTTTGAAACTACAGACGATTTTTTCCGTTTTTCCTTCCTTTTCAAACTCGCCTTCCACTACAAAAAATTCAGTATCGTGTTTGATGTTCTGCGTGGCCACCGGATTAAAATAGCTCTTCCCAAAACAGAGGTGGTAAATGGCATCCAGAATATTCGTTTTTCCCACACCGTTATCGCCCACCAAGCAGTTGATGACAGGGTCGAACTCCAAGGTCTTGGAATCGAAATTTTTGTAATTGACTAAAGATAAATGTCTTAAAAACATAAAAGTTTAGAGAAACAAAGTGAGTTTTGTAGGTTGGTGCCTAATTAAGGATTCCAAAAATAACGAATAAATTACCTTTTGGTTTTGGATAAAAACTTTATTTTTGCGCGACCAATTAAATGACTGATGGCAACATACAAGAAGAGAGGCTTTAAGCCAAAAAATAAGGCAGAAGAAGCCCAGGTGGAAGAACACGAGAGCACAACGGCCGAAGTATTCAATACTTTGGACGAAAGTGCATCGAAGACCGAGGCATGGGTGCAAAAGAACCAAAATTATATTTTGGGGGTCATTGGTGCCGTAGCTGTGGGTGTGTTGGCTTATTTGGGTTATCACCAATTCATCCAAAAGCCGAAAGAGGCTTCAGCGGCCAACGAGCTTTTTTATCCACAACAATATTTTGATCAGGCATTGGCCAGCGAGACCGAGAAGGATTCTTTGTTCACCTTGGCTTTGAATGGTGCCGAGGGTAAATACGGTTTCTTGGATATCATTGAGGAATACAGCGGGACCAAGGCGGCCAATTTGGCCAAATATTCTGCTGGGATGACCTATTTGAACCTTCAACAATACGATGAGGCCATTTCCCATTTGGAAAGCTTTTCATCGGATGACGATATTATGGGTGCCATGGCCAAAGGAGGCATCGGGGATGCTTTTTCACAGTTGAACCAACCTGAAGATGCCTTGGATTACTACGAAAAGGCCATAGCCCATAGTGACAATGATTTTACCGCACCAAGATTTTTGTACAAGGCAGGTGTGGTTGCTCTGGAACTTGGACAAAAGGACAAGGCTTCGGGTTATTTTGAGCGGATCAAGGAAGATTATCCGAACGCCCAAGAAGCCAATGGAGTTGAGGCCCTTATTGGAATGGCCCAAAATTAGACTATGGCCACAGCGAACAAAAATCTATCCACTTACGATAAAAACAAAATCCCAAATGCGAAGGACCTTCGGTTTGGGATTGTTGTTTCAGAATGGAACGGGGAAATCACCGGAGCCCTTTGTTCTGGGGCGAAAGAAACCCTTTTGGACTGTGGGGCACTTCCAGAAAACATATTGGTGTGGGATGTTCCCGGTAGTTTTGAGCTCACTTTTGGCTGCAAAAAGATGATGGACACCCAAAAAATGGATGCCGTCATCGCCATAGGCAGTGTCATCCGAGGGGAGACCAGCCATTTCGATTTTGTGTGCAGTGCCACGGCACAAGGCATCAAAGACCTGAACGTGGCCTACGATATTCCTGTCATTTTTTGCGTTTTGACGGATGACAACCTTCAGCAGGCCAAGGATAGGAGCGGGGGCAAACACGGCAACAAGGGCACGGAAGCGGCCATCGCTGCCATCCAGATGGCAGTATTGGGAAAATAAGTTCAAGCACAAATATCAAGTTCAAGAACATAGATGGGCCGTCTTTTATCAAGTTGAACTTTTGGATGGTTGGATTGTTGAACTTGAAACTTTAACCTGTACTTGAGCTTATCTCTCCCCTGTTAACATTTTTTGGCAGCACCGTCCAACGCCTTTTTTCTATTTTGAGTACCTTTGAGGTGATACGGAGAAGGATGTTATGCGAAACCCCTTAAAACTTAGGAAAAATAAATCATTTGATTATTCCCCACGCTACTACAAGGGAGAGGGCAATCCGTATAAAATAGAACACAAACTGGATAAGTTTCGAAGTACGGCACATACCAATAGAGGGCTCAAGAACAAGTTTTCATCGGCAATGGACGACCTGAAAACAGAAGGGGACAAGAACCTCAAACTGCGCCTTCTCATCATTGTGGGCATATTGGTGTTGCTGTTCCTTTTTATCATCGACTTCGACCTATCGATATTCCTGAATCCCTAATGGCTGACATCATCAAACTTTTGCCAGACCATGTTGCCAACCAGATTGCGGCAGGGGAAGTGGTCCAACGGCCTGCTTCCGTGGTCAAGGAACTCCTGGAAAATGCAATCGATGCCGGGGCCAAGACCATCAAATTGATCATCAAGGATGGCGGAAAGACCCTCGTCCAAGTGGTGGATGACGGGGTTGGGATGAGTGAGACCGATGCCCGGCTCTCGTTTGAGCGCCATGCGACTTCCAAAATATCCTCTGCGCAGGACCTGTTCAATTTACAAACCAAGGGTTTCCGAGGTGAGGCCCTCGCCTCCATTGCGGCCATTGCCCACGTGGATATGCAGACCCGAACGGCTTCGAATGAGGTGGGAACCCATATCAAGATCGAAGGGAGCAAAATTGTTTCCCAAGAGGTCGTCGCGAGTCCGAAGGGGACTTGCATTTCAGTGAAAAACCTCTTCTTCAATATACCAGCCAGACGGAATTTTTTGAAATCCGATCAAGTGGAACTCCGTCACATTACCGATGAGTTTCATAGGGTGGCCTTGGTGCACCCAGATATCGAGTTTCATTTCTACAATAATGGTTCGGACATTTTCAACCTGCCATCGGCAAAGCACCGTCAGCGCATTGCCCATATTTTTGGCAGTAAGATGGATGGTCGATTGGTGCCCGTGCAGGAGGAAACGGAGGTGGTGAAAATCTCCGGGTTTGTCTGCAAGCCCGAATTTGCCAAGAAGAGCAGGGGGGAACAGTTCTTTTTTGCCAATGGCAGATTCATCAAAAGTCCGTATTTGCACCATGCCGTGATCGCCGCATTTGAAGGTTTGATCAAATCGGACATGTATCCCGGCTATTTTCTGTACCTGCAAGTGGACCCGTCTTCCATCGACATCAACATCCACCCCACGAAGACAGAAGTGAAATTTGATGATGAGAACACGCTATATGCCATTCTCCGATCGACCATAAAGCATAGCTTGGGGCAGTTCAATGTGGCCCCGGTACTCGATTTTGAGCATGACCCGAATCTGGATACGCCTTATTCGTACAAAGAAAAAGGGGCGATCTTGCCCAAGATTACCGTGGATGCCAGTTTCAATCCCTTTCAGGAAACCACAGCGCGTAGAAGTACGGGTGGTGGGACTTATCAAAAAAATAGCGTCAAGGGTTGGGAAGGGCTGTACGAAGGATTGGAAAAAAGTGCCGATCTTGAAGGTTTCAGCAGTGTGGTCATCGAGTCGGAAAGCGAGGAGCAGGGTACTTTGTATTCGGAAGATGGAACAGGCCATTTGGCCTCTACCTTTCAGCTCCGACGGAAATATGTGGTGAGTACGGTCAAGTCCGGAATGCTCGTCATCCACCAGAACAGGGCACATGAACGCATCCTTTTTGAAAAGTTTTTAGGGGAGATCACGGTGAAGGAAGGTCTGAGCCAGCAACTGTTGTTTCCTATGGAACTGACCTTCAACAAGCAGGAACTGGCCGTTCTGAACGAGATCAAGGAAAGCCTGACAAACATCGGTTTTGCCTTTGAAAACCTGGAGCAGGAAACTGTAAAAGTGACAGGCGTTCCGTTGGTGGTCCCCGAAAGCGGGATTGGCACGGTATTGGATCGCCTCATCGCAGATTATACGGAAGGGTTCAGCGATGGTTCCGTTTCGCAGGCAGAGGTCCTGGCCAAAGTGCTTTCCAAAAACTTGGCGGTACGGACCGGCGAGATTTTGGACCAAGAATCGCAATTGGCCCTTTTGGACAACTTATTTGCATGCAAGGAACCTTCATTGAGTCCGTTCCAGAAATTAACGTACACCATTATCTCCGAAGGGGATATCGATAAAAAATTCAGCTAATGGGTAGAATGACCGAGGCAGTAAAGCATTTGTTGATCATCAATGTGATCCTGTTTTTTGCCACACAACTATATGGGGACCAAATGTACCAATGGATGTCGCTCTGGTTTCCCAAAAACAACAATTTTGAATGGTGGCAGGTCGTCACTCACATGTTCATGCACGGGAACCTGATGCACATCCTGTTCAATATGTATGCTTTGTGGGCCTTCGGGACACCTTTGGAACAAATGTGGGGTAGGAACAAGTTCCTGTTCTTCTATTTTTCGGCCGGATTGGGCTCTGCTGCATTGCACACTGGGGTGAATTATTTTCTTTTCAACGAGGGTTTGAGTGCTTTGGAAGGAGCTGGCATTGCCAGAACACAGGTTTTGGATATTTTGGCCCAAGGAAAATATAGTCCCGGTTGGTATGACTTGGTGCCCAAAGGTACCATCGACAGTATGTTGACGGCATTCAACACTCCCGCTGTGGGTGCGTCAGGGGCCATATATGGTATTTTGGTGGCCTTCGCTTTTATGTATTCCGAGGCCAAGTTGATGCTCATCTTCCTGCCCGTTCCCATCAAGGCGAAATATTTTGTACCCATCTTGATCGCTGTGGATCTGATTTTCGGTATTGGGAATGTGAACACGGGAGTGGCACACTTTGCCCATATTGGTGGTGCCTTGATTGGTTTTATAATGATGTGGTACTGGAAAAAGAACCAGTTCAACAATAAAAGATGGGATTGATCTATGACGAATGCCGGACTTCAATATCAATTTGCCCGACTTAGCATAGCTGAGAAACTCATAGCTGTCAATGTCCTGATCTTTATTCTGGACGGATTGTCAACAGCCTTGTTGGGCCATTCGGTGTCCCATTGGTTCCACTTGCCCAAGGATTTTTTGGAGTTTGTGGGCCAACCTTGGTCCTTGGTCACCTATTCCTTTTTTCATGCAGGATTGGGGCATATCTTTTGGAACATGCTCATGCTCTATTTCGCGAGTCGCATATTCCTGAACCTTTTTGATGCCCAACGGTTCATCAATGTGTATTTTTTGGGCGTGATCGTGGGCGGACTGGTCTTTTTGCTCAGTTACAATGTCTTCCCGACCCTTTTGAATACGAATACCGCGCTAATTGGCGCATCGGCAGGGGTAACGGCTGTGCTGATTTTTGTGTGTACCTACATTCCCAATCAGGAAGTCAGGGTAATTTTTTTCAATATCAAACTATGGTATGTGGGGGCGTTCTTCGTTTTGGTGGATTTGATACAGATACCCTATGGTGGAAATGTTGGGGGGCGATTGGCCCATTTGGGCGGTGCTTTCTTGGGGTATATGTATGCCCGTCAACTGTTCAAGGGCAATGATATTGGTGCTGGCTTCACCAAGTTGAGAAACTCCATTGCACAACTATTCAAGCCAAAGGAGAAAAAGGCCTCGATGAAGACCGTATACAGAAAAAATAGTGCCGCGGACAGCCAGGCAGATTATGATAGGCAGGCCAGACAGCGAAAGATTGATACCATTCTGGACAAAATCAGCAAGTCGGGCTACGAGAGTCTGTCCAAAGAAGAAAAGGACTTTTTGTTTAAAGCAGGTAAGGAAGATTGATGTATAAAAAAATCACCATCAATGCTGGATAGGATAATTCTCGGCATCAATATTTTGATTGCCCTTTTATTGGGCATCATATCCATTTTTTCTTTTTTGCCGTTCCAGCCCATACCTGTTCTCTCGGTATTGAGCCTCTTCGTTCCTTTTCTTTTTATCCTGAATGTTTTGTTTCTGCTGTATTGGCTGTTCAGAAAAAGAAAACGAGCGGTTTATTCTATATCGGCATTGCTCATAGGGTATATTTCCTTTGGATTTTTCTATGGATTTGGTGATAATGATCAGGTGGAGGCAAAGACCACTGATTTGAAGATAATGACCTACAATGTTTGGGGCTTCAATAAGAATGGATGGATCAAACAACCTGGCATTGGTGACAGTATAATCAATTTTATAAAGGAAAAGGACCCGGACATCCTTTGCATCCAAGAGCACAATAGGATTCGCCATCGTCAATTGCGGCAATATCCCTACAGAAGTGAAACCCCTTATTCAGCAAAAAGGACCACCCAGGCCATATTCTCAAAATACCCCATTGTGGGCAATGGCTCATTGGATTTGCCCGGAACCATCAATAATATCATCTACGCAGATATCGCATATGGGCAGGATACAATAAGGATATATAATCTTCATTTACAATCATTTAGTATAATACCAAGGGCGGAGTCCTTTGCTAATGGGGAAAAATCTGAAAGGGCCTACAGGCGTTTGGTAAATACGTTCACCATGCAACTGGAACAAGCAAAAATTTTTAGGGAACATATTGAGAAGAGCCCTTTCAAAAACATCGTTTGTGGGGATTTCAATAACACCCAGTTTTCAAATATCTACAAACTGGCCAAAGGCGATTTGCAGGATACCTTTTTGGAAAAAGGGGAGGGTTTTGGTCGAACCTACGATCTGTTCAGGACCCCGATCCGAATAGACTATATCCTGGCCGATCCGGATTTTGAAGTCCGGGACCATGAAAATTTTGACGAAAAACTGTCCGATCACTACCCTGTGATGGCCACGTTACGCCTCAATTCACATCAATAGACAATCCATCATATCTGCCACAATATGGATGATGAGCGCTAGCCCAATGATTCTGGTAGGCCTGAAAAAAGGAAGGAGGCAATACACCAAAATGGCCCAATAGCTGTGCAAAGGGTGAAAACCAATGCTGCAACGGTTGGGATCGAATAAGGGGTCTGCAAACAGATGGTCCACATCGATGAGAATGCCCGCCAATAAAATCAATGCGATTTGCAGTCGATTGCCTTTGAAAAACCAGAAGGCAATAAGGATGGGCACCAAAAAATGGATGCCATAATGGACGATGTGCCTAAGCATGGGACAAATCCAAGGGTTGGTGCTTCAGGTAGGTAAGCGCATTGGTACCCTCGTTGAACAAAAGGTCCAATATGCTCAGGTCGGGAATGAAGCTATGACGATCATCGAATACTTGTGGGTAAGGTTCCAAGTGTATTTTTCCTTTTCGTTTGGCCTCTGCCAAAAAACGGGTGTCCATTAGTTCGGTCGGTTCCATTTGGAACTTCTCGGTCTTTTCCATTGGTAGTTCCAAGCCCATACAACTTCCAACTACTGCAATCGTCTTTAGGTTTAACTCATACAAAGAGGCGTCATTTCCTTCATACAGCGGTCTTATCGCATCCTCATAGAATTCAAAGAAGGGGGAGGTTCTGTAGGCTGTTTCCAAGGTGCGCCAGTGCTGTTTTTTCCAAGGATAACTGTTGTCCATTTCCACATCGACATATTTTTGCCTGCCCTCATCACCACCTACATGTTTAACGGGAATGTTGAGCATGTGCTTCCCTTTGTCCGTACAGATATAACAGCGGTTTCGGTAGGTCTGCTTCTGAAAATTGTCCTTGGCTTCCCACACCACATCATTTTGCACCATGGCGGCAAAAGAGGCCACGTTCGGAAAATAGGTGGGGTGGAGCAATATTTTCAAAGGAAACGGATTAAGGGTTATTCAGCCTTTTTCTTCTTTCGTTTTCGGAAGAAATCAAATACAAACCAACCGATGATTGCCGCCACAAAATACCAACGGTACGATACAGGTTCCCCGCTACCGCCCACGGTGGTGAAGACACGCTCCCATCGGGGCCTCCAATTGGCAAGACCTTCCGTGAAATTGTCAAAACTCATCCAAAGGAAGACCGGTTTGCCCACAATATGGTCTGCAGGGACATAGCCCCAGGTTCTACTGTCCTCGGAATGGTCGCGATTGTCCCCCATCATCCAGTAATAATCCTGTCTGAAGGTATAGGAGTTGGCTTCTTGTCCATTGATAAAGACCTTGTTCCCCGTCACTTTCACATCGTTGTGCTCATAGTCCCTGATTATTTTTTTGTACAGGGGGATGGTTTTGGAGTTGATTTCTACCGTTGCTCCTGCTTCGGGAATGTAAATGGGCCCAAAATTGTCATTGTTCCAAGGATAGAGGTTCGGTTTTTGGGGGAAGGCCCCTCCATATTCCCCTTTGGGTTCAAGTGTCATCACCACGGAGTCGATGGCCGGGTTTTGGCGGAGTTTTTCCACCATTTCAGCGGTCATATTGGCAACTCGTGACAAAGGTTTTTCTTCGGTCAAGGAAAGCCTCAATTGTCGGATGACTTCTGTTGGGATTCCTTTTTCCTGTGTTATAAGTTCTATTTTTCCATCTTTTGTCCGATTGGCTCCCATGGCGTAAGGTGCCAAAGCATTGTACTGCGCTTCGTTAATGCTGGTAGCGATGTACTTACGAAGATAATCCGATGCATCCACTTCTTCCAGATAACGACTGGATACACCATTCTTTGCATATACTTCATAATCGTACATGGGTTTGGCCCTGTCCGAAAGTTGGAGTTTTTTTCCATTGATATGCACAAACCCATCAATCACTGCAAGCGAGTCACCAGGAGTTCCTACACAACGTTTTACATAATTGGATTTCTTGTCTATAGGTTTTATGACCGCTTTTTGTGCTTTGAAGAATTGGTACAGCGTATCCGAAGGCAGACTGAAGACGACAATATCGTTTTTCTCCACGCTCTCAAAGCCGGGCAAGCGCATATAGGGCAGTTGTAGTTTGTTGACCCAGGAAGTCTTGGCGGTCTCGGGGTCCACATCGGCCACATAGGACCTTGTTTTGAGAACGGGAAGTGTATCGTGTACCATTGGGGCGGCCAAAGTGGTCATGGGCACCCGGGCACCATAATGGAACTTGCTCACAAAAAGGAAATCCCCGACCCGTAGGGTGCGCTCCAACGATCCGGTAGGGATCACATAGGGCTGGATGAAATACGTGTGCACCAAGGTTGCGGCCACGATGGCGAACACAATGGAACTTACCCATTCGCCCAGACCGGTTTTGGGCTTCAGGCTACGGTCTTCGATATAGGTGACATCTTCAACATAGTTGATATAATAAATGTAAAGCCCAAGGGTAAGTATGACCAGCCATGTGTCCAATAGGGTGCTTTTGCCAAAACTTCGGATGGTCTCCACCCAAACCACGGGGAACATCAATAAATTGATGATGGGGATGAACAACAAGATGACCCACCACTTGGGCCTGTTGATAATCTTCATCAATACAATCCCGTTATATACAGGAATGGCGGCCTCCCATGCCTTTCGCCCTGCTTTTACATATAGTTTCCAAGTACCCAAAAAATGGATGATCTGGATGATCAAGATGAAAATGATCCACTGTGTACCGTCCATATAAAATTTTCTTTGTTAGACTTACCGCCTAGATTGTTGTTACGTTTTTTAGCTTAGGTTTAACACGTCCTTCATTGTAAAGACACCTGTTTTTCCCTGGATCCATTCCGCTGCGATCACGGCCCCAAGGGCAAAACCTTGTCTGTTGTGTGCCGTATGCTTTATCTCGATGCTGTCCACATCGCTTTCGTAGCAGATGCTGTGGGTGCCGGGCACCATGCCCTCCCGGATGGATGTTATGGGAATGGTCCTATCACCTGCGGTGTCCAATTTCCAATCAGTGTACGAAGAGTTTCCAATGATCCCTTCCGCCAATGTGATGGCAGTCCCACTGGGTGCATCCAGCTTTTGGGTATGGTGGATCTCTTCCATGGAAATCTTGTACTGTTCCAATTGGGACATCATTTGGGCCAAATATGAATTCAGCTCAAAAAAGATGTTAACGCCCAAACTGAAATTGGATGCATAGATAAAGGCACCTTTGTTTTCTGTACACTGTTCCACGGCTTCTTCGTATCGGGACAACCATCCCGTGGTGCCACTGATGACCGGGACACCGTTCTTGAAACAGTTGGTGACATTTTCAAAGGCTGCATCAGGCGTACTAAAATCTATGGCAACGTCCATGGTGCTGTAATCCACATCTGCCGTGCCAACATCTATTTTTGCTACAATGGTATGGCCTCTTTCTTGGGCGATTTGTTCAATCATCTTACCCATTTTGCCATAACCGAACAAAGCAATGTTCATATACTAAAATTTTACGACCAAGGCCATTCCATAATTGGGTTGGTTGGTCACGGGGTTTACATCTATATAAGGTTGAAAGTCAACCGCGAGATTGTCATCGACATTATATTGTTTCAGGTGTGCGTCCACATTGGCGTCTATGATGTTCAGGGCATAGAGCGCAATGGTGATCACGAGGGCCAAGTCCCTGTCCCTTTGGGTATTCTCCTGTGCTTCCTCAAGGGCCTCGTCGGAAATACGGCCAAAAAACTCATCGTCGGTAAAGCCCGCCAATCGTCGCTTGAAAGCGTTTCTGGCCCTTTTATATTCGGTGTTGTTATAGGAATACACATAGATTCCCGTGCCAATGGCACCCCAAACAATAGGGGCTTTCCAGTAGCGTTTGTTGTAGATCTGTCCTAGACCGGGAAGTACGGCAGAATAGAATGCAGCCTTGCTGGGAGCAAGTGGGTTCACACGTTCCCTTTTGGCCACTTCCTCAAAAGTGATGCCTTCGCCCTCCATTTTTTGGGCCAGGGAATCCACTTCTTGGGGTTGGGGTTCTTCCTTGACTTTTTCCTCTTTTTCTTGGGAAAAACCAATGTGCACAAACAACAAGGCAAAGAACAAAAAGAGAAGGTTTTTATTCACCTGTCAACAATTTTTTTATTCGCTTGAACTCCTCTTCAGAGTGGAAAGGAATCACGATTTTGCCTTTTCCGTTGCTGGAGGCAGAAATGTCCACTTTTGCGGAAAGGTGTTCCTTGAGGGCCTCGATGCCCTTGGATACAAATCCGGGAACATCCTTGCTGCCTTTTTTCTTCGGGGTCGCTGTTTGGCTTTCTGGCTCCTTGTAGGCTTTCACCAATTGTTCGGTATCGCGGACGGAAAGGCCATCGGAAACAATCTTTTCGTAGATGGAGATCTGGTCCTTTTTCTTGTCAATATTGATGAGCGCCCTGCCATGACCCATGCTGATGAACCCATCCCGCATCCCGGTTTGGATGATGGGGTCCAGTTTCAACAAGCGCAGGTAGTTGGTGATGGTGGAACGTTTTTTTCCTACGCGATCGCTCAATTTTTCTTGGGTGATCTGGATCTCGTCGATGAGTCGCTGGTAGGAAAGTGCTATTTCAATGGGGTCAAGGTCTTGCCTCTGGATGTTTTCCACCAAGGCCATTTCCAAGGATTCTTGATCATTGGCGATGCGGATGTAGGCGGGAATGGTCTCTAGGCCCACCAGCTTGGAGGCACGGTACCTTCTCTCCCCGGACACCAACTGGAATTTGTTGAAATCTAGTTTTCTAACGGTTATGGGTTGGATGATGCCCAATTCCCGGATGGAACTGGCCAATTCCTCAAGGGCCTCATCATTGAAGTTGGATCGGGGCTGGAACGGGTTCATCTCTATGGATTCGATGTCCAGTTCCACCACATTTCCTATGACCTTGTCCGCATTTTTGTCCGAAACGGATTGGATGTCGTTCTCGGGATCTTTCAATAGGGCGGACAGGCCTCTTCCCAAAGCCTGTTTTTTAGTTGCTTTCGCCATTTAAACTTTCTCCTTGTTTTTCTTCAAAATTTCATTGGCCAAGTTAAGGTAATTGGAGGCACCTTTGCTGCTGGCATCATATTTTATGATGCTCTCTCCATAACTTGGGGCTTCACTCAGTCTCACATTTCTTTGGATGATG